>JAZNXD010000021.1:0-60268 GCA_045593685.1 Candidatus Enterousia sp. | reverse complement strand
TGCGGTTGAAAGATTTTTGACGGCGGATTATGCAGAAGCTGTCTTTTTGTTGGCAAAATCCAGAGAGGCGTTTGTTGAATTTGTAATAGATTTATTATGCTATGAACGAAGGCTAAAGGCTGATTTAAATAAAAATGGGCTCTGTTTATCGGAAAGAAGATACGGTTTTTTTGACGGATTATATTTTATGAGATTTGGAGATGTTATAAATCTTAATGCTTGGAATATGGATATACGAAACAAAATAATGCATAATGGCATATATCCCAAAAGACAGGATGTCATAAATTTTGGAAACAATATTTTGCAATTTTTTTATAAAGTTATAGACAAAATAAAATCTGAAATTGTATATGATGTATACATGGAGTATGTATGTTTGATTAAACAAGGTAAAATAGATACATACAAACAGACATTTAAAGATAAGGATGTTCAAATTCAGACCGTTTCTGATGCAATTGATTTTTTTACAAGAAATATTGATGGTATTGAAAATTTTGAAAAATTGTGTAGCATAATAGAGCAAAATAATAGAATGCTAGCTGCGCATTCTATAGATTTAGAAGCTTCAAATCGTACAAGAAGACAATAGTTCGAAAGTGTGGATAACGACATAATTTTTCTAAACTAAACTTTCGAACTCGCCAAAGGTTTATATTTTTGCTCTCTGGGATGCGCACGAAACCTTGATAAATTATTTCCAAAAATGTTTTTTTGCGAACGCATATCCGGAACCTGTTTTAAGATATCGTTCAAATTCCAATGCTGAATCTTTTGAACTAAACGCAAAATAATTTACCAATTCCCAAGGTTTATATTTTGCCGTATGTATTGAATATCCTGCATTATGTTGCGTTAGTCGTTTTTTTTAAATCGCCAGTTTGCCCGATGTATTTTTGTTCTGGATGGGAAATACTTTTTATAAGATAGACATAAAACATTTGATTTATATTCCAGTCCGCCTACGCCAAGGCTACGGTGGACACTACTTCACGATAACTGCTTCGTCCGTGTGGCACGCCACACGAAGCGTCGCAGACGCGAAGTGTGGTTGGGGCGCACGGATTCGAACCATGATAAAGAGAACCAAAATCTCTTGTCCTACCATTAGACGACACCCCAATTTCGATTACGCATTATAAATGTATTTTGCGTTTTTGCAATAATAAAATTATTTTATGCGTGATTTAAAATTCGTGCCGACATTATTTTGTATTTCATCATGTTTGCGGTCGTATTCAATCTGTTCGCGTGTTCGTATATTGTTTTTTATTAACATATCTTCTTGGTTATTAATGTATGTTAATTGCCCCGCATACCCAAGGGCCGCAATCTGACGACCACGCATGGTCGAAAAGAATTCCGGTCTGTATTCAAATTCCCATGACAGGCGAATTCTGTCCCCATCCCACAGACATGCGGATACCCCGTCGCGTGCCCGCATGCCACACGTATGATTTTTTACCGCGTATAATATCTTTTTTACATTGTCTTTTGACATATACGGATAATTTTTCCCCAGGAATTCACGTGCGATTGGCACGGCGCGTGGGCCGTGTTCGGTGCACCACTCGTCATTTGTGCGTGCGCAATCGTGTAATCCGGCCGCCAATAAAACGGGCAGGGGGTCTTGCTTGATGGTGTACGCAATATCCAAACCAAACAAGGCCACCTGGCATGTATGTGTCAGGCCATGATATCCATGTCGTGACTGATTTGTTATTTGCTCGATTTGGGGTAAAATCTGATCAAAGAACATTTTTGCATAGTATTCCTGTTCGTGTGGTATTTGGAAAATGTCGTCTTTTGCCAATCCAAAGCGTATCAATATATCTTTCAAAGTCATTTTTATTTGTGTCCTAATATTTTCACCTGTGAAATAGTGGCACTTGCACGCGTTGCTGTCAAATAAAATAAAAAAAATTGAAAATTGGACTTGAAATAAAAAATATTAAAATATATAATAATTAAGTTTTTTAACGAATTCATGAATCAACCCTATTATACAGGAGTTTAAAATGGCACGCAAGGACTTTGTTCGTTTAATGGAAGAAAATATTTGGACATTAGATAAAATTGCGGACAAATTACGTTTGGACCGTGTTGATACAACCGGTTATCCGCGTCAAATGATGTCGATATTGGTTCGTTTGCACAATGGTGGTCGTGCCCGTCTAAAAGATATTGCCCGCCGTGAACATGTGTCGGCGCCAAACCTGTGTGCTGCGTTCAGAAAGTTAGAGGCAGATGGTCTGGTTGTTCGTACGATTGACGAAGATGATCGTCGCAACACCTGGTATTGCGTATCCGAACGTGGTGCCGAATTGGCGACGGTTGCGATGGATTTGTTCCGTACGGGCATAGAACGGGTTTTTGCGGGTGTTTCGCGCGAAGATGAAATGCGTCTGACCGATGCGTTGCGTACTATGCGTGATATATTGAAAAAGGTGGAGCTAGGTAATGAATAAAAAAATTGTTTCTTTATTTGGTGTATTGGCGGCAATGATGGGAACCATGCCGTCATTTGCATTGGATTTGTCGTTGGGGGATGCGGTTGAAAAAATTATGCATGAATCGCATGATATCAAAAAGGCCGACGCAAATTTGGCCCGGGCCGAGGCATCATTGGATGCCGCCAACGCAAACCGTTGGTTTAAATTGGATGGTTCTGCATCTTATATGAACATGGTTAATGTTGAAAATCCATCGGAATCCCAAAAGATAGAATTGCCACCATCTTTGGGTGGGCTGATATCTGAAACACTCAAGGACCAGTCGGTTGCAATCGAAATTCCCGACAATATTTTCCAGGCGGGCCTGACCCTGACCCAGCCGATATACACATTTGGCAAAATCGGCAACGCGGTAAAATCTGTGAAATCCGCCGTCAAAATGGCCCAATCGTCACGCGAATTAACATCGCGCGAAGTTCGCTATGCCGCCACCGATTTATATTGGACGGCCAAGATGACCGATGAAATTGTTAAATTGGCGGAAAATGATTTGAAAAATGCCCGCGCGGCAAAACAGAAATTAACATCCGCCGGTCGTGCCAATCGCAGCAATTTGTTAAAAATAGAATCCGATATCGCGACCAAGGAAATAAATGTTTCTGATGCTAAGTTTGATCGTGATACCGCGCATCGCATGTTAAAGATTTTGGCGGGTATTGATATGTCGGAACAACTGGTTTTAACGGATGAATTTCCGTCTGAATTTTCCGCCCTGTCGGCCGAAGCGTTAAAGTCTACGCCCCAGTGGAAAATACTGGACGAACAGGTCAACATGTATGAACGCATGGCCCGGTCCCAGCGTGCAAACGGCTATCCTACATTGGCGGCAACTGCGTCCTATACATATTCGTCAATGGCGGGTGATGTGGGACATTTATTTGATAAGCGTGGGGGCCAGTCCGCATATTGGGGATTGGCGTTACAAATGCCGATTTTCAGTGGTGGCTTAAACCGTGCCAATGCCACTATTGATGCCATGAATGCCGAAGCGGCACGTCAAGACTTGGCCCAGGCAAAAAAAATGACAACCGAACAGTATGACAATGCAATTCGTCAGTATAATCATTTGCGTGATAATTTGTCGTCTTTGAAAAATGCGCGTGATTTGGCGGCCAAGACATACACTTTGTCGCAAAATCGTTTCGCATCTGGTCAAACATCTGCGGTTGAATTGGCGGATGTATCTGCGGGATTGTATCAGTTGGATTTGGCGTTATTAAACACAAAATACAAAATATTAATGTCTGCGGAAACGGTAAAAAAGTTGGGTGAATAAAATGAAGAAAATATATGAAACATTAAACACAAAACGCTTCAAGCATATTATGCATGCAACGATTGCTTTGCTGTTGTTGGGGTGGGTTTTATTTCGTTTTGGTGCGGTTGCATCAGAAAACGCACGCTATGTTTTCAACGCATCGCGTGTTGCGGCCGATGTTGGTGCCCCGGTCCAGGTTTTGGAAATGGATAGAAAAACGGGCGTGTTGTATGAACCCCTGGCGGTCAAGAATAATCGTG
Organism: Candidatus Enterousia sp.; assembly: GCA_045593685.1. Taxonomy (GTDB): domain Bacteria; phylum Pseudomonadota; class Alphaproteobacteria; order Rs-D84; family Rs-D84; genus Enterousia. Next base: position 56,234 of record JAZNXD010000021.1, on the reverse strand, counting down.
CATATGTGACCGGTGCGCGTGCCAAGAAATTACATGCCGGCCAGCGTGTTGGCGATGGCCGCATTGTATCGGTATCCGGTGGATTGGACCTGGATACGGGTATGTTTGTGGTTCGTACACGTGATGTTCCCGATGGTTTGCATTATGCGGAATTCAGTGCAAATGGTTTTTTTGTTCCGCTGTATGCCATCCGTGACAATGTTGTTATGATTGCCCAAGATGGTATTGCAACCCCGCGTACGATAACGGTTTCGCGATCGGATTCTGAAACGGCGTACGTCACGGCCGGTTTGGCATCGGGTGATGTTGTAATATTGTCCACCGTAAATGCCGGTGACAAGGTTTCTATTCAAGACAGTTCAAAGGGGATATAATCAATGTTAAAGTTTTTTGTTCGTCGTCCAATTACGACATTAATGTTTGTTTTGGTTTGGGTTGTTTTGGGGTTGGTATCCTTTCCCAAGATGAATATAGAACGCACTCCATCGGTTGACTTTCCGATGGTGACGGCAACATTTGTATATCCGGGTGCCGCCCCCGAAGAAATTGAATCCCAGGTGGTCAAACGTGCCGAAGATGCAATTTCCGAAGTGTCTGAATTAAAAAATATTACATCATACGCATATGAAAACAGCGCCTTTGTTATGGCGGAATTTAATTTGGGCGTAAACGTCAACGACAAGGCGACCGAAATAAAAACCAAACTGGATTCCCTGATTTCTGAATTCCCAGATGATATGGAACAACCGGTCGTTGAAAAGTTAAACCCATTACAGGAATCTGTGGTTGATATTGTATTGTATGGCGCCGATGCACGTGAATTGGAAGAGTATGTTGATAATCAGTTGTCTAACCAAATTACCGCAATCAGTGGCGTGGCCAGTGTGTCCATTTTTGGTGGTCGTGAACGCGCCATCCGTGTTGCGTTAAACCCCGACCAAATGGCGGCACGTGGTGTTACCGTTATGGATATTGTTGCCGCATTGGGGGCGCATAATTTAAATGTCCCCGGTGGAAAAATTGAAAGAACGGTTGATTCTTCAAACGTGCGTTTTATCGGCGAATTTGCATCGGTAGGTGAAATTGAAAATCTGCGACTGACAACGGTCGAAGGAAATCAGTTTAAATTGTCCGATGTTGCGACTATTACAGATGCCGCGCGCGATATTGAAACGGGTGCGCGTTATAATGGTCAATCGGTTGTTGTTGCGTCCGTTGTAAAATCGTCCGACGGTAATGCAATAAATATTTCACGCGAACTGCGTGAACGTATGCCCGAATTGCAATCTGATTTGGCGCGCCATTTCCCAGATGCCCAAATGTTGATTGCATCGGATTCGTCCGTTGCGGTATCAGATGAAACGGACAGCACAATAAATGGTATCGTCTTGGGGGTATTGTTGACGGTCTTGGTATTGTTGGCATTTACACGTAATTGGCGTTCAACGGTTATTGCGGGCGTTGTTATTCCGGCATCTTTGTTCGCGGGCTTCTTCTTTATGCAGGGGTCGGGCTTTACCGTTAATGCGATGACATTGTTGGCGTATTCATCTGCGTTGGGAACATTGGTGTCAAACGCCATTATTCTGATTGAATCCGCATTACAGGAATTGCGTGCCGGCAAAACGCCCGAAGATGCCGCAATCGATGGTACGAAAAAGGTCGCTGTATCCGTGTTGGCGGGTGTTGGCACAAACGTTGTGGTGTTCTTGCCCTTGGCATTTATGGGCGGAATCGTTGGTCAGTTTATGGTCCAATTTGGATTAACTGTTGTGTACCTGACTCTGTTGTCTTTGATGTTCTCGTTTACGTTAACACCAATGATGATTGCGCGCTTTTTGCGCCTGGGGGGCAAACGTGCCGAACCAAAAAAGTCCGGGAATTTAACCCAGGATGTTCGTGATGTAACGCGTACCGGTATGCAGCGCTGGTATGAATTCCAATATTCGCATCCGTGGCGTGTTGTTGGATTGGCGGCGGCAATATTTGTTGCATCAACTATGCTGATGAAGTTTGTCGGTAATGAATTTTCACCATCGACGGACGCAAACGAAATCACCATCAGTGCACGTGCCCCCATGGGTGCAACATTTGAAAAGTCCGAATCTATCGCCCAACAGATAGAGCAGGGATTGGCGGCGTTTCCGGAAATCAAATCAACCACTGTAAAAATTGGTGAACGTGGATTACAGAACATAACAATAACTGTTGAATTGGTTGATGTGTCTGACCGAAACATATCGGACAAGATGTTGGCGCAGAAAATATTGCCGGCAATATCAAATATCGCCGATGCCGAAATTCAAATCCGCGCGGGCGAAGCCATGTCATCGGGTATATCTTCTGATCTGGTGTTGAATATATTCGGTGCTGATGATGCAACGCGTGAACAGTACGCCCAACAGATAATCGGCATTGTAAACCAAATTCCCGAAGTTCAATCCGCGGTTCGTGCCCAACAGTTGCCGGCCATGGAAACCCAGTTTATACCGGACCAAGAAAAGATGAATTTCTGGGGGATTCAAAATTCCTATGCGGGTGCCACCTTGCGTGCGGCCCTGTATGGTAACGATGACTATAAATACAAAGAAAACGGCGAAGAATATCCGATTATTTTGGAATTTGCCAAACCGTTTAAAAACACATCTTTGTTTGATAATGTCTATGTGAATTCGCAAAAGGGTATGGTGCCATTGTCCGCATTGGGAACGGTCCAGACCGCCCGTGCGACACCGGAAATTCGTCGTGAAAATAAAAACAGATATACCGAAATAGACATAAATATCGGTAAATCAACCATGGGCCCGGTCCAGGCCAAGATTCAATCTGAATTGGATAAAATCGATTGGGCACCGGGATATTATGCCGAATTTGGTGGCATGTCAGATACCCAGGCGGAATCGGCCAGTGAAATTGGCATGGCCTTTATGTTGGCGACAATATTGACGTTTATGTTATTGGCGGCGATATTAAATTCATTGGCGCACCCATTTACGATTGCCACATCTATTTTGACCAGTTTTACCGGCGTCTTCATTATGATGTTCCTGTCGGGGGCAACGATGAACGTCGGTGCGATGTTGGCATTTGTTATGTTGGTGGGATTGGTGGTAAATAATAATATTTTGGTTTTGGAACCAACCATAAATCGTGTAAATTCCGGGGAACAGCCGTTCGCGGCCCTGTGGGCGGAATTGCGTGACAAAAAGAACATGGTATTAATGACATCCATTGCCGTTGTTGCGGGTATGGTACCCCAGTTGTGGTCGGTTGACGGCATGAAGGTCGCCATGGGGGCGGTTATGATTGGTGGTATGTTGGCCAGTTTGATTTTCACATTTACCCTGACCCCTGCATTATTCTTTTTGGTCGAACGTGCACGTCACTGGCGTCCAAGATGGAAAAAGTAATCATAAACCGCCCACGGGCGGTTTTTTGTTGCGACCCCAATAAAAAATGTCCTATGCTGTACCACGAAAAAAGGGGCAGGGGAAAATAATGACTTCTGAATTTGAAAAAATAATTTTATCTATGCGTCCGGATGCGCCACGCACGGTTGCGTTGGCGGGTGCGACCGATGTAAACGCGTTGGGCGCGGTTGTGCGTGCGCATGAAATGGGTTTTGTAAATGCAATTTTGTGTGGTTGTACAACTGAAATACAAAGCGTCGCAGAAAAAAATAATTTGGATATATCGGATTTTGAAATTTTTGATTGTGCCGACGATTTGTCGGTCGCGCAAACGGCCGTATCACTGGTGCGTGATGGACGTGCCGATATTTTAATGAAGGGGCTGATTCATACCGCGGATATTTTGCGTGCTGTTTTAAATCGTGAAACCGGAATTCGCGGGGCGGGGATATTATCGCACGTGTCGGTGTTGTATTCCCCGTCGCGTGCGCGCCGTTTGTTTTTAACTGATATTGCAATGGTGATGTATCCTGATTTGGAAAAAAAGATTAGTTTGGTAAAAAATGCGGTGTCATTTGCGCATCATATGGGACTGGACTGTCCGCGCGTGGCGCCACTGTGTGCGGTCGAAACATTAAATCCGGCGATGCAGGCAACCCTTGATGCGGCGGCACTGCACAAGATGAATCTGTCCGGCGAAATTGATGGATGTGTTATATCCGGCCCCATTTCATTTGATATCGCGGTGTCACAATTCGCCGCCACGACCAAGGGATACAACGGTCCAATTCGTGGTGATGCGGATATTTTGCTGTTTGATAATATCGAAGCGGGCAATAACACGATTAAGGCAATGGTGCAATTTGGTGATTGGATATTTGGTGGTGTTGTGCTGGGGGCGCGTGCTCCGATTGTATTAAACTCGCGTTCAGATTCTGATTTGTCCAAGTTGTTTTCAATTTGCTGTGCGTGCACAATGTAAAAAATCGGCATGTGTGCCGATTTTTTTCTTGCATTTACACATTTCATGCCCCACAATCCCATGGCATTTTTATTTCTACACAAAGGAGAACTAATGAGCAACAAATGGGTATATACCTTTGGTAATGGTCATGCCGAAGGTCAGGCAGATATGCGAAATCTGCTGGGTGGCAAAGGTGCAAATTTGGCCGAAATGAACTTGGTTGGTTTGCCTGTTCCTGCGGGCTTTACGGTAACAACCGATGTTTGTAAATATTATTATGAAAACGGACAGACATATCCATCTGACTTAATGGACCAGGTTCGCGCCGGTATTGCGCACGTTGAATCCATTATGGGTAAAAAGTTTGCGGATTTGGAAAATCCATTATTGGTATCTGTGCGTTCGGGTGCACGTGTATCTATGCCGGGTATGATGGACACTGTTTTGAATTTGGGTTTAAATGACGAAACGGTCAAGGCATTGGCAAAAAATTCTGGCAACGAACGTTTTGCATACGATTCCTATCGTCGCTTTATCATGATGTTCAGCGAAGTTGTTATGGGTGCCGACATTGATTTGTTTGAACACACCCTGGAACGCATGAAGGAAGACAAGGGGTACAAATTGGATACAGAATTGACGGCCGATGATTTGAAGGATTTGGTTGAAAAGTTCAAAGAAATCGGTGTTAAAATCGGCAAAGTATTCCCCCAGGATCCATGGAAACAGTTGGAAATGGGTATTGGTGCCGTATTCGGTTCTTGGATGTCCAAAAAGGCAATCACATATCGTAAATTGAACAATATCCCGGCCGATTGGGGTACCGCTGTTAACGTCCAGGCAATGGTGTTTGGTAATTCCGGTGACGATTCTGCAACCGGCGTATGTTTCAGTCGCGATCCTGCAACTGGTGAAAATAAATACTATGGTGAATACCTGATTAACGCCCAGGGTGAAGACGTTGTGGCGGGTATTCGCACCCCCCAGCCTATGAGCAAGGATGATTCCGGTCGTCTGTCTTTGGAAGAAGCGATGCCTGCGGTTTACCAAGAATTGTGTGATGTTCGTGAAAAATTGGAAAAACATTACAAAGACATGCAGGATATGGAATTCACAATCGAACATGGCAAATTGTGGATGTTGCAGTGCCGTAATGGTAAACGAGCAGGGGCCGCGGCCGTTCGCATGGCGGTGGAAATGGTCGAAGAAGGACTGTTGACCAAGGAAGAAGCGATTTTGCGCGTTGGTGCGGACCAGTTGGATCATCTGTTGCATCCGATGTTGGACCCACGGGCAGAAAAGAAAGTCATTGCAACGGGGCTACCGGCATCCCCTGGTGCGGCCGTTGGTCAGGCTGTGTTTAACGCCGAAGATGCAGAACGCTGGGCGGCCGAAGGCAAAAAGGTAATGTTGATTCGTATCGAAACATCCCCCGAAGATATCGCGGGTATGAACGCGGCCCAGGGTGTTATCACCGCACGTGGTGGTATGACATCGCATGCCGCCGTTGTGGCACGTGGTATGGGAACGCCATGCGTATCGGGATCACCTGATATCAAAATTGATTATGAATCCAAGACGCTGAAAACAACATCCGGCGTTGTTATCAACGAAGGTGATTGGGTGTCTATTGATGGCGCCAAGGGTCAAATTATCGAAGGCAAAATCCCAACGGTTTCCGTTGAATTGACCGGTAACTTTGGCACATTGATGAAATGGGTTGATGAAATCAAAACATTGACGGTCAAGGCAAACGCCGAAACACCAAAAGACGCAAAACAGGCACGTGACTTTGGTGCCGAAGGTATCGGTTTGGCGCGTACGGAACACATGTTCTTTGATCCATCCCGTATCCAGGATATGCGTGAAATGATTTTGGCCGAAGACGAAGCGGGTCGCCGTGCGGCCTTGGCAAAATTGTTACCATACCAGAAATCTGACTTTGTTGAATTGTTCAAGATTATGGATGGTCTGCCGGTTACAATTCGTTTGATTGACCCGCCGTTACATGAATTCTTGCCACATACCGAAGCGGAAATTGAAGAATTGGCCGCGCACATTGGCAAATCTGTTGAATTCATCAAGGCACGTGCAGAACAATTACACGAACAAAATCCAATGTTGGGACATCGTGGATGCCGTTTGGCAATCACATATCCGGAAATCTGCGAAATGCAAACACGCGCAATCTTGTCCGCCGCATTAGAGGTCAAGAAAGCAGGCGTCGCTGTATTCCCAGAAATCGAAGTTCCATTGGTTGGTTCGAAAAAAGAAGTAGACATAGTCAAGGCAGTTATTGATGCCACGGCCCAGTCTTTGTTTGCAGAAACGGGCGAATCCGTCGAATATACTGTTGGCTCTATGATTGAATTACCACGTGCGGCGGTTTTGGCAAATGAAATTGCGGAAAGTTGCGAATTCTTTGAATTTGGAACAAACGACCTGACCCAGACAACATTGGGTATGTCGCGTGATGACACGGCGAAAATCTTGGATGAATATCGTGCCCGTGGCGTATATGTTGCGGATCCGTTTGCATCCGTTGACCAGTTGGGTGTTGGCCTGTTGATCAAGGACGCCGTTGCCAAGGCACGTGCGACCAAGGGCGACAAAATCCATCTGGGTGTATGTGGTGAACATGGTGGTGATCCGGAATCTATTTCCTTCTTCCACCAGGTTGGGTTTAATTCAGTATCCTGTTCTCCGTTCCGCGTGCCAATCGCGCGTTTGGCGGCGGCCCAGGCTGCGGTTAAATACCCACGCAAGAACTAAAAACAAAAAATCCCCACAATCGTGGGGATTTTTATTGTGTACATATTTTATAAAAAATAAAACCGTCCCGAATACATGGACGATTTTTTTTAAATCCAACAAAAAACGCCCAACTGGGCGTTTTTTTATTATCTAACTGCCGATACCGCAATTCTTTTACGGCCCGCCGCGCGACGACGATTCAATACTTCGCGTCCACCCTTGGTCTCCATACGTGCACGAAAACCGTGTGTACGAATACGGCGCGTCTTAGAAGGCTGATATGTACGTTTTGTTGCCATGACTTAATTCCCTTGTTTTTCTTTTTTCTTTTTTGTTCCCATCTGTGCCCGAGCAGCATCATACGCACCCTGGGAAAAATCCGTTTGTGCGTCTATTTAATCACAGGATTTATAAAAACGCAACTATTTTATTCAAATTATTTTGATTTTATTAAACCTGTTTTTTTCAGGCCTTCCAAAATCAAATAATATGTGAACATTGCGGCAAACAGTTTATAAAATGGTAAAAACATTTTTACTAATTCCTTATTTTTGTTTGTTCTGTGTGTCGCGACGTGCGCGGGTCAATGTATCTGTTATCCGAATCATCTTGCCCAGTATCCACGACTGACATGAATAATGTGCCCTTGCAAAACAATCGTCGCTGTGTGTATTTTGAAATTCGTCTGTGATTTCCTTGGCTTCTGTTAACGCTTGCTTAATTTGACTCATATTTTCATCTTTTTTATTGCTCATATTATTGTACCCTTAATATGTTTTTTGTCAAATGATTTTTTGGGCTTTATTTCTTGACCAAAAGCCCAAAAATCTGCTATGTTTTGTATGTTAAAAACAATAGGAAAGGCAGTATGTCAGAAAATATCAATGAAGTAAATGAAGTACGGGTTCCAACATCATCGTTGGAACATGAAATGCGGACCAGTTTCCTGGATTACGCAATGTCGGTTATTGTTGATCGTGCGTTGCCTGATGTTCGTGATGGGTGCAAACCTGTGCATCGTCGAATTTTATATGTTATGAACGATGTTGCACCTGCGACCAAGCCAACTGTAAAGTCTGCGCGTATCGTCGGTGATGTTATGGGTAAATATCACCCCCACGGCGACAGTTCTATTTACGAAGCCATGGTCCGCATGGGCCAGGATTTTTCCATGGGTGAAATGTTGGTCCAGGGCCAGGGTAACTTTGGTTCCCGCGACGGGGACAAGGCTGCGGCCATGCGTTACACCGAAGCGCGCCTGTCCAAATTGGGTGCGTCCTTGATGGACGATATGGACAAAGACACCGTCGATTGGATGCCAAACTTTGATGGCAGTTTGCAAGAACCGGTTGTGTTGCCGACCAAATTTCCAAACTTCTTGGTAAACGGTGGTTCGGGTATTGCGGTTGGTATGGCAACAAACGTGCCAACATACAATCTGGGCGAAGTATGTAATGGGATATTGGCGATTTTGGATAATCGTGATTTGTCCGACGATGAATTGTTTACGATTATACCCGGACCCGACTTTCCGACGGGTGCGATGATTATGGGGCATGCCGGCGCGTACAAGGCGCATACAACCGGACGCGGTTCTATAATCGTTCGTTCAAAAACACATACCGAAGATTTTCGTGATCATACGGCAATCATTGTCGATGAAATCCCATACCAGGTTAACAAGGCGCAGTTAATTATTAAAATCGCCGAATTGATTAAGGATAAACGAATCGAAGGTATTTCCGAAATTCGCGATGAATCGTCCAAGGAAGGTTTGCGCATAGTTATCGAATTAAAACGCGATGCGATTGCGGACGTTGTGTTAAATCACCTGTTTCAATACACGGAAATGCAGACCAGTTTCCCGGTAAACATGATGGCATTGAATCGTGGGCGTCCAATGTTGTTCAATATTCGTGGCGTTTTGGATGCGTTTATCGAATTTCGTGCCGAAGTAATTCGTCGTCGCACAATCTTTGATTTAAATCGTGCGCGCAATCGTGCGCATACCTTGTTGGGGTTGTCCGTTGCGGTTGGAAATTTGGATGAAGTAATCGAATTGATTAAATCCAGTCCGAACCCAGACACGGCCCGCGAAGCATTGATTTCACGCGGATGGCGTGCATCTGATATTGAATCATATATTCAATTAATTGATGATCCGAATACGGAATACAAAGATGGCATGTTCTATATGTCCGAAGACCAGGCACGTGCAATTTTGGAATTACAGTTACATCGTCTGACCGGCTTGGAACGCGATAAAATCCACAATGATTTAACAACCCTGGGTGCGACGATTCGTGACCTGTTGGAAATTTTGGGCAGTCACGAAAGAATCATCCAAATAATTCGCGAAGAAACCACAGCAGTTCGTGATAATTGGGCATCCCCCCGTCGTACAGAAATTTCAGATGCGGAAATTGATATCGATATCGAAGATTTGATTGCGCGCGAAGACATGGTTATTACTGTGTCTAATACGGGCTATATAAAACGTGTTGCGCTGGATACATATCGTGCACAAAAACGTGGTGGCAAGGGCCGCAATGCAATGGCGACCAAGGATGACGACTATGTGGTCCAGGTATTTGTTGCAAATACGCATACCCCATTGTTGTTCTTCAGTTCGCGTGGTTTGTGTTATAAATTAAAAACATATAAATTACCCGAAGCGGCCGCCGCGGCCAAGGGGCGTCCGTTGGTAAATCTGTTGCCGTTGGAAAATGGTGAAACGATTACCGCAATATTACCTGTTCCCGAAGAAGATGTTGCGCGCGTCGCAGAATCCGGCAAAGAACACTTCTTGATGTTTGCAACCGCATCGGGCACGGTTCGTCGCAATCGTATGAGTGACTTTGATTCAATCCGTGCAAACGGTAAAATCGCAATGAAGTTGGATGACGGTGACAGTTTGATTTCTGTTCTGCCATGTAACGAAGACCAAGATGTTTTCTTGGCGACATATCGTGGTCGCGCAATACGATTCCCGGTGCCGGAAATTCGTGTGTTCGCTGGACGTAATTCGACCGGTGTTCGCGGAATTACATTGGGCAAAGACGACAAGATAATTGGCATGGCGATGTTAAACCGTGGTGAATCTGATTCTGCGGTACGCGCGGCATACATCAAACAGTCACGTGCCGCACGTCGCGCCGAAACGGGTGTCGAAGAAGAGGCGGATTCGGACGAAGAAGAAACAACAATCGTTTTGGATGATGCCAAAATGGCCCAAATGGCGGAACGCGAAGAATTTATTTTGACCATTTCTGAAAACGGCTTCGGTAAACGTACCAGTTCGTATGAATATCGTCTGACCCATCGTGGTGGTGGTGGTTTTGCAAACATTAAATTGGGGGGTAAAAATACGGCCGTTGCGGGTTCCTTCCCGGTTGCCGACGACCACGATATTATCATGGTAACCAATGGTGGCAAGATTATTCGCACACCGGTCGCAGATGTTCGTATCGCGGGCCGCAGTACGGCGGGCGTTACCTTGTTCCGCACGGCCGACAATGAAAAGGTTGTATCCGCCATTTCAATCGAAGGCGCAGGTGAGGACGAGACAACAGAAGAAAACATATCAGAATAATGGGGCGCATGCATGGAAAACACAAATGAATACTTTGCATCAATAAACGAAGTTTCAAAACGGCTTTCCGTGCCGGCACATACCCTGCGTTATTGGGAAAAGCAGTTCCCGGTTGCAATCCGTCCCACAACCGGTGCCGGTGGGCGTCGGTATTATCGGACCGAAACGGTACAAAAATTAATTGTTATTCGTGATTTGTTGTACACGCATGGCATGACGATTGCGGGGGTGAAAAAATTATTGCGCGATGGTAATTTGCCCGCCGCGCCCGATCAGATTATGCCCGCGCCAACTGTGTCTGCGCCAATGTCATCGGCATCTGTGTCGCCCGTATCAAATCATGAAATAGATATGGCGATAACTTTATTGGAAAGTGCGCGTGACATATTACAATAAGAAAATCCCCAATTCGGGGATTTTTATTTTCCAAATATAAAATCATCGTTTTTTGATATTTCGATAATTGTATTTATATCGTCTTCGTCTGCTGTTCTTTGTCTTTTTTCTTTGCCGCAAATTTCACATTTGTGTGTTATGACAAATCGTGCGCCGTCGGGCATGACGGACACGGGGCGCATCATACCGCCACATGTCGCCGCGCGATCGCCCGGATTGTTATCCACATGTCGTGACCACAAACATTTTGGACAATGATTTGTGTATCCGTTGCCATGAACAACTGCGCCACAATGGGCGCAGTTAAAATCTTCGACTGTTTTTGTAAAGCCCTTCATTATATCCCCAAAGCGTTGCGATACATCTGGGTTAATTCATCTGCTTCGTCCAATTCATCTGGGTCCAGTTTACGCAGACGTATCATCTGACGAATATATTTTGGGTCGAATCCTGCGGACTTGGCTTCGGAATAAATTTCTTTGATATCCGCGGCGATTGCGGCCGTATCTTCGTTCAGTTTTTCAATTCTTTCAATAATGCTAACCAACTGTTGGTTATCGATTGCACCGTGATTTGCCTGTTTCATTTTCTGTTTTCCCCTTGTTTATTTCTAAAACTTATGATATATCATAATTCGTAAAAATCAAGAAAACAAATTTTAATACATCAGGATAATAATATGAACAGATATACAAAAATTACTGCGTCTATTGGACCAAAGTGCGAAGATCGTGAAACATTAACCCGTATGATTTCTGCGGGCGTTAACATGTGCCGTTTGAATTTTAGTCACGATACCGGTGATGTCCAGGGACGTAAAATTGATATGATACGTGAAATTTCGCATGAATTAAATACGCCCGTTGCGGTTATGATTGACCTGCAGGGGCCCAAGCATCGTATTGGAAATTTTGAAACAGAAGACAAATATCCGCTGACAATCGGTCAAAAGTTTACGTTTGATACCGACCCAACACCGGGCAACAGTACGCGTGTTCAGTTGCCGGATGGTGATGTTTTGGCATCCTTGAAAATTGGCGACCGAATTCTGTTAAACGATGGTAAAATCGAAATGACCGTTGATTTTGCATCCGCTGATCGGGTTGATGCAACGGTTGTTCGTGGTACCGAAATTTGGTCGCGTCGCGGATTTAATTTGCCGGATACCGAAATCGCAACATCTGTTTTGACGGCCAAGGATCTTGCGGATCTAGAATATGCGATAACCAAAAAACCTGATTGGATTGCGATATCTTTTGTGCAAAAACCCGAAGATGTTGCCGAAGTTCGCGATTTTATCACGGCGCGCACATCGTATCCAATCAAAATTATCGCGAAAATAGAACGTCCAAATGCGGTATCCCGTATCACAGAAATTGCATCCATTGCCGACGGCATTATGATTGCGCGTGGTGATCTGGCGGTCGAAGTGCCATATGCCGAAGTTCCGGCGATTTCCCGTCATATTATTCGCGAATGTCGCAAAATGAACAAGCCTGTGATTGTTGCAACACAAATGTTGGGTTCGATGGTTAACAGCGAATTCCCAACGCGTGCCGAAATTACCGACGTTGCAAACGCTGCGTATTTGCGTGCAGATTCTACCATGACCTCCGAAGAAACAACAATCGGCATGAATCCGGTTAATGTTATTGAAACTATGTCGAATATTTTGTCCAACGCGGACTGTGATGCGATTGCCAATCCGTATGATTGGTCGCGTGTTGAAAATATTCCGGAAAACGATTGGTCGCGTTCTGTTGCATCAATGGCATATTTGAACCGCGCGTCTGCGATTGTTGTCTTTGCGCGCGATACCATCACGGCCACTGAAATTTCATGCCGCAAACCAGATATTCCGGTCATAGCGGTATGTAATGAATCGGTAATTGCGAACCAGTTGTGCCTGGCACGTGGTGTATTCCCGATTTATGACAACGAATTGTTCGGAATGCGTGATGCGTTTAATTCGGCGCGTCGTTTCAATATAAATATGGGCAAACTGGTTATTGTGGACGAAGACAAAATCAGTTTACGAACATTGGATTAAAAAAATCCTAAAAACGCCCGTTTGGGCGTTTTTTAATTATTGACCCACATGCAATTTTTTTACTAACATTATACGCATGAGAAGAATGTTCCCACTTTTTTTTGCGTTCATATTGTGTCTGCCGGCCTATGGTGCGCAGTATCGTGCCGCCCTGGTTGCGGATATGGATACCGGTCGTGTCTTGTACCAAGAAAACGCCACAGCCCCCAATTACCCGGCCAGTTTGACGAAAATAATGACACTTTATTTAACTTTTGATGCGTTGGAACATGGTCGCCTATCGTTGGATGATTATTTGATTGTGTCACAGTCTGCGGCAAATGCCGAACCTGTAAAGTTGGGGTTGGCGGCCGGTTCAAAAATCCGGGTCGAAGATGCGATTAAGGCCCTTGCCGTATACAGTGCAAATGACGTTGCGCGCGTGTTGGCCGAAAATTTAAAGGGCGGCCAGGAAGAATCATTTGCCGATTTAATGACACGTGTCGCGCGCGAAATAGGGCTTACGAATACAAATTTTGAAAATTCATCGGGCCTGCCCAATGACGATCATCTGTCGACTGCGCGTGATATTGCTTTGCTGTCTATGGCGGTTTATAAACATTTCCCCCAGTATTGGCATTTTTTTGGTATTAAATCCTGGACGTACAACGGTAAAACGTATACCAATGGCAATCGTTTGCTGTCGTCTTTTAATGGCTGCGATGGGATGAAGACCGGGTATACAAAAAAATCAAAATATTCATTGGTTGCCACGGCGCATCGCGGCGACAGGCATTTGATGTCGGTGGTGCTGGGGGCGGAAAACAAAGACGTGCGTGCCAATGTCGCGGCCCAAATGCTGAACCGTGGTTTTTCCATGTTGGCCAATAATACCCAACCTGTATCAAAAAATACATACGTGCCACCTATTGCAACAGAATCCGCGCCTGTGCCATCTGCGCCACAACCTGTTGCCACCCATGCGCCGTCAACATTTGCGTCCGCCTATAATACGGCGACAACAAACGCTATGCCAAAATATACCGGCGGCGCCGTTGCCTCATCGACACGTGGGGGCACGGGTGTTCAGTTCGGTGCTTTTTCATCCACCACATCGGCCAACACCCAGGTTGCAAATGTGAAAAATGCGCTGGGGGTCAACGCGGTTGTTGAACCCACAGGCGCGGGCCTGTATCGTGTTCGTGTTTACGGGTTAACGGAATCCGATGCGCAAAAATTAAAATCTGCCGCCGCTGCAAACGGTATTGACAGTTACGTTTTTCATTAGTATTTTATGTCCTGATATGAATCCAAAAATAGAAAAGTTGATTAAGTTATTTGCGCGCCTGCCACGTGTTGGCAATCGCGGGGGCCAGCGTATAGCCCTGGCATTATTACAGGATAAAACCGGGCGTGGACATGCGTTGGCATCGGCAATTATGGACGCAATGGAAAATATCGCGCCGTGCCCAAATTGTGGGGTGTTGACCGATTGTGGTGCGGGGCTGTGTGAATATTGTCGTGACACGTCGCGTGCCAATGGTGGCTTGTGTATTGTTCGTGATCTGTCCGATGTTTGGACACTGGAAAAATCATCTGTATTTCATGGGCGTTATCATATTATCGGTGGCCTGCTGTCGGGGGCGTCCGGCGTTTTACCCCAGGATTTAAATATTGCAAATCTGCCTGCACGTATCGCGAATGAAAAAATCACAGAAATTATTTTTGCGTTACCCAACACGGTCGAAGGCAAAACGACCCAGCATTATATTGTATCTGCCATTGGTGATATTCCGGGTGTTGCATTTACCGAATTGGCATCTGGTGTGCCACTGGGTGGTGATTTAGATTATATTGACGATGGTACACTGACATTGGCATTTGGGGGGCGCAAATCATTATGACGGATAAAATTGCAAATTTACCACCTGTGTCTGAAATGATGCGTGATTGTGGTCTGGAACCCAAGAAACAATTTGGCCAAAATTTTTTATTTGATTTAAATCTGACCGGGCGCATTGCGCGCAGTGTTCCCGACGTTGAACATATTCCCGTGGTCGAAGTTGGCCCCGGTCCAGCGGGACTTACACGCGCAATATTGTTGGCGGGCGCGCCCCGTGTTATCGCGATTGAAAAAGATAAAACAACCGCGCCAATTTTGTCGCGCATAATCGACGCGTCCGATAATCGGTTAAGTGTCATTTATGAAGATGCATTGCGTGTAAACTTTTCTGAATTTGGTTTAACAGAATATGCGATATGTGCAAATTTGCCGTATAATGTGGGAACGGAATTATTGGTTGGTTGGTTGCAAAAAATTGCATCTGGCGAACCGATAAAATCATTAACATTGATGTTTCAACGCGAAGTTGCCATGCGTATTACCGCACGTCCGGGTGATGAACACTATGGTCGGTTGGCGGTATTGACTTCATTAATCGCGGACAGTAAGATTTTATTTGACGTTCCAAACACGGCGTTTGTTCCACGTCCCAAGGTTCAATCTGCCGTGGTGCAAATTATTCCCAATTTGGACAAGATTTCGCACATCCAAGATTTATCAAAAATAGAACAAATAACCGCCAAATTATTTGGCCAACGGCGCAAGATGATACGTGGCATTATTCCGAATACGGATTGGTCATGCTTTGGATTGACGGGCACAGAACGTGCCGAAAATTTGTCGCCTGAAACATTTGCATTGTTGGCCAAAAATTTGATATAATTTTCATGTCAATATTTAATCGGAGAGGGAATACATGTCACTATCGCTTTTGGCATTTTTTGCGGTCGCTTTTTGCCTGGTTTACTTTTTGCGCATGACCCGTATCAGTGCATTGGTTGCCTTTTTATTTGCGGGTGTATTGTCGGGACCGTATGTTTTTAATCTTTTTGAATTGTCTGAAACGTGGACCTTTTTGGGCGATTTGGGGATAATGTTTTTATGGTTTAACATTGGTTTGGAAATCAATATGCGTCGTCTGTGGCGCATGCGTCGTACGATTTTTGGATTTGGTGCCGCCCAGGTTATGATGGTTGCGGTTATGCTGTTTCCATTATTGTTCGGTTTTACCCAGTGGTCAATAATGGGTTGCATAATGGTGTCTTTGATGTTGGCAATGTCCAGTACATCTGCCGACATGCAAATCCTGACCGAACGTAATCAAATGAATACGGATATGGGACGTCAAACATTTTCCATATTATTATTCCAGGATTTATTATCGATTCCATTGTTGGCGATGTTGCCGGTTTTTGCCGGTCGGTCATTCAGTTTGGGTGCCACCGCCATTGATGTTTTGGTTACATCCATTGCGCTGATTGCATCTGTTATCATAATAGGGCGCTTTGTTATGAATCCTATTTTCAGGGGAATTGGCAAATTAAAATCCAAAGAGGCGTTTTTGCTGGCGATAATGTTAAATATCGTCATTTGGGCGGTGTTGATGGATTTGTTGGGGTTGCCCGCGGGATTGGGGGCGTTTTTGGCGGGTATGTTGATGTCTGAAACGATATATCGTCATCAAATAACGGCGGAAATATCGCCCTATGCGACATTATTTTTGGCCTTGTTCTTTATATCTTTGGGTATGGGGTTAAACCTGCCGTTTTTGGGTGCGCATTGGTATATGATATTGGGTGGGTTGGTCGCTCTTGTTGCATTAAAGTTCTTTGCCATCTTCATGGTCGCCCGTGTTCGTGGTGTTAATCAGTATGACGCGACAATGATTGCATTAATCCTGGCCCAGGGTGGCGAATTTGCATTGTTGATGTTGCAAACCATGAAGACCTCTGGCATCAGTGCGGTGCCATCGGGACACGAAGAAATTTTGACTGCGATTATTATATTATCCATTATGGTAACGCCTTTGTTGCTGTGCCTGCACGATTGGTTACAGCGTCGTGGTAAATTGTATGTCCAGCGTCACCCCCAAACCCTGGATGAAGCGGATACCAAAATTAAACCTGCCGTAATTGTCTGTGGCTTTGGCCGTGTTGGTCAGATTGTATGCCAAATGTTGGATGCCCGGTCGATTCCCTATGTCGCAATAGATATGGATGTTAATTCGGTCATGATGGGGCGTGAAATGGGCTTTAATGTTGTCTATGGCGATACAACTTCGCGTGATGTATTGCGCGAATTTGGTTTGCGCCCACGCAGTGCGCGTGCGGTTGTTGTTGCGCTGGATAATGCATATACGGCGCGCCGAACGGTATTGTCTATTAAATCAATCTCCCCCCGCATAAAGATATTTGCCCGTGCGCGCAACCTGGCGGATTCGCAAATTTTAATGCGCGAAGGCGTTGTGTCTGCATTGCCCGAAACGATTGAAACATCATTTTCGTTGGGGGCGGGCGTTTTGTATCACATGGGCGTATCCGACCGTCAGATAGATGAACTGCTGTGCGATATGCGTGATAATAATTATGCGGCGCTTTCAACGGTTACAAACAATGAATAATTACCCAAAACAATGTCCCCAAATTTGGGGACATTTTATTTGATTTTGGATACATATGTTGCTATATTTCAACCTGATATCATGGAAGGCTTTCATATGAAAAAAATTGTATTAATCTTATCTATAATTTTCGGGACAATTTTATTAGATCAATTAACCAAGGGGTTCTTGCTGTATCTGATTACGGGCACGATTCCTTTGTCTGGTGCGGCGTGGGAAATTGTGCCGGTTCCATATTTAATGGCGCATGTTTTTGATTTCTTTAACATTGTGTTTACCTGGAATCCGGGTACATCATTTTCCATGTTTCGTGCGATTGGCGAAGGTGCACCGATTGTATTGGTTATTGCCACCGCATTTGTAATCGGGTTTATCTTACGTTATCTGTTTGTTCGTGCCCAGTCCTATGAACGTGTGCCTTTGGCATTAATTGCGGGCGGTGCATTGGGCAATTTAATAGATCGTATTCGCTTTGGTGCGGTAATAGATTTTTTGGATTTTCATATCGGCGGATGGCATTGGCCTGCATTTAATGTTGCGGATATTTGCATCTGTGTCGGTGTTGGTTTATATTTGCTAAACATGTATTTGGCACGTCGTAAATGCTTACAAACAATAAAGGATGGTAAATAACAATGGTTCAGTATATGGATAATAAAAATTCCGGATTTAATATGTGGAACGCCAATAAACAGGCCACGTCGACGCGGTCTCCGTTTTCGGGTCTGCTGTGGTGGACGCTGTTGTTCATTGCATCATGGTGGTTGATTGGTGTTATTATGGGGCCAAAACCGGTTTCGCAACCCAACGCAGATGTCACAATTACCGAAGATTTGTCGGCCGTACCGACATCGGAAATATCGTCTGATAAAATTTCTGCCACGGTCCAGGGACTGCGCATATCGGATGTTAAATTGGCCGATTTTGTCACGTCTGCCGATGATGCAACGCCCGTAACATTGCTGTCATCCGACGGTGATTATATCGAGGTTGGCTTGCTGGCCACCGGAACATCCGCGCCCCGGTCCACAACGCCGTGGAAACATGTTGACGGTGCGAACACATGGCGCAATTCCGATGGTGTTGAATTTACCCGCACCATGGCGACGGATGGTTATGTTATAACGGTAACCGATACGATAAAAAATAATTCTGCGCGTGATTTTGCCTTTGCGCCATATGCACGTATTGTTCGTGAAAATGATATGAAATCCGCATCGGGTGTTTCGAACGGTGCGATTGTTTATGCAAATTCCGACACCGAAGATATTGCATGGCATAAACTGGATAAAAAGTCATACGCATATTCAACAACAAATGGTTTTTCCGGTTTTGCAGACCAGTATTGGGAAACAGTAACATCCATTTCTGCACCCGACCAAACAATTCGCATGAAGCGGTCCGGTGATAAATATATGTCGGATTCTGCCGCATCTGCGGTTCCAGTGGCCGCCGGTGCCACCGCCACCATAACGACAAATGTTTTTGTTGGTCCCCGCGACCAGTCTGTATTAGATGCCATTGAATCCAAGATTCCGGGCATATCCGAAACGATTGATTACGGTTGGTTTTGGTTCCTGGCGCGTCCAATGTTGTGGGTGTTAAATGGTATTCATCATGTTGTTATGAACTATGGTGTTGCGATTATAATCATGACTATATTGTTGCGCCTGTTGATGTGGCCATTGACACGCAAATCGTACACATCCATGGCCGCGATGCAGAAAATGCAGCCGGAAATGCAGCGCATCCAAAAACTGTACGCCAACGATAAAATGCGTTTGCAAATGGAAATGATGAAACTGTATCAAACGCACAAGACATCCCCAATGTCGGGTTGTCTGCCGATGTTGATTCAAATTCCAATATTCTTTGCCTTGTACAAGGCGTTACTTGTATCCGTTGCGATGCGTAATGCACATTTTTTGTGGATATCGGATTTATCGGCGATGGATCCATACTTTATCTTGCCGATAATGATGGGGGCCACCATGTGGATTCAGCAACGTTTGCAGTCCCCAAAATCGAACAATTCCGGCAATGATGCCATTGCCCAGACCCAGCGTATGATGCGTTGGATGCCGATATTATTCACGGTAATGTTTGCGTGGATGCCGGCGGGTTTGGTTTTATATTGGACGGTATCCAACATCTTTGGCATTATCCAAATGCAGATAATAAAACGTCAAACAAAATAATAAATATCCGCCAATCGGCGGATATTTATTTTTTATATGTTTTTAAAATCCGTACCCCCAGTAAATAATACTTTACTTCGTTGGTATCTTTAAAAAGAATTTTTCTAAAAATTTTAAACGCGATTAGTTTATATGTTGTTACCTCTGTATTTTTACTTCTGTTAATTATATCTTCTAAATTGTGTTGTTTTATAAAACTATTCAAATAAGATTCTGCATAGTCATATTGTGCCTGGTGATTTTTAGTATATTTTTTATTCAGCAATGAATCTTTATTAAAAACATAGTGGTAATTTGCATTTGGTACGGTTACAACACAGTTGGCCATCAGTATTGCATTTGGTATAAACAGAATATCTTCAAAAATTTTTCCAACGGCAAATTTTAAATTATTTTTTTGTAAAAAATCACGTTTAAAAACATACCGCCATACAGTACAGTTTTTCAGTGCATTTGTTACTAGGAATTTTTCGGTTTTTGTAAACAGCACACATGTTGTTTTATACTGAATATTATACAGTTCAGAATTTTGGGAAATGACACCGCCCGCGATAATGTCGGGGTTAACATCGTATACGGCGTTCATCATTTTTTCATAGTAATCAATATCCAAATAATCATCAGAATCAATAAAATGTACCCATTGACCGGATGCAAATTTTAATCCTGTATTTCTTGCTGCGGAAATACCGGCGTTTTTCTGTTTGATTATTTTGATTCTGTTATCTTGCAGGGCAAATTGTTTATACACCGCATCAGATTTGTCTGGTGACCCATCATCGATAATCAGTATTTCCAAATTTTTATATGTTTGGTTAATCACACTTCCCAGGCACTGTTTCAGAAACTTTTCTGTGTTATAGACTGGTATAATGACCGAAATTTTTTCCATTTTTATGTCCTTTATTTTGCCAACAAAAAACCGTCAAAATTGACGGTCGGGCATTTTCAAGGTCATAAATCCAAATGACTCTGTGGCTTTTGGTATAAACCTGTTATATAACCACAGATACCCGACCACATCGTGGGTCAGGTTTACGTAACGACACATCGCATGCCGTGGATTTACGGGTCTTGAAAACCCAGACCTTTTACTCAAAAGTCCACACTGATTATGCCCCAGAATTATTTATAATTCAAGGCTTTATATAATGCCCACGGTGTTTGTATATAAAAATCCCGCAAATCGATTGCATTTTTTGCCATTTGTACGCACGTCAATGCGCGCATTTTTTCAAAATCATGGGGTGGGGTGCTCGTCACCCAGACAAAACGCCATCCGTGCCGCCCCAGTAATTTAATATCGCGCATGTTAAGTCTTATTTTCACAATATTTCCGCATCGCACAAATTGAAACATAACCATATTTTTTTTGTTGGGGACAATTATTGCCACGTGTCGAAAACGCCGACAAAAAATTCGTGGCAAGACCTTGGATGTTTTATGTGTAAAACCAATAATAATCATATTATTTTCCTTGATTTTAATTTGATAAATAAAAGTTTAGTTCAGCAAATATAAACAGAATTTTTTTGAAAAAATTCTGTCATCCCGGTGCTTGACACCGGGACCCAGGTTATGAAATCCTTTGTTTATATTGGTTATTCAATCCATCCGCGTTCACGTGCGGCCTTGTCTAATATTGCCATTGCTGCACCCCACATTTGTGCGGCACGATTTTCGGCCCAAATATGTTGGTGTGGCGCGCGTCTGCGATCACCAAATTGTTTCATGACACACAACTGATTATCATTTAATTTTCCCGACAGATATAATTTTGTAATCAGTGTTTCAACATCCAGTACCTCGCACGGTCTGCGTGTGGGGGTTCCCCGCATGCGGCCAAAATTATTTTCGCGTACCTGTTTTGAATACAGAAACCAAAACCATAATTGTTCCGCATTTTGGAATTTTTCGGCCACCATGGTTGTTTGTGCTTGTGTCATACTTTCTTTCTCCTTTGGTTTTTTATGTTCACTTATGATATATAGACTAAGAAAAGATTCCTGTGAATTGTTACAACCGACGGTTGAAACACGAATCAGAAAACAGATTCGGTTTGCGAATTTGTAAAACGAAAACGAATCGATGCGTTTCTTGTTTTTTTCTTAATTTGCATATCACACCTGTAATAAGAAAAAGCGCGCAATTTTGCGCGCAAAATTTAATTGCAAAAACAAACCCGCCATTTGGCGGGTTGTTTTCAGAACATTGGCGGGAAACAATCGCCCCCCGATTCCGGACAACAATTAAATCCCTGGTCGCCCATATCGGTATATATTTCCCCGGTACAGCATCCATTTGCATCCGGTTCCGTCCCGTCCAGGCATAACAACACATCCGCGGCCTCCGCGGCCGGTGCCGGTGCGGATTCATATGGGTTTTGAACGGTACCATCGGCGTTATATTGTACACCCAAAATTTGTTCATTAAACGCTTGTGATCCAACACCACCCAAATTCTCAATCTTTTGTTGATATTGGGCCGATTGGTCTTTCTGATACTCTTCGTATTGCAACGCCTTTTTTGATTCATAGTTCAATGAGTCACACCATAATTTCAATGTTGTATATGAGTAGCCACCACAAGTATTTAATTTGCCAGAATCCATTCCCGAGCATTCCTTTTTAACACGCCACAAACCATTTTGATCCTTCTCGCAATGTTCTTGTGCCTGGAATTGGCGTGATTGTCCAACCCAACTGCTATCATTTGCTGGATACAAGCCCATATCGCTACTCTTAATTGTTCTTCTAGGTGCGTTATTAAAAGTCGCCACAGCACACTTCTTGCCTGTATTTTCTGCGCCTGGGGCACCACAAGTTATCTGTAAATCAACGGGGGAATACACCGTAATACGTGTCCCGGCGGCAATCGTAAATGGTGGTACGGTATTGTCCATCATATCAACCATTAATTTTTGGGCCACCTGATTCCATGCGGTAATAATCTCGTTCTTGGCCAATTCCGATGAACGCATGGTTCCGCTTTGCACAACGGTATTGTTATCCAAGTCGATTTGGTTTACAAAGGCATCCGCCACCGGGTTAATCAGGTTTACCGCCGCCGGTACAAATGCAGTCAACATTGGCATAAAGAACTGTTCCAGGTAATCTGAACTTCCACGTCCTGGCACACCCAAACGTCCCTGTGAATCTGCCGAGTATGGGTCGTCCCCCTCTGGAAAGTTAAATTCTACTCCATCTGGGCGGATAAACTGATACCACTTTATTTGCATCCGTCCAATTGTCTTATATGGCCCTGGAACTTCGCCTGTGACATAGCCCAACATTAATGTCCCAGTAGGTATTACAATTGTTCGTCCATTATCGGAATACACATTTCTGTCCACGGTTGCACGTACCGGAACCCCTAACTCAAGTGCTTGAATATCGGCGCGAACATCAGAAACGATTGTTGCAGGAATTGGTTTAAACTGACGCAGTATAAATGTTCTGTCGTATGGGGCGCTAGATGTCACAACATTCTCATCAGATGTTCCATATACAATCTCGGATGGTTTTGCGGGTTTTACAATGCTGCCACCTTCGCTATTTGCTCGGCCCATGCCACTGCTGCTGCCCGGTACGTCGTTTTGTGTTGCGCGATACACCGGTTTTATTGCCGGTACATTTGACAATGCCGGCATTTCGCCCGATGTAATTGTGGCAAATCCAATGTGATCCGCATCGGTTCCAATTTTCTTGCCCGCATCATCTGTTACGATGCCGTTGTCCGGATTATATGTACCTGCGGGTTCACTGCAATCCGTGTCGGAAAATGTGTGGAAATAGTACGCACCACCGCTGGGTTTAATCCATCCAATTTGACGTCCCGCATTATTATATCCCGGAAACGCAAAGTCCGAACATCCATCGGGAATAACAATTTTTTCTTCCGCTATAACGGTCTTCCTTGGTGCCACGACCGGTGGGGCGATTGCCTCGATTTCACGTACGATTTCTTCGCGCACGGTTTCGGGTTCTTCTTCTGTTTCTTCGATTTCCTCGATTTCTTCTATCTCTGCGACAACGGGCGCGGGTTCTGGAATTGCAATCGGTTTTTGTTCAACAACCGGCACCACCGCCCCCAGTGTCAGGACAATCTTATCGCGGTGCGACATGGTTTCGTCTTCGTCGGCCTTGTGCCACGTGATTGTAACCGTTGTCTGTTTTGTTGGCATTGCCGCCCCCGGGGCATAGGTTGCAAATATTTGGCATTTACTTGTTTGGCTGATTCCCTTGATTGCAACACAGGTGTCTTTGATGTCATAACCGGAAATTTCATCGTGTCTTTCAACATTTGTAACGATAACGGATTGGGTTGCGGTTATATCAATCGTCTGTTCTTTAACTTCGCCAACCGGTGTATCGGCCCAGTTAATCAAATCTGGTTCGATTACCAGCGATGCCGGCCCCGCACTGGTTGTCGCAATATCGGCATCCTTTTTGTCATTACCACTAAATAACAGTGTCAACAGTATAATAACGACAACAAAGGCCACCGCCATCAACAACCACTGCACACGACGTGGCGTATTGTTACGCAGTTCCGAAAATTTTTCTTTAAACTTACTCATCCCCCAATACCCACATGTTTATTGCATACGAACAACGCTGCAACTGGTTCCGCTGAAACGCAACAATTTATCACACAGTGTTTGTGCCGTATCTATATCCGCCAATGGCCCGACACGTAAACGGTATTGACGTGCACTGGATGCCTCGGCCCCCAGGTCGCCAACCCCCTGTTCATCAACCGCAAAGAACACCATGTTTTTGTATGGGGTCAACAATCCCTGGCCATCTTCGCCACTGAATTTTGCCATCAGTGTATTCCAATATTCTTCCAGGGCCTTGACCGAAGTGTCGGATTTCAATTCAACCGCAACACCAATTTGATTGCTGGCAATCAATGGGATGTTTGTTTGTGGTAAATACGCGCCCGCGGTATTGCGCTGTTGTGGCAACATGTTAACGACACTGCCGGATGATTGTGGCATTGCCTGGGGAACGGTAAAGCCCGCCGGCATATAATAACCCGCGCCCGTTGCCGGATTGGTCATTTGGCCATTTCCAACAAACATTGGTGTCCCGGTATAGTTTGTACCCATGCTCATTGCGGCCATACTGTCTGTATATGCAATATTGTTCAACGATTGCCCCGACAGCATGCTTTGCGCAACATTTGCCTCGGCCAGGGCCATTACCGATGCTGTATCCGCAATCAAGAACGGCTTTTCACGTTTTTTGATACATACAATACGTTGTCCGCTGCGCAGAACCATATCGCCAACGGCTTCGACAATCAACAGTCGTCCATCTTCACCATCGGTACGGAATCCAACGGGCGATTCGCCCCCTTCGACCAACAAAGATACAACCGGACGTTGGGTCATGGAAATAACCTTGTCGCCAAAGTCAATGTATGTAAAGATTCTGTCGCGCCAAACACGTTCCGGCGCAATAACGTAATCGTCCGGGTTTGGAACAAAAATGTCCAAATCAAATCTGAATTCTGACGGGTCGATTTTCATGGATTTTATCCAACCATAGTCTTCGCCATCCGCGCCCACGACCGATGTCTGTGGTGCGGCCTTTTGGAATATGGATTTAGCGCCACCCGATGTGGTTGTGGCGCCCCCCGCCATTGGTAATGTCGCATTGCCGTCCAAAATAATATCAACCTGGGAATATGTAATTTCGCTGGAATTAGATGGTTCGGCACGCAGGTACAATATGTATTTATTTCCCGATTTCCCGGTAACAATCATGTTGGTGTCCGAACCCTGATTGTCGGGTTCGGGGGAAATAAACATTGTGCGTTCGCCCTGGGTCGCATCAATCGTAAATTGTCCCTGGTCGCCAACAACCGCATCCACAATCTGTTCACCATTGGGCAGGGTCACCATCGTAACCATACCATTACGTAATTTGATTGGCAAAACACTGCCCGCCGACCATGCCAACTGGGCATAGCCTGGTTTAGTGCTGCCCATTGCCATATTTGCGGTTGGATTATCCCATGCTTCTTGAATACCATAAGACGACGCCGCATACGCGGGCGCACCCAACACAACGGCCATACACAGCACCGATATATTCAACTTAAATAATTTTGCAAAACTCATGCCAATCCTTCCTATTCTATCTTTTGTGGCGCCCCACGGAATCCGGTGTTCAACGGGTCGCCGTCGCCTTCGACAATCGTGTATTCTGTTACACGCAACCCCAGCGGGTTTTCAATTCTGTCAACCCATCTTAGCGGTTTGCTTGCCTCGTCGTCAATTTTCATTTTGATTGTATAATCTTTTGGTGTTGTCTGTCCAGTATTATTGTCCGTACAAAAGTATCTGATTTTTGTTAAATAGTAAACTTCACGCGTGGCGGTATCTGTCATCCGCATGGGCGCCCCGTCAAAATTAACCGGACAATGGAAATCAAAGCCGGGCATACCGCTCATAATCGCACGGAACATACTGGTCCCAATCAGATTGGCATAAACATCGTCTGTGGATGTTATGCGAACGATACCATCCTGGGCGTTCCATTTTTTTTGCATAACCGTCGGATTTGTAAACACTTCGTTTCTGTGTCGTATATATTCGCGTACAAATGCTGTCTTGTATGTGTCTAGATAGGTGCTTTCCGGCGGCAGTTCAACCAATTTTACGTTTAAATCGTCACGCACTTCGGTTGTTAAAAAGAATACCTGCGGACGATTCAACGGGAACATTTTATACAATGTTACCCCCAACGCCCCCAACGCAACCAGTGCGCCCGCCAACACGAACGTCATTAATCTGGATAATAAAACAGGCGGTTCTACGCGGTTTTGCACAATTTCCTCTCTCTTAATTATGTTGATTGTAGACAAAAAAATACCCCGTATGCAAGGAAAAATTTAACCTGTGTCTGAACAATAAAAAGTTTTACGTGCATAAAAATGTTCTTGTGTGAAAAAAGAAAAAACATTATAATATTTCCACTTGATTTTTTATGTCGGTGTGCTATCCTGTCGCAGACTGTGGTGTACCCGACGGGTGTGGTTACGGTCTATTCAGGGGCATAGTTCAACGGTAGAATATCGGTCTCCAAAACCGCGGATGAGGGTTCGATTCCTTCTGCCCCTGCCAAGATTTTTCAAAACATAACCGTGGGTGTGTTTTGGAAAAGCTGGGGCGATGGAATTGAACCCGAATAATAAAATGTTGGGTTCGCATACGAGTAAGGTTTCGTAAGCGTTGGCGAAACGAAACCGGTACGAGTGGTGAGCGTAGGCGAACATTCCTTCTGCCCCTGCCAGTTAAAATTACGTAATTTTGGGCGATTTTTATGAAAAAGATACTGGATTTTTTTAAGTCTGTGCGCAGCGAATGGTTCAAGGTTGTTTGGCCGTCGCGCGACGCTGTTGTTCGTGCAACAATCATGATTTTGGTGTTTTCTGCGGTTGCCGCACTGTTCTTCTTTATTGTGGACAGTATTTTAAACGCGATTGTTGGTTGGGTGTTCTAAGGTTTAAACAAGCAAAGGGAACGTAAAATGGAAGATAAAATGCAGTGGTTTGTTGTAAATGTTCATACGGGCTGTGAAGACAAGGTTGCGCGTGGTTTGCGCGAACAGATTGACAAACGTCGCCTGAATGCTTTGTTTGGTGAAATTATGGTTCCGACCCGCGAAGTGACCGAAATTAAGGCGGGCAAGCGTGTCAAGGCCGAAAGAAAATTCTTCCCGGGTTATATCGTTGTTCAAATGGTTATGAACAATGAAACGTTCACATTGGTCAAGCAGATTCCCCAGGTTGTAATGTTCTTGGGTGCGCGCAATAAACCTATTGCCGTGACCGAGGCCGAAGCCCATCGTCTGATGAAACAGGTCGAAGAAGGTTCCGTTGTTACCGAAGATGTTATGTACGAAGTCGGGCAAGAGGTGCATGTTATCGATGGTCCGTTTGCGGGCTTTAACGGTATTGCGTCCGAAGTTGATAATGTTAAACAGAAGATGACCGTGACGGTTCTGGTGTTTGGGCGCGAAACCAGCATGGAATTGGAATTTGAACAGGTCGAACGGGTTTAACAAAAAGAATAAAGATTTTTGTGGTTTTCTGAAAAATATCATGTAAAATCACAGCAAACCGTGGTAGATACGCCATATCGTACCACGACACAAACGAAAAAAACGGAGTGAAAAATGGCAAAGAAAGAAGTTAAGGGATTGGGCAAATTGGTCGTCCCTGCAAAACAGGCTAATCCTGCGCCTCCTATTGGTCCGGCGTTGGGTGCTGCTGGTGTTAACATCGCAGAATTCTGCAAACAGTTTAATGACAAAACATCTGATAAAGAACCGGGTATGCCGATTCCATGTATTATCACTGTTTACACGGACCGCAGTTTCGAATTTATTATGAAATTGCCACCGGTGTCATATTATATTAAAAAGGCATTAAAGTTGAAAATCGGTTCCCATAAACCGGGGCGTGATTTTGTGGGTACAATTTCCCAGGCGCAATTAAAAGAAATTGCCGAAGCCAAAATGCCGGACTTGAATTGCTCTTCCATTGAATCTGCTATGAATATCGTTGCGGGTCAGTGCCGTTCTATGGGCGTAAAGGTAGAGGAGTAATATCATGAAATTAACTAAGAAACAGCAAACTTGGAAAAACTTGGACACGGACAAAGTTTATTCTTTGGCCGAAGCGATTGACGCATTGCGTGAATACACATCCAAGAAATTTGATGAAACATTGGAAATCGCTGTTCGTTTGGGCATCGATGTTACCAAGGCTGACCAGAATATTCGTGGTATGTTGTCCCTGCCAAATGGCACGGGTAAATCTGTACGCGTTGCGGTATTTACTGAAAACGCTGCGGACGAAGCGAAAAAGGCCGGTGCCGATGTTGTTGGTGGTGCAGATTTGATTGATTCTGTTGCGGCCGGCAATATCAATTTTGATCGCGTAATTGCGACGCCGGATATGATGCCAAAAATGTCAAAGATTGCACGTGTTTTGGGCCCCAAGGGTTTAATGCCGAATCCAAAATTGGGTACGGTTACAAACAACGTTGCCGAAGCGGTTGCGACCGCCAAGGCGGGTCAGATTGAATACCGTGCAGAAAAGAAGGGTATCATCCACGCGGGTATTGGTAAAATGTCATTTGCGACCGATAAATTGGTTGAAAATGCCAACGCCTTGATTGACCAGTTGAAAAAGGTTAAACCTGCATCTTCCAAGGGTCAGTATATCTTGGGTATTTCCGTTGCGACAACCCAGGGACCTGGTTTAAAGGTTGATGCAAAATAATTAATTGCGACCGGGCATGTGTGCTTGGTCGCAAAAACAGATTTCTGTCCAAGACTGATGGTGTGGTAACACTTAATTTCCATCATAGACAAAGAAAAAATTCTTTGGGGCAGGAACCATGGCCCCACCCGGGGAACCCCGGATGGATAGTTAACAAAACAGAAGCTTGAAGGAAAAATAGATGAAACGCGAAGAAAAATCAGATCTGATTTCAGCGTTGCAGTCGTCCCTGAAAGAAGCGAACGGTGTTTTCGTAATTGAAAACAACGGTTTGACTGTACGTGAATTAGAAACCCTGCGTAATGAATTGCGCCCATTGGTTTCTGTATTCAAGGTTGTTAAAAACCGTTTGATGAAATTGGCGTTAAAAGACACCGAATTCGAACCGGTATCCGATATGCTGCGTCGTCCGACTGCGGTTGCGGTTGCAACTGATGGTTTGGCGGTTACCAAGGTATTGGCCAAATTTGCAGATGAACATCCAAATTTGACAATTTTGGGCGGTAAAATGGATGCAGACGTCCTGAATGCGGACGGCGTATTGCAATTATCCAAGCTTCCTTCCCTGTTGGAAATCCGTGGCACTATTGCGCGTATCTTGGTTGAACCGGGATCACGTCTTGCACGCGTTTCTGCAGAGTATGGAAAAAAAGAACAATAAAATCAGAATAGCGATATTCTGACCTAAACAAACTTAGGAGTAATAAAATGGCAGACATTCAGAAATTAGTTGAAGAATTGTCAAAATTGACCGTTTTGGAAGCAGTTGAACTGTCCAAAGCATTAGAAGAAACATGGGGCGTTAGCGCCGCTGCTGCTGTTGCAGTTGCCGCTGGTCCTGTTGCCGCAGCCGCCGAAGAAAAGTCTGAATTTGACGTAATCTTGGCCGAAGTTGGCGCAAACAAATTGGCAGTTATCAAGGCTGTTAAAGAAGCCACAGGCTTAGGCTTGGGCGAAGCCAAGGCCTTGGTTGAATCTGCACCTAAGGCTGTTAAAGAAGCCTTGGCCAAAGACGAAGCCGAAAAATTGAAAGCTTCCTTAGAAGCTGCTGGTGCAAAGGTTGAATTGAAATAATTTAACTTTTCTGAACCATATGGTTCGCACTAACATACGTCATATGAAAATATGACAAAACGCCGCCCGCGTGGGATGAAAATCCCATGCGGGCACAAAGGCGTAAAAAGACACAAGTAAGACAAAAGCCGGGCAAAAAGGAGATTATTAGATAAATTGTGACGCGATAATTAACAAATAAAATTTTAGTTGTCGTACAGATTTTATAAAATTTATTCACAATTTGTTTAAGAATTTTCTTTTTGCCCTGCTATGTTTGCAAAACGCACAGAAAAAAGGATTAAAACCGATGGCAGTTATCCAGAAACTTAGAAAATCTTTTGGTAAAAGTTTTTTGCAAACTCCGCTTCCTGATTTAGTTGAAATTCAATATAATTCCTACAAAGACTTCTTGCAGGCAGATGTTGACCCCCAGTCCCGCAAAAATATGGGACTGCAAAATGTATTCTCGTCTATGTTCCCAATCAAAGACTATGCCGGCATTGCCGACCTGGAATTTGTGGAATATACATTGGACAAACCTGTTTACAATGTAAAAGAATGCATGTTGCGCAACATGACATATTCCAGCAAGTTGAAACTGAAGCTGAGATTGATTTTATGGGATATCGCAGAAGATGGTAAAAAGACCCTGCGTGATATCAAAGAACAAGAAATATTTATGGGCGAAGTGCCGTTAATGACCGAACGCGGCAGCTTTATCGCATCGGGTGTTGAACGTGTTATCGTATCCCAGATGCATCGTGCCCAGGGCGTTGTGTTTGCAACAACCAAAGAAGCCAAGGTTGCCGGCAATCCTATTACATATACCGCGCGTATTATCCCAGAACATGGATCATGGATTGATTTCGAAGAATCCAAGGGCGTGATTTATGTGCGTATTGACCGTCGCCGCAAGGTTCCTGCAACTGTTCTGTTGCGTTGCCTGCCGTCTGCCGAAGATGAAAAGAAATGGATTGCGGATCCACGCAAACCATCAATCCGTGGTATGTCTGACACAGAAATTTTGGGCACCTTCTATAACCGCATTGGATTGAAATTCAACGGCAAAATGTGGACGGGCGCCACATCTGATTTCAACGGTTTGGATAAATATCGTTTGAACTATGATTTGATTGATCCCAAGGATAAAAAGGTTATCGCATCCAAGGGCGATCGTTTAAATGCCAAACGTATGAAGAAATTGATGGAAACCAAAGAATTTGGTATCCTGCCAGAATCTTTGATTGGTGAATATCTGTTTGATCCGATTATGTCGGGCGAAGAAGTCGTATTCCCATCGGGTACGGAAATCACCGAAGAAGTCCTGAACGATCTGGATAAAATGAACGTCAAAGAAATCAGTTTGATTTCAATCGATAACGCCACAATCAGTGCACATATGCGCAACACATTGTTGGCGGACAAAACAACCAATCGTGAAGAAGCCCTGATCGAAGTTTATAACATTATCCGTCCGGGTGAACGTCCAACACTAGAAGCGGCGATTAATCTGTTCCTGCGCCAGGGATTTGAACCTGCGTATTATGATTTATCTGCGGTTGGTCGTTTCAAAATGAACAAACGTTTGAAAATCGATTCCGGTAAAAAGCCAGAAGACGAACGTTTATTGACCAAATCCGACTTCTTGGCGGTATTAAAGACATTGACAAACATCATCGATCGCAAAGACAATGTTGATGATATTGACAACCTGTCAAATCGTCGTGTTCGCACGGTTGGTGAATTGCTGGAACAGAATTTCCGTACCGGTATGGTCCGTATTGAACGCCTGGTTCGCGAAGCGCTGTCGTCACAGAACATTGCCAATATGCAGCCCCAGGATGTTATTAATGTAAAGCCATTAATGTCATTGGTATCTGAATTCTTGGGCACGTCCCAGTTGTCCCAGTTTATGGATGCGTATAATCCGCTGTCCGAATTGGAACACAAGCGTCGTATTTCCGCGCTGGGTCCCGGTGGCTTGAACCGTGAACGTGCCGGCATTGACGTCCGCGACGTTCATCCAACACATTATGGTCGTTTATGCCCAATTCATACACCCGAAGGTGCGAATATTGGTCTGATTAACCACCTGTCATCGTATGCACGTGTAAATCCATACGGCTTTATTGAAACACCATACTATGTTGTTGAAAATGGTCGTGTTACGGACAAGATGGTTTACCTGACCGCCGATGAAGAATTGGGTCACAAAATTGCCCAGGGTAACACCCCAACAACCAAAGACGGTGTTTTGTCCGAAGATACGGTAACCGCACGTGTTGATGGCGAATTTACCATGGTGCCCAAGGACGAAGTTGACTTAATCGACGTAGAACCACGCCAGGTGGTATCCATTGCGACCGGTTTGATTCCGTTCGTTGAAAACGACGACGCGAACCGTGCCTTGATGGGTTCGAACATGCAGCGCCAGGCCGTTCCATTATTACGTGTCCAGGCCCCATTGGTCGGAACCGGTATTGAACGCGAAGTGGCACGTGATTCCCGCACGGGTAAGGTTGCAAAACACAGCGGCGTCGTTGAATCTGTTGATGCAAACCGTATCGTGGTAAAATGTATGAACAGTCGTAACGTCGTGACCGGTGTTGATATTTACAACCTGGAAAAATTTGAACGTTCCAACAGTGAAACAATCATCCACCAAAAACCATTGGTCAAGGTTGGCGATCGCATTTCTGCGGGCGACATTATTGCGGACGGTTCTTCTATGAACTATGGTGATTTGGCGTTGGGTCGTAACGTATTGGTTGCATTTATGCCATGGCGTGGATACAACTATGAAGACTCTATCGTTATTTCCGAACGTATTTCCCGTGACGACGTATTTACATCTGTAAAAATCGTTGAAAAGGAATTCAAGGTTCGCGATACCCAGTTGGGCCCAGAATCATTGACACGCGATATCCCGAACGTTGGCGAAGAAGCGTTAAAGAATCTGGACGAATCCGGTATTATCTATGTTGGTGCACGCGTGAAACAGGGCGACATCTTGGTTGGTCGTGTAACACCAAAGTCCGAAACATTATTGACCCCCGAAGAAGCGCTGTTGCGTAATATCTTTGGTGAAAAGGCCTTAAATGTTAAGGATACATCACTGCGCGTTGGACCAAACGAAGAAGGTACGGTTATCGGTGTAAACGTTCTGACACGTCACGGTGTTAAAAAGGACGAACGCACCCAGATGATTGAACTGCAAAAGATTGAAAAAATTAACAAAGATCGCGAAGAAGAAATCGCCATCATCGAAAAAGGTTTTGCAGATCAGATTTTCCAAATTGCGGAAAACATGGTCATCGAAGCCGGCACGGGCAGTTTGAAACCATTTATTGGCAAAAAACTGACGGGCGAAGTTTTCGAAGGTATTCGTGCATCGGATGTTAAGAAATTGGTTGTTAACAACAAAGAAGCGCAAGGTAAAATTGATGAACTGCGTGAACAGCATGTTCTGAAATTAAAGTTGTTGAACGAAAAAGCGGATGCCGAAGTATCCAAGGCCACCGAAAGCAATTCCCTGAACGCGGGTGTATTAAAAGAAGTAAAAGTATACATCGCGCACAAAATGAAATTGCAGCCGGGTGATAAAATGGCGGGTCGTCACGGAAACAAGGGTATTGTATCCAAGGTTGTCCCTGTCGAAGACATGCCGCACTTGGCGGACGGTACACCGGTTGACCTGGTATTGAATCCGTTGGGTGTGCCATCACGTATGAATATCGGTCAGATTTTGGAAACCCACCTTGGTATGGCTGCCCGTACATTGGGTGCCCAAATTGGTGCGGTTTTGGACGAAGTCCGTGCAAAACGCGCCGTCACCGACGATTTGCGTAACGTAATGGGCAAGGTTTATGGCCCAGAAGTTGCCGAAAAACTGGAAAAGATGACGGATACTGATGTCCGTGCCCAGGCGGCCTTGTTACGTGACGGTGTTCCAATGGCGACCCCGACATTTGACGGTGCGACCCCCGAAGATATTCGTTCTATGTTGAAATTGGCGAATTTGCCGGAAACCGGTCAGTTTGACCTGTATGACGGTATGACGGGTGAAAAGTTTGCACGTCCGGTAACGGTTGGAATTATGTACATGCTGAAACTGCATCACTTTGTTGATGAAAAGATTCACGCACGTTCAATCGGTAACTATTCATTGGTAACGCAACAGCCATTGTCTGGTAAGGCCCACATGGGTGGCCAGCGTTTGGGAGAAATGGAGGTATGGGCACTCGAGGCCCACGGTGCCGCCCATCTGTTGCGCGAAATGTTGACGGTAAAATCTGACGATATCACCGGCCGAAACAAGATGTATGAATCCATCATTTCCGGCAGCAATGATATCCAAACCGGCACACCCGAGGCCTTTAACGTATTCGTTCGCGAATTGCGTGGATTGGGTCTGGCAATGACACCCAAGAAAGTAGATTAGTTGTTAGCATTGGTGTGGGCACATCCCCACACCCTAACCACTAGCCACTAACAACTAAAAACTATTCTATCAAGGAGCAAAATATAATGAGCAATATGTTGCAAAAGATTTTCGGACAAATTGAAACCAAGGAACAATTTGATGCCCTGCGTATCACTATTGCATCCCCCGAAGAAATTTTGTCCTGGTCCCATGGCGAGGTAAAAAAACCAGAAACCATCAACTATCATTCTATGAAACCCGAAGCCGAAGGTCTGTTCTGTCAGCAGATTTTTGGACCGGTCAAAGACTATGAATGTGCGTGTGGTAAATATAAAAGAATCAAATTCCGCGGCGTTGTCTGTGAACGTTGCGGTGTAGAGGTTGGTTCTGCATCTGTTCGTCGTGAACGTATGGGGCACATTAAATTGGCGATGCCTGTTGCGCACACGTGGTTCCTGCGCGAAGGTAAAATCGCAACATTGTTGAACAACCTGCCGCAAAAGAAACTGGAACAGGTTATTTCATACGATGCATATATTGTTATTGAACCGGGTTTAACAAACCTGAAACAGTATGATGTCATCAGCGAAGATGAATACCAGGCCGCCGTTGAAGAATTTGGCGCGGACGCCTTCCGCGTTGGCATTGGTGCCGAAGGTGTTCGTAACATTATCGCAAACCTGGATATGGGCGATGAACGTACACGTTTGCGCGCTGAATTGGCCGAAACCAAATCCGAAGCCAAGCGCAAGGCATTAATCAAACAATTAAAATTGGTCGAAGCGTTCTTGGATTCCAAGACCGAACCGGCGTGGATGTTACCGGATATTATCCCCGTTATCCCACCGGATATGCGTCCATTGGTCACATTGGATGCGGGTCACGTTGCGGCATCCGACCTGAATGATTTGTATCGTCGTGTAATTATTCGTAACAATCGTTTGAAACGCTTTATGGAAATGCACGCACCGGATATTATTATTCGTAACGAAAAACGCATGTTACAAGAAGCGGTTGATTCTTTGTTCGACAACGGGCACAAGGCACGTCCAATGGTGTCCCAAAACCGTCGTCCATTGAAATCATTGTCTGATTCCCTGCGTGGTAAGTCGGGTCGTTTCCGTATGAACATGTTGGGTAAACGTGTAGACTATTCCGGTCGTTCGGTTATCGTGTCGGGTCCAACCCTGAAATTGCACCAGGTAGGACTTCCAAAAACGATGGCATTGGAATTGTTCAAACCATTTGTTTATGCACGTCTGTTGGCGGGTGATTACGCAAACACATTGAAAACTGCGCGTAAAATGGTTGAAAATGGTGAAGATGTCGTATGGGAAATTTTGGAAGATGTAATCCACGAACATCCCGTTCTGTTAAACCGTGCGCCGACATTGCACCGTCTGTCATTGCTGGCATTTGAACCGGTATTGATTGAAGGCAAGGCAATCCGCCTGCATCCATTGGTGTGTTCTGGGTTTAATGCTGACTTTGACGGTGACCAGATGTCCGTTCACGTTCCAATTTCATTAGAGGCACAGTTAGAAGCACGCACATTAATGTTGTCGTCGAACAATGTTCTGTCACCTGCGAACGGTGCGCCAATGATTGTTCCATCCCAGGACATGGTATTGGGCGTATATTACATTTCATTGATTAACGGCGAACATGATGAAAAGTCACCACGTTTTGCGAATATGGACGAAGTAAAATTGGCGTTGGAAAACAAAACAATCACATTGCACACACCAATCGTTGCGCGTATCAATGGCAAAATTTATAAAACAACGGCCGGACGTATGATTTTGGGTGAATTGTTGCCAAAATCAGATAAAATGCCGTTTGATTTGGTCAACAAAGTTATGCCACGCAGCGCGATTAAGTCATTATTGGCAACAACATATGAAAATTGCGGTGACAAGGCAATGATTCTGTTAGCGGACGCATTAAAAGATACTGGCTTTGAACAGGCCGCGTTTAGTGGTATTTCCATTGGTTATGACGATATTGTTATTCCGGCCGAAAAGAAAGACATGATTGCCCAGTCAGAAAAGGCCGCCGAAGAAATTGAAGAACAATATCAAAACGGTTTGTTATCCGGTGGTGAACGTCACAATAAACTGATTGACCTGTGGCAGAAGACAACCGACAAACTGGGGGATATGGCATATGCCGCCCTGGGCAAGTCGACCGGTGATAACTGGAATTCTATCCACATGATGGCTTTGTCCGAAGCGCGCGGTTCCAAACGTCAGATTCAGCAGTTGGCGGGTATGCGTGGTATGATGCAGAAACCAGACGGTTCGATTATTGAAGTTCCAATTATTTCGAACTTTAAAGAAGGTCTGACCATGTCTGAATACTTTACGTCCACCCACGGTGCGCGCAAGGGTATGTCGGACACGGCGTTAAAGACTGCTGACGCGGGTTACTTGACACGTCGTTTGGTTGAATTGGCACAAAATACGGTTATTACCGAACACGATTGTGGCACAACAGAATTTATTACGGCCAAACCGGTTTATACGGGTTCAACCCTGTCTGTTGCGCTGGGGGATGTGGTATTGGGACGCACGGCCGCCCACGATATCGTCCACCCAATCAGCAAAGAAGTAATTGTTCCGGCCGGTGAATTGATTACCAAGGCCGCGGCCAAGGCGATTAATGAATCGGGCCTGCCATCTGTTGATGTGCGCAGTGTTCTGACATGTTGTTCGGATGGTCTGTGTGCAAAATGTTATGGTATGGACCTGTCGCGTAATGCATTGGTACACGTTGGCGAAGCGGTTGGTGTTATCGCGGGTCAGTCCATTGGTGAACCTGGTACCCAGTTAACATTGCGTACCTTCCACATTGGTGGTATTGCGGCCGGTGGGGCGGAAAGTCACTTTATCGAAGTCCCTGTTGCGGGTAACATTAAATTGATGGATGTTAACACAATTAAAAACAGCGCGGGTCGTGTTGTCGTGTTGTCACGTAACGGTAAAATTGCCGTTGTTGATAACGAAGGCAAAGAAATGTTCAGTTGTGCCTTGCCATACGCATCCATGTTGATTGTGAACGACGGTGACGCGGTTGAAAAGGGCGCCAAGGTTGCAGAATGGGATCCGTATTCCAACACAATAATCGCGGAAAAGGACGGTATTGTTAACTTTAATGACCTGATTGAAAACGTATCATACCAGGAAGAAGTTGATTCCATGACTGGTATCGTCTCGCGCAAGGTTATTAACTGGAAAACAAACACCAAAAAGGCATTACAGCCGGCAATCACATTGGTTGACGAAAAAGGCAATGTAATCAACCTGGGTGGAAAAAAGATTGCAGAATATATGTTGCCAATTTATTCCGTTTTGAACGTTGCCAATGGTGACACGGTTGTTGCGGGTGACATTTTGGCACGTATCCCTGTCCAGGCAAAGCGTACGGGCGACATTACCGGCGGTCTGCCACGCGTTAATGAATTGCTAGAGGTTCGTCGTCCAACCAACCCCGCATTGTTGGCGGAAATCGATGGTACGATTGAACTGGAAGATGCAAAATCCAAAATCATCATCCGTATTGAACCGGACGATGGTACGGCGCCTGTTGAATATGCGGTGCCCAAGGGTACAAACCTGTTGGTGCGCAGTGGTGACGTTGTGAAAAAGGCGGAAAAACTGGTTGATGGTGACCCGGTACCCCAGGATATCTTGCGTATCTTGGGCCAGAAAGCCCTGGCTACCTTTATGGTTGACCAAATTCAGCAGGTTTATCGTCTGCAGGGCGTGACCATCAATGACAAACACATTGAAATTTTGATACGTGAAATGACACGTCGTGTCGAAATCACAAATCCTGGTGACACGGGCTTCTTGATGGGCCAGGTTGTCGACCGTGTTGATTTCGAAGAAGAAAACGCACGTGTTGCGCGCGACAATGGTCGCTTGGCCGAAGCCTCCCAGGTCTTGGTTGGTTTGACCCGCGCATCGTTAACGTCACGTTCGTTTATTTCAAACGCATCGTTCCAACAGACGACCAAAGTATTGGTGGATGCTGCGATTTCTGGTTCAACCGACAAATTGGTCGGTATCAACGAAAACTTAATCGTTGGTCGTTTGATTCCGATTGGAACGGGTGCCTATGTTCGTCGCGTTCGCGAAATTGCCCGCGAAGAACAACGTGCCGAAAAGTTGGCGCGCGAAGGCAACGGTCAACAGCAGTTGTTGGATATCTAGTGAAAAATACCCATCCGGGGCATGCCCCTGGATGGGGGATAAAGTTTTTCTTGCAAATGTCCAGAAAATGAATAGAATAGGACAGTTATAAAATAAAAAGGATACAAAATGGCAACGCCAAAAAGTAAAACAAGTAAAGCACGTTCCGCACAGCGTCGTTCGCATGATGCATTGTCTGTAATGCCATGTGGCGTATGCAAAACATGTGGCGAAAAGAAACGTCCACATCACGTTTGTCCTGCATGCGGTGCAAAATAATTTAATCTAACCAAGATTTGGGCAGAAGGCAGGGCGCATGTTTTGTGCCTTTTCTGCCTTTTTATATACTATGTCAGAAGATAAAAAAATTATTTCCATTGATGCCATGGGCGGGGACAAGGGACCAAATGCCGTTCTTGGTGGTATGAACCAGTATTTATATCAAAACGGCGAAGGTCATGTGTTCTTTCGTGTGTTTGGTGATGAAAAGAAATTGCGGCGTCTGTTGGCGAAATATCCACGTGTTTCCCGTAACTGCGAAGTAATTCATGCGCCAAACGTTATCAAACCTACGGACAAGGTTATGGACGTTTTGCGTCATGCCCAGGATACGTCCATGTACATGGCGATCAAGGATGTTCGCGAAGGCAACTCTGCCGCCGTAATCAGTGCGGGAAATACCGGTATTTTAATGTCTTTGTCCAAATTGGCGTTAAAGACGATTGATGGTATTTCGCGTCCTGCGATTACGACAATGTTGCCATCTGGCGCCGGCGACAGCCGTGTTGTTGTGCTGGACCTGGGGGCAAATGTTCAATGCGATGAATCGATTTTGTTTGATTTTGCCATTTTGGGCAGTGTTTATGCCGAAGTGGTCGGAAAAATGCCAAAACCAAAGTTGGGTGTTTTGAACATTGGATCCGAAGAAACCAAGGGGAACGAAACCTTGGTTCACTTGAATAAAATTCTGACCGAAAATAAAGATAAATTGCCGTATGATTATATCGGCTTTGTCGAAGGCAATGACATCAGCGCCGGCCGTGTCCAGGTTGTTGTGACCGATGGCTTTACCGGAAATATTGTATTAAAAACGGTCGAAGGTACCGCACGTTTGGTCAAGCGCGTTGTGGTTGAAAATTTCAAGAAGTCCGTTTTGGCAATAATTGGCGCCTTCTTCTTGATTCATGTGTTTAAAAGATTGAAACATAAAATTGATCCGCGTTCATATGCGGGGGCAACCTTTCTGGGGTTGCGTGGATTTGCGGTCAAAACCCATGGGAACAGTGACGCTTTGGCGTTTGCGAATTCGATTGGTTATACCGCCGAATTGACCAAGGCAAACCTGAACGGTCTGATTGCCGAACGGGCGCGCGCATTGGCGGATGTTCGTGCGACAATTAATGCCGAACCCGAAAAATAAACACACCGCCCAAACGGGCGGTTTTTTTTTAACGTGTTTTTTGTTGTTTTGGAATTGCGCAAAAGCATTGATGTTCGTTGTCGAAATCGACCATAAATCCATTTTTATCAAACGTTTCCATCCACCAATCGCGCGGTTTAATCAGTCGTGGCTCGGTACAGTACAACAATTCGTCACCCTGTTTTCGTGCCGCAATCACATCTTCTGTTGTGTTATGGATCGCAATCAGCATCCCAACGTTTTTAAACTTTTCCAACGCCAATGGTAATGTGTGGGTATTCATATAGGTCAGCGTTCCATTGCAATATGCCAGGTCGGCTTTAACCGGTGCGCAATCTAAAATAGACTTAATTTGAATCCATCCCGATTTAAAAAGGTGCGCATTTCGAACGGGAATTTGATATTGTTTAATATCTATTCCGCTTGCCTGGATTCCCATATCTTCGGCCTGTCTTAAAATTTCGCCGGTTGCGGCCCCACAGTCAAAAAAAGATTTTGGGGCACGCCCAATCCTTGACTCATACATGCGTGCTAAACGATGCGCGGGGATAGAAAACATCATCCATGCATCGCCATCTTCGTCCAAGAAGGGGTAATTAAGATAAGGATACTTTTGATAATAATAATGTTTCATGACCGGCATCATACAGTAGGTGTTTTTAAAAGTCAATAAAACCTTGCAAAATTCAAAAAGTTATATATAATACGTTCGACTTTGCGGGTGGGCGCATTGTCGGTCCGATTAACCCCACAAGACCTCGTCTATTTTAACAAAGTATTGGCGATGGCAAACTTTGATGAATATTTTCTTATGAAAGATTTATCCAAAGATTTATTTAACCCATTATCTGGCGAAGATTTTGTCCAGATGTTTGACGCAAACTATGGTTCCCAGGAAACATTACAGGGCTATGCCACCAAGGGTACGGTCAAAGATATCCGTGGTGATTTCGCAATGGTTGATGTTGGTCTGAAATCCGAAGGTCGCGTTCCTTTAAAAGAATTCGGCGCGTCCGTGCCATCTGTTGGTGATATTATTGACGTTTTTGTTGAACGTTATGAATCCCGCGAAGGTACCGCTATCTTGTCTTATACCAAGGCACGTGCTGAAAAGGCATGGAAAGATTTGGAAAAGACGGTTGCCGAAGGTATCGATCCAGAAGGTACAATTATCGACGTTGTTCGTGGTGGTTTCACCGTGGATATCAATGGCGTATTTGCATTTATGCCATCTTCCCAGGTTGATCATAAACCAATCCGCGATGCAAAATCTTTGATTGGCTTAAAAGACAAATTCCGCGTATTGAAAATGGATGCGTTGCGTACAAACGCAATCGTATCTCGTCGCGCGATTCAGTCTGATACAATCGCTGCTGCACAGAAAGAAGCGATGAAGAATATCTCGCTGGGCGCCATTTTAGAAGGTACGGTCAAGAACATCACAGATTACGGTGTATTCGTTGATTTGGGTGGTATCGATGGTTTGTTGCATGTGACAGATTTGTCATGGAAACGCGTAAATCATCCACGCGAATTGGTTCACGTTGGTGAAACGATCAAGGTCAAGGTTATCCAATTCGACCCAGAATCTCATCGTATTTCGTTGGGTATGAAACAACTGGAAGAAGATCCATGGGAAACCGCATCACGTGCGTTCAACGTTGGTGATACAGTAACCGGTAAAGTGTCTTCTTTGACAGATTATGGTGCATTTATCGATTTGGGCAACAATATCGAAGGTCTGGTTCATATGTCTGAACTGTCCTGGACGAACAAGAACATCCACCCCAGCAAAGTTTTGCAAAACGGCCAGGATGTAACTGTTACTGTTCTGGGTATTGACCAGGATAAACGTCGCATTTCATTGGGGTACAAGCAACTGCAACCAAATCCATGGAAACAGTTTGCCGAAACACACAATGTTGGCGATGTAATCACAGGCCCAATCAAAAACACAACTGAATTTGGTTTGTTTGTGGCCCTGACACCGGAATTGGATGGTATGGTTCATATCTCTGACCTGTCATGGAACAAACTGGACGAAGAAGAACTGAAAAAGTTCGTTCGTGGCCAGGAAGTAACCGCAAAAATCTTGGACATCAATCCGGAAAAAGAACGTGTTACACTGGGTATCAAACAGTTGACAGAAAGTGCCGAAAACAATGCGGCTGCCATCAAAAAAGGCGCGGTTGTATG
This sequence comes from Candidatus Enterousia sp., assembly GCA_045593685.1. Lineage (GTDB taxonomy): Bacteria > Pseudomonadota > Alphaproteobacteria > Rs-D84 > Rs-D84 > Enterousia. The sequence goes on along the minus strand of JAZNXD010000021.1, from coordinate 13,840 downwards.
TGGTACAGTTTCCGAAGTTACACCTGATGAATTGGTTTTGACATTGGCGGGCGATGTACGCGGTGTTATCCGTCGCACAGACCTGTCACGTGAAAAATCAGAACAGGATACGTCAAAATACAGCATTGGCGACAGCGTCGAAGCATCTGTTGTTTCCGTTGAAGACAACACTGTTAAATTGTCTATCCGTGCATTACAGGTGACATTGGAAAAGCAGGCGGTTAAAGAATTCGCAAACGAAGCAGACAGCGGTTCTGTTTTGGGCGACATCTTGGGCGCTGCTATTGAAAACAGCAAAAAATAATTTGTATTCGTATGAATTGTTTCACGGCCGTGCAATCTTGCCCGGCCGTGTTTTTTATGATAGAATCATTACATGACAAATAAAAAACAAATTATTGTAATGATGGGTGGCCAGGGCGTAGGCAAGGGCACCTTTTCGCGTATGCTGGCGGCGCGCCATGACTTTAATCATATCGAGGTTGGGGCGCTTCTTCGTGCCATGCCGGCGGATTGTGAAATTGCAAAAACTATTTCTGCGGGCAACCTGGTTCCCGATGATATGTTGTTTGATTTGATGCGCAAAAAAATGACACCGGATCGTGATATTATCCTGGACGGTTTTCCGCGTAAATTAAGTCAGGCAAAATGGCTGGTCAAAAATTATGCAGATAAATTTGATATACATGTTATTTATTTAAACGTTCCCGAAAGTGTGTTGGTCGAACGAATAAACAAACGTATCCGCGAAGGTGGTGGGCGTGCCGATGATGCGGACCCGGCGGTTATTCGTCGGCGCCTGGACAATTATCGTCAAATTACGGTTCCCGCGATTGAGTGGTTGCGTACGGTAAAAAATATTCGTTTTTCAGATATTAATGCGCATGGCCCCGCGGCGGAAAACTTTGCAGAAATTATCGCGGCATTGCGCCCCTAAACAAAACGCCCCATGCGGGGCATTTTTTTACTACTTGGAAGGAAACTTGGTTTATTCTCCGATTTTCAGATTCGGGCGCGCCTTGCGCAAATTGTTCAATGATTTTTCCTGGGCAGTGCGAAATGCATCTGGATTCCATATTTGAAAACTGTTGCCGCGTCCAACAAATACGGCGCGGTCTGTAATTCCGGCGTGTGCCAACATGTCGGCTGGGATAACAATGCGGCCCGTAACATCAAATGCCAATTCGCGTGCATCTGCAAACAGCATTGCCGTCAAATCATCCAATTCGCTGTCAAAAATGCCCATTTTATCGGTTGCAGTGGCCATTTGTTCCATGCGTGACATTGTCATGCCTTCGATACAATTATGTGTAAAGGAACGAAATAATACAACGCCCGGAAATTTTTCATTATTAACCGAAGCCCGGAAAGAGGCGGGTACAGAAACGCGTCCCTTGGTATCCAAACGATTTTCATAAGATGAGAGAAACAATGACATTTTATGATTTTCTTTAATTGGGATTGCTCCCGACCTCTCTTTCCTGTTGCTTCATACGAAACTTAGCACGGGAATTTATGGTTGTCAATGACATTTTATGGTTTTTTTATGGTAAATTATGGTTTGTGTGAATAAAAATAAAAAAATTAAAATAATTTTAAAATAAATGCATTTTATGCTTGACCTGCGATTCGTTTTTGTTCTAAGATGTTTGTATAGACAAGGGGAAAAGAAATAAAAGTCCCGGAATTCCGCGAAAATGCCGGTTTTTTGGGAAAAACAAAAAATAAACCAAGAAGATTGTGTCTGATTTTGTAAATACGTTTGTGTTTACATAAATTTAAACAGTTTTCTGCAACATACGCCCATAAGGAGGGGAACGCGCATGCCAAAAAATATCAAGGAAATTATGATTGCATTGAACCAGGTTTTAACAACAACTGTTTGGGTAAACGAAGATCGTCAGATTATATCCCTGGCCGATGAATTAAAAATTGGTCAAAACAATGCGCCGCGTTCCATCGAAGATTTATCACGTCCATCATTGGTTGGTGCGTATGTTTCGTTACAGATTCGCACAGACAATTTTGATGTGCCGGCCGAAACCATGGAAACGCGTGACCTGGCACTGCGTGTCAAAGAAATGGTCTTTGCCGAAGCGAAAAAGATTATGGATGCATCAGATAATTCTGTTAAGTCCGGTGTTGCAATGGCTGCGTAATACACCACTCAGTTTCCGTTTATCGGAAGGAAGGGAGCAACCGTCGGCGAGTAATCGTCGGCGGTTTTTTTTGTGTAAAAAAATCCCGCCGTTTGGCGGGGCTTTTTTACCATAATTTTACACGTTTGTCTGGTACGATGTACATTGTGTGTTCTGGTTTTATATCAAACGCATCATACCATGCGCCAATGTGGGGCAGTATTCCATTAACGCGATTTTTCCCCAGTGAATGTTCATCAACCTTGGTCAGGCGCAGTTCTTCTTCGGGACGTATATTTTGTGCCCATGCACCCGCATACGCGATAAAGAATCTTTTGTCTGCGCCCAACGCGCCATCGCCAACGGATGGTGTGCCAAAGTTTTTGTATGCATCAAATGCGATTGTAACGCCACCATAATCGGCCAGGTTTTCGCCCAATGTAAATTCGCCATTTGCATTGACTTCGTCGTTGATTTTTATATTGTTAAAAAATTCCTTCATGACATTTGCGCGTTCTTCAAATCCGGTGGCGTCCGCGGCGGTCCACCAATCGCGCATGTTTCCATCCTTATCAAAGTGACGCCCCGAATCATCAAATCCGTGTGTCATTTCGTGTCCGATAACTGCGCCAATCGCACCATAGTTAAATGCGTCATCCGCATCCATGTCAAAGAAGGGGTATTGCAATATTCCGGCCGGAAAACAAATTTCATTTGTCGACGGATCGTAATACGCGTTAACTTCATGCGCGTTCATATACCAAATTGTCGGATCCTTTTCCTGACCAATTTTTTCAATCCAAAATGCGTCTTCGAATTGTGCAACACGCATCATATTTTCCCACAATGAATCGTTTTTTATTTCCAGTTTAGAATAGTCGCGCCATTTATCCGGGAATCCAATTTTTGCACGAAAGGTTGACAATTTTTCCAACGCTTTTTCCTTGGTCTTGTCTGACATCCAGTCCAACTTTTCTATACGCATTGCGTATGCGCGTTGCAGATTTTTTACCAATGTTTGCATGCGTTCCTTGGCGTCATCGGAAAAATATTTTTCCACATACAGTCGCCCAACTTCTTCGCCCAGTGAACCGTCAATCATTGCGACCGCGCGTTTCCAGCGTGGTTTTTGTTCTTTTTGTCCCGCCATTGTTCGGTTATAGAAATCAAAAGAAATGTCATATGTTTTATCATCCAATACGGAATCGGCGGCGCCAACAATACGATATTTCAAATATGTTTTGATTAATTCAAAATCGGTATCGTTCATAATTGCGATTGATTCTGCGATTGCTTCGGGTTGGCCGATGTTTATATTTTTTGCGGCCGTTGCCCCACGTTCGGACAAAAATACATCCCAATCAAAACCGGGGAATTTTTCTTTGATTTCGGCAATGCTCATTTTGTGATAGTTGGCGTGCGGATCGCGCAATTTTTCCTTGGGATAGAAAGATTTTGCCATACGTTCTTCCAGTGCGTACAGTTTATCTACATCGACCGCGATTCCAAAATTTTTCATCTGTTTTTCAATAAACTCTTTATATTTTTTGCGTACCTCAATCGATTTTGCATCTGTGTCGAAATAATAGTCGCGTGACAGTCCCAATCCGCCCTGGCCAATATTATAAAGAAAATGTTCGCTGTCCATTTCGTCCAATGCCACACCGTCACTAAAAAACGCTGATGAATATGTAAACATTTTTCCCAAATATGATTCCAAGTCTGCGCGTGTCAGTGTATCGATTTCGGCCAACTGTGGTGCGACGGGGGTTACGCCATCTGCATTTAATTTTTTTTCATCCATTGCAATGGCGTACAGTGTTCCGATTTTGCCATTGTCTTGTTCTGCGATTTCGCGTGTTCTTTCCAGGTTTGTGTTACGTAACACGTCAAAGGCGCCATATCGACTGTAATCGTCGGGGATTGGGTTTGCGCGTTGCCAACCGCGTGTGGCGTATTCATAAAAATCGTTTCCCGGATTAACCGTCATGTCCATATTTTCCAGTTTTATACCTGCGTTCACTACCTTCTCCTTTTGTGAAATGTTTGCCCATACGATTGCGGATACAACCGCAACAATCCCGATAATGTTCAATATTTTGTGTTCCATTTTCCTTTACCGTATTATGTTTACCAATAATTCATCCAAAATCAGCATCCCCATATCGGTCGCACGAATTCGGTCGTCTTCTGTTTTGACTAGTTCCGGATGTGTTTGCACCCAGTCTATATCAATAACGTTTTTTATTATTTCTGTCAACCGACATCCCCGGGTCGTTCGCATGCCGGTAATTATCATTTCTGTTGCACGTGTTTCGGACGATATTTCTGAAAAATGTTCGCCGTCCCCCATTTGCTCAAACCATTTGTTGTCAATAAATACGCGTCCCGCCGCGCCGCGCCCAATGCCGATATATGCATCTCCATCCCAAATGTTTTGATTGTGTCGGCAATGTTCACCCCCGGCGCAATAGTTGGATACTTCATAGCGCCCCAACTTCAAATTGCTTTGTATCGCCATGTACATTTTTGCCATTTCTTCGTTACATGGCATGTTCAAATTCATGCGCCCAAAAGGCGTGTTTTTTTCAATGGTTAATTCGTACATGGAAACGTGTTTTAATCCGATGTTGTTTATTTGGTTGCACATTTCCGCGACGGCTTGTTCCGTATCCCCGGGCAGACCGTATATAAAATCCGCCGATACGCGCAGTCCCATATCGTGCCCCGCATTAATCAGTGCCCGTGCATCGCTTGCACTGTGTCGCCGCCCCAGGAATTGCAGTTTTTTATCATCCAGGCTTTGCACCCCAACCGACAATCGGTTTATTCCGGCGTTTTTAAAATCGCGCAACTTGCCCGTGTCCAATGTACCGGGATTGGATTCCATGGTGATTTCTGCGCCATCGGGAATATTAAAATTATTTCGTATTTCCCCCAGGATTTTTTCCATTGTCGCCACCGGCATCAGCGATGGTGTGCCACCACCCAAAAAGATTGTTGGGATATCAATCCTGCCCAGTTTTTCGGCCCAGTATTTTATTTCATTGCAAATACCACATGTGTATTGATCCCAGTCTGGGTTTTCGCACGCCCGTGAAAAAAAGGCGCAATAATTGCACTTGGACATACAAAAGGGAACGTGAATATAGATATTGTGTGCGATGTTTTTCATTGTTGTTGTATTCTAGCGCCCAAATTTTTGTGTGCAAGGGATAAATGAAAACACTTTTATGTCTTTTATTTTTATGATATAATAAACCCGACGTTAGTACGATGAAGGTCAGGACTATTTCATTTTTATCGGCTCTTTTTGCGCCCTTGGCGGTGTTTGCCGCAAACGAAGGGGTGCCTGCGTATTATCAAAGTCAGGCCACGCCCACCGCGAACCAGGCGGCCTATAATCGCTATGCGGCGCGTGGATACACAAAATATGTTGGCCAATCTGGATCAAAACAGGTTTTAAATTCCCAAACATATTCGTACCAGGTTCCGCGTCCAACGGTTCCGACAACAATGGGCACCATGACACCAAATGGTATTGCGTTGCCCGCCGAATCCGAACCGGCCACATCGATTTACGCGGGATATTCACGTCGTTTTGCGGATTTTGAATTTGAAACGGGTGTAAATTCCATTTTGGAATGGGACGATATGATTTGGAACGAAATCCGTGTTGGTGCCCGTCATAATTTTAGTTTGCGCGACTTTGATTTATCTGTGTTTGGTGAATATGCGTACGGTGATATGTCGCATGGCGGTCTGTCCATGGACTATGACCTGAAACCGTTTGACGAAGCGGACCAGGGCTATGGAATCTTTACAATTTCTATGGGGGATCAAACGGGGCGCAGTAATTATTTTCGTTTTGGGATATCCGCGCATCATGTCTGGGATATTGGCGGGTGGAAGTTGTCGCCATCGTTTGGTTATGAAATATTTAAACACAACCTGGAAATGTCCAATCATTACTATCCGAATCCTGGCGTTTACCTGCCGCTGATGACGGACAAGGGCGAATATGTCTACGGTGATGATTTGGGTAATTATTATTCTGCACCCGTTGGCGTTGCTGTGCCGGACAATTTTTACCAGGTTTGTATGTCGCCCGAAGATATCAAGGTTGTAACAAACTCGGTTTCGGGTTATTACGATGGTTTTGGTGCGCTGGGGGATACGTTATATACCGGCGATTATGAAATTTCAATGGGTACTGTTCCATGGGGTGTATCTGCGGGCGAATGTGTTATAATTGGTGGTGATGGTCCCGTTATTGTCGAAGGTACAACGCATATCTATAACACAACCTGGTCTGGATTTTATGTCGGACTTGAAATTGAAAAGCAGATGACGTTAAAGGATAATCTGCGTATGTATTTTCAATTTGGACTGCCTAAATATTCCTCAGAAGGTATTTGGCCCAATCGCACCGATTGGCAACAGAACCCCAGTTTCCTGGACGAAGGCAGCAATGGTGCCTATTCATACGCGGCGGAATTGGAATACAATTACAAATTATCCGATCGTGTAAAATTGTCGTTAAAGGTTGATACGAACTTGTTCCATGTTGGCAATATTGGCGGTGAATTGTATGTCGCAGAATACAGCCAATACGTAATTGATGAAAACGGTCAATATGTGATGCAGGAAATTGTCGGTGACGACGGCAGTATATTTTATATTCCTTTGTTGGAAACGGTTCCTGCCTATACTGAACAGGTTTCGGATTCCTTGAAACGTGCCACGTGGCAGTCTTTTGGATTGCATTTGGGCGTCAAGTATGCATTTTAATTATTAAATTTGGGGGCGGTTATGCGGATTTGTGGTATTGCGTGTATGGTCGCATGTGTGGCATTGGTGTCGTTTTCGGCACATGCAACACGTGGGGAATTTAATGTAGATCGCTGGTACGAAATGTTGGATTCGGTGCGCGCACGCGCGGCATCGGAAAACATATCGTCCGATACCATAGATGACACGTTGCGTTCCCCGGCCTTTATTCCGTCTATTGTAAAAAGTGATAAAAATCAGGCCGAATTTAAATTGACCCTGGATGGGTATTTGTCACGTACCGTAAATCCGACACGGATTGCAAACGGTCAAAAAATGCGGATGACATATCCAACGTTGCTGTCGCGTGTCGATGCGCAATTTGGGGTGCCACCACATGTTTTGTTGGCGTTTTGGGGTATGGAATCAAATTATGGTGTGGTAAAGTCGCGGCATAAATTAACCGATGCCTTCTTTACGCTAATGTATGATGGTCGTCGTGAAACATTTTTTACCAATCAACTGATTGCTTTGATGAAAATTGCGGACAAGAATAAATTGCAAATCAATGATATCCGCGGTTCCTGGGCGGGCGCCATGGGACATTTTCAGTTTATTCCAACAACATTGGCCCAATATGGCGCGGATGGAAATGGCGATGGTCGCATTGACATAATAAATAATGTCAGTGACGCAATGTTCAGTGCGGGCAACTATTTGAATCGTTTGGGCTGGGACAAGAATCAGCGTATTGTTCGTCGTGTTGTTCTGCCGGCGGATTTCGATTTATCGCTGTTGGATGGCAAGACAAAATTATCATTACCACAATGGGCGTCCATGGGTGTAACCAATCCCGATGGAACACCAATCCCGCAAAATGATATGGTCGCGGGACTGGTCGCTGATGTCGCGGCCATAACCGCCACACAGGACGCACCTGATGCATCTGTTGCAATGGATACAGATGTTGCGCCAATGCCGGTTATAACCGCATATCTGACCTATCCAAATTTTTATCGCATAAAAAAGTGGAATAATTCTAATTGGTATGCCATTGCGATTGCCGATTTGGCCGATCAACTGCATTAGTTATATTTACGCATAACGCGCATCCTGTCCAACACAAATAAAACGATTGAATAATGGGCGTTTGTTTGGTATTCTTGGACATATAAAGTTTACAAAGGATGTATTAATGGCTATCAAAATACGCGATTTCGAAGTTCGCCTGACCCGTACCAAGGAAGAACGCAAACAGGTTCGTCAACTGCGTTACAATGTTTTTTGTCTGGAAGAGGGGGCCGGTGCCACCGAAGAACAGCGTGCATTGGGCGAAGAATACGATGCCTATGATCGTTTTGCGGAATATATGGCGGTTTTTCATAATGGTCGTGTTGTTGGAACGTATCGTATTATTGACCGTCGTGCGGCGGAAAAGATGGACGGCTTTTACACCGAAAACGAATTTAATATATCCAAGATAAAGAAATATCGTGGCAACATTGCCGAAATGTCACGCGCGTGTGTTGATCCGGCGTATCGTGAAAATGCACTTGTTATGCGTATGTTATGGGCGGGGCTGGGTGAATTGATTCTTCGCCGTAAAATAGGCGTGTTATTTGGTGTTGCGTCCTTTGTTGGGACCAAACCTGCACGTTCGGCCCAGGCCATATCATATCTGTATTACAATCACCTGTCGCCATCACGCCTGCGTGCAACCGTGTTGCCGGAAAAATTTGCGGATGGCGTGAACCCTAAACTGGCACGTATGAATATTTTACCGCGCGAATTCGTTGATGCTGCCGATGCGCGTGCCGAAATGACCCCGTTGATTAAGGGGTACTTACGCCTGGGGGCAACGTTTGGACGTGGTGTGTTTGTGGATGTGCCGTTTAATTCATATGACGTGTTTGTAATGGTTGAAACGCGTAAAATGAATGCCGCATATCAAAAGCATTTCTTGGGACGCGAAAACGCACTTGGTGCGCCCGAAACGGACAAGGAAAAGATTATCAAGACAGTTGGCAAGATAATGACCTTTCCGGTTGTTGGGCCGTTTCGTGTGGTGCGCGCTTTTGTGGAATTTTTGTTGCACGAAGACGCAGATGATGTAGAATACGTCGAAGATAACGAAAAATCAGACAGCGAAGAACAGTAACAAAATGGCAAAATTACGCAAACAAAATATATTTAATACAACAACTGCGGCAATTAAATTTATGTTATTTTGGATAATGGTTGTTATCCAGTTGCCGATATTGTTAATTCTGCCACGTGGTGATTTGTCTGTACGCTATATGCGTGTATTCATGTGGATTTTGGTAAAATTGTCGGGTGTTCGCGTTGTTGTGCATGGTAAATTATCGGATGCGCGCCCATTAATGATTGTTGCTAATCACATATCTGTGTTTGAAATCGCGACATTTCCGTCCGTCTTTCGTGGCAGTTTTATTGCCAAAAAAGAAATGGAAAATTGGCCATTGGTCGGATGGGTGGCGCGTAAATTTGGTGTAATATTTGTTGATCGTCGTCCGTCGCATGCACGCGATGCCTTGGCGGTGGTGCAAAAGGCGGTTCAAACCGTTAAATATCCAATGATTTTATTTCCCGAAGGCACAACCACAAACGGCGCATATGTAAAACCTTTTAAAAGTACGCTGTTTAATTTTGTTGAAAATTCCAACGTTACGGTTCAGCCAATGGCAATGCATTATCGATATAAAGACGGTTCTGTCATTGATGAACAGACCCTGGCCGATCACTTTGCGTATTTTGATAACAAAAAGATGGATATGGGGCCGCATTGCAAACGCGAACGCAGTGCCTTTGGCCAGGTATTTCACATCATGATGCTGGGTGGATTTATGGTTGAAATTACACTGCTGCCACCGCCACCCCTGACGGGGTTGGACAGAAAGCAGATTGCCGACGTGCTGCAAAAACAAGTGTCGGAAAAATATATGGAATTAAAAGATAAAAAATAATAACGATAAAAATAAAAGAGATTCAGAAAATGAAAATTGAAAATTTATGTGTTCGTCGTCTGATTGGCGACGTTGCTGGTGCGACAACGCATGGTCATAAAATGGCGATTAAGGGTGGGTATATATACCAAACATTCCAAGGTGGCTACACCTTATCTCCATTGGGTTGGCGTGTTGTTAGAAATATTGAAAACATCATTCGCCAAGAAATGGACGGTATTGATGGCCAAGAAATTTTAATGCCTGTTGTTTCGGGTGCAGATATTTGGCGCGAAAGCGGTCGTTATGATACGGTTGACGTTTTGGCAAAGTTCAAAGGTCGTTCTGGTACAGACTATGTATTAAATCCAACACACGAAGAAGTTGTTGTTGATTATGTTAAGTCTGTCTTGGAAACGTATCGTCAAATGCCATTTATGGTATATCAAATTCAGACCAAGTTTCGTGATGAATTGCGCGCACGTGCCGGCTTGATTCGAACACGCGAATTTATTATGAAGGATGCATATTCCTTTCATGAAACGCAGTCGGATTTGGAACAGTATTATGAACGTTGCTTGCATGCGTACGAACGTGTTTTTGCGCGTTGTGGCTTAAAAAATGTGGTCAGTGTAATGTCGTCAACTGGTGATATGGGTGGCAGTATCGCGCACGAATTCCAATTGATAAATGATATGGGTGAAGATACACTGTTCTTGTGTGAGTGTGGTTTTAATACGAACAAAGAACTGATTGACGATGAAACTGAGGCGTGCCCAAAATGTGGCAAGAAAATGCGCCGTGTGCGCGGAATTGAAATTGGTAATATTTTCCAATTAGGCAAGAAGTATTCGGAATCGATGAATTTGACATATGCTGCATCAGACGGCGAAACCAAGAATCCAATAATGGGTTGCTATGGTATTGGTGTTGGGCGCACAATGGCTGCAATTATGGAAGAAAGCGCGGACGACAAAGGGCCAATTTGGAACATGGCAACTGCGCCATTCGCAGTCGAGGTAATTGGCCTGCCCGACAAGGACGGAAAAACATTGCCATTGGCCGAAGAAATTTATGAAAATCTAAAAAAGGCAGGTATCGAGGTTTTATTAGACAATCGTGACGCGCGTGCAGGTGAAAAATTTGCAGATGCAGATTTAATCGCCGCGCCAATCCGCATAATAGTGTCTGCTAAAAATCTGGCGAATAATGTATTAGAGGTAAAATATCGCGTAAACGATGCTGATACAACTGATTACAAAACGACATTTGGTTTGGACACATATATGTCTGAAACAGTTGACACAATATTAAAGTTATTAGGAAAATAAATAACGGGGCGTCGCCCCGTTATTTTTTACTGTTAATCAATTCTGCTTATACAAACTTTTCCGGCACCAGGTTACTAATACATTTCCATGCGCGACGGAAAATGCTGGTGTCTGGGGCGTGTTTGTGTACGCGTGGCTTCTTATCACCCGGACGCGATCCGGTCCAAATCGGATTGTCGTTTTCATCCAATGTTACACGCCAAGAAGTCTGTGTGTCTTTTAATATCATTTCGCGCAGTTTGTTTGCAAAGTCGCGGCTTTCAAAGATTGCGACATTTTCTGTGTTGTAATACGCGCTGCGTGGATCCAGGTTAAAACTGCCTATCCATGAAATATTGTCGTCAAACACCATTGTTTTACTGTGCAGTACGGAAAAACTGGATTGCTTTCTTTCGCGGTCGTGTTCCTTGCCCCGCAGGTTTTCCGCCGACACCATAAATTCATAAACATCTGCGCCCGATTTTATTAATTGTTCGCGGTACTTTTCCCATTTCGCATAAACGGTCGGTGCATTGGTGGATGCCAAAGAATTCGTAACGATTGTCATATGTACACCCGATTTTTCTTCGTGTAACATGTGTTCCAGTCCACCCTGGCCCGGCACAAAGTACGCCGCCGACATATAAACAGAATTTGTTGTTTTGTCCCACAGATGTTGCAATGCACGAATAATATCACTGCGATAATTTTCTTTTTCATCCATTGTCATTTCGACTTTTTCCGGTGGGTCGGCCAAGAATTTACCGCGCCCCCAACTGAAATCAAATTTCTTTTGTTTAAAGTCGCGTTGTGCCATGGAAATAACCGTGTTATATTTTCGCAGATTCTCTGCGCTTTTTTGTTCCAGGTCTGCAAACGTTCTTTCCAATTTTTTCATTGCGCGCTTAGACTTTGCCTTGGGGAAAACGGATGCGGGTATTGCCAAATGGTGGTTCCAGTATTCGTTAAAACTGTCCGTTGCATATCGTGTCATATCGCCAATAAATAATACGTCTGTATCTGAAAAATTCGATGCGGTTTCCGGATAGAAATAATTGCTGCCCACGTTGCGGCCGCCGGTAATGTACGCCACATTGTCCACGATAAACAGTTTGTTGTGCATACGTGAATTCAATCGGTTAAAGTCCACCAAGAATTGCGGATAGTACAACAATTTTGAACGGTTTGCGACGGTATTAAAAACCTTAACTTCGATGTTGGGGTGCTGGTTTAACAGGGTTACATCCACGATATCAGATTTTGTACCATAATCATCCAACAGGATTCTAATTTTCACCCCGCGGTCTGCGGCGTTCTTTAATTCCCCAATCAGTACCTTGGATGTGAAATCGTTACTGTAAATATATGTTTGCAAATCAATCGTTTTGGTCGCCATACGTGCAAAGGCCGAACGAATAATAAACGCGGACAGCCCGTCTTCAATTAATGTTGCGCCCGAAATCTCTTTCCCCTGATTCAGTTCCTGTTCGTAATATTGTGCGATTGGGGTTTTATATGGGTCATAGTCAAAATCGGTCGATGTAATTTTTGGGGTATAGTTATCCAATCTGGCATCGTTGGTCGTTGTTGGCACGGTCGTGCATCCGATTAACGGCAAAGTCAAAATCCACATTGAAACTTTTTTTATTAGCGACAATTTTTTAATCCCCTTGCTTTGGCGACGATTATAGAACAAACAATAGCACAAGTGCAACAAGAATTCATTATATTTTTTAATAAATTGGGAAAAAGTTCTTGTTATTTACTTGTTTTAAATATTTTTCGCTTGTTTAAAGACCGCTAAATATGTAAAATTATTGTAATAGTAAGGAAAGAGAGTTTTATGAAACGTTTTTTTGCATTGCTTGGCGGATTGTTGACATTACCTGCATTTGCGGAAAATGCGCTTGTGTATCGTGACGAAGTGATTGCAAGCCGTGGGTACGATGGTGGTGTTGATGCGGAAAATGTTTCTGCCACATCTGCGGGGCGTACATCACGTCGTGGCGATGTTGTTGCGGGGCGTTCGATTTCGCGTGCGCTGCCGACCGCTGCTACTGCCTCTGTGTCCAATCGTAATGCGGCCGCGGGTCGTGTTGTTGCATCGTCGCGTGCGGGCGTGGTTGCGCCATCTGCTGTTTCGTCTGCGCCACGTGTGGCAACGCGCATGGCGGGTGCTGCACCAACGCGTGCCACAACGACGGATGCGGTTCGTACGGGTGTGTCAACGCGTCGTACGGCGGTACCGGATGCAAATGCGTTGAACGCATCGCGTGTTGCGACGGCGGTTGGTTCGCGTGTTCGTGCCCGTATTGCGAACGTATCGGCCAAGGTTGGTGGTGATTCTGTTGTGTCTGTTTCTAATTCTGCGGAATCGACCCCGGTTGTGACGGCTGAAACCGTGGCAAGCCTGACGTCCACAATGGATTCTGTGGCCGAAATGACCTCTTTCTGCAAGGCTCAGTACACAGAATGTATGGATAATTTCTGTAACGTTCTGGATGATAACCAGGGACGCTGTTCATGTTCTAAAAATATCAAGAATTATGAAAAGACCGAGGTTGCATTAAAAGAAGCGACCGAAGCACTTCAGGATGTTGCCCAACAGATTCAGTACATCGGCCTGTCTAAGTATGATATTGAAACCTTGTTCTCTCAG
>JAZNXD010000020.1:0-10356 GCA_045593685.1 Candidatus Enterousia sp. | reverse complement strand
AACATGAAAAGTTTTGTCATCCCGCGGCTTGACTTTCACCCCCAGGTCATATCTTCCCCTTGTCATCCCCGCCCCCCCTTTTTGTCATTCCCGCGCAGGCGGGATCGGAGTCCATAAAATTATCAAATTACTTTTGTATGCACGTTACGCCCCCACATAAAAAACACCCCCGCATACACGGGGGCAATACAAACAAAGCGTACTTAATCACCCGGCCGGAACGGCTTACTGTTGTTCAACACACAGCCCATTTTCCTCTACAAATCCCGACTTGCACTGACACACGCCATAACTATCACGTTCCTGATTTGTTCCACACTCTAACACACATGCATTACCCCATGCAACATAGCCATCATTGCATTCGCAACGTTCATTAACACATTGCAAACCATTACCAACATTACTTTTACGACAAGTGACAGAAGAATCAGTATAGGTGGAATTTTCCGGACACAATAACGACTGATAGAACATGGTCGATATTTCTTTAATACAATTACTCTCGGTACTACATTTGGTTGTCGACGAAAACACCGCATATCCACACGTCAATGCCACATTACGACACGCGCCCGCCAATACGGCCTGAATACTTGTGACATTTGCATTGCTGGACCATGCGTTAACCTGGGTTACCTGGCTGTTATAGCAATCGGCAACATCCACAATACAAGTGGACGCATATTCAGAAATAATCTTGCTTTGTGCGGCACGTATATTAACCAACGCACGCTGAATATAATTCACAACAACATCATTAAATCGTATATAGTTGCCATTATCATCATATGTATAACGCTGGCATTTATCCAAAACTGCGCGACACAGTCCTTCATCGGTCACCTTTTGCTTGGTTCCAATTTTCTGTAATAAATACTTGGCATTACAATGCCCTGCATTTCCGCCCGCCTTGCAATAACTTTCTGTAATATCTTTACCGTACGCGGTTTGCAAGAAGTCACCATCAATCAGGGCATTATTATACCCGGACATAAAATTCTTAATATTGGAAATATTTTGCCCCAATACAACCTTGCCATTTTCATCAATATACTTTTTTGTTGGGTCAACACATTTGAAATATTTTTCACCACATACCATTTCGTCGGTCATACATGTTTCCAGCGCCGCAATACATCCCTTGGCATCATACATATTTTTATTTTGCAACACGGCCAAACGCGCCTTTTGCAACATACGATTCGCACTGCCCACATTTGACAACAGTGTTTCGTTCATCTTAATCAACCCCTTTTCATATGCAATACAGTCCTTGTCAATCGCCAAATCATAATTACCCGTAATCTGCGATACGGTTGACCCGGCCTCTTTGCACTGATTTAAAACCGTCTTGCAACGTTTTTTGGCGGCGTTATATAATTCCGCCCCACGCAGGTTTGAAAAACTGCCCGTTGTGCCACCCCCCAGGAAATCTAAATTAAACAAATCCAAACTTTCGGATGAAAAATCCAAATTCATATCCAAACCAAAGTCACTGTAATCTTCGCCCGAATACACCGCCGAAGTGTTCGACACCGGATCACGAATTAATTCTTCGATTTGTTCCAACATATTACGCGTTTCCGACGTATCCGTTGTCCCCGACAGTGCCTCTTCCGCCTCGGTCTCGGTCAAAATTGCACGAATTTCATCGGCCGACAATCCAACATAGCGAATACGCTGGGCAACTTCGTTCAACTGATTATTGGCATCTTTGACGGCCTCTTCCACCTTGGTATAACGCGACAGATTCGACGAACACGAACAACGCCCCTGGTTTGCATCAATCACGGCACAGAACTGATCCATACAATCGTTATATTGTTCCTGGCATGATTTGTTCAATGTGGCCGTCTGTTCCAAACGTTCGGTTGCCTGGGCGATGGTTTCTGCATTTATTTCCTTGGCGGCACGCATTTTCAGCGAACGCACCTGTTCATCAATATTGGACCCGGTCTGAATCCCCGTATCACCAATCGTGGCACGTCCCCCAACCTCGGCCGTGCTGGGGCGCAAAACCAAGCCTGCACGACGCACGGTCGGATTGCTGTTGATGCTTGCATTTGAAACACGCTTGTTACGACCAACGGTATTTACGGCGGCACTTAAATTACTGCGTGCCACATCCCCCGAACGGGCAACGACCGCCGAACGCGCGGCAACTGATTGCGTGGCCGGCGCATCCGTCACACCCGAAAATACACGCGACACGGCACCACGTACCGCAAGCCCCGGCTTATTATCGTCTTCGACAACCTCTGCCTTTTTGGGCACCACCGAAACAGTGCGGGTCGCGGTACGTGCAACCGCCCCCCGCCCCGACGTATCTTCCCCGGCCGCCCCCGTATCAATCGTTGGAATTACACGCGAAACAGCGCCATCGGCACCAAATGCACCGGGCGCAATCAAAATAACCGCCATAAAAAATCCCAGCAGTCTTTTCATCCTTTCCCATAAATTATACCAAAAAAAAACACCCACGTCACTAAGTTAATTCGGCATCACAACAAAAAACCCGCCAAATGGCGGGAATTTTTTATTTATTTTTTCTTGGCCGGTTTCTTTTTCGTCACCGTCTTTTTGGCCCCTTTGTCTTGGGCCTTGGGCGCGGTCTTTTTCAATTCCTTTTTAAAGACATTCAACCCATCGGCCAGGTTACGCATCATCCCCGGTATTTTGTTATGCCCAAACAGGATAACAACCAAAACAACGATAACCAGTATTTCCATCCAACCCAAACGTCCAAACATTTTTATCCCCTTTGATTATTTGGCGACATAGCAATCCAACCCATCGGATTTTGCATTGCGACAAAATCCGTTCGCATCATTTGCATTTTTAAACGCAACGCGCAATCTGTATGTTGTTTTGCCATCTTTTAACTGTGCGGCCAATATAACAAATTGTTTTCCCGCGAACAAGCCCTGATGTGCCTTTTGCATTTGGCGCTGGGCACCTTCGGCCAATGCGCGTGAACTGTATGATCCAAACTGAACATACCATGCACCGGCAACCGGCTTATCCGCCACCGCCCGGGGTGCAGGCTTTACCGTCGGATTGGATGCCACTTTTGCCTGCGCCTTGGGCGCGGGCTTTACCGTCGGCTTGGGCGCAGGTTTCGCTGCAGGCTTTACCACACGTGGCTGAACCGCAGGTTTTGCAACCGCTTCGGGGTTAAATTTTACTTCCTTGCGTTCTTCGACCACACGTACGGGAACACCGGCCGTCGGCTGAACGGGGGTCGGCTGTGCAGCGGGCTGGGGCTGTGGTGCGACCAATGGTTGTGGCGCCGGTTGCGCAACAGGTTTCTGAACCGGCTGGGGCGCGACCTGCACCGGCTGTGCCGGTGGCATAACGTTCATATCAACCGGCATCGGCTGACCCGCACCATTATCCACCATTACCGGGACATCCAAATCCACCTCCATCGAAGAAGTCGAATCATCCCCAATCGCACGAATAATGATATATGTTGCCAACACAATAACAACCAATCCCACCGTTAACAACAGCCACGGTTTCTTTGGTCTTGGCGCACCAAAAGGCACGGCATCCGGCAAAGCATCCATCGACGCATTATCGTCCAAATCTAATAAATCCAAGTTATTATCATCATTCATGATAAAATCCCCCCATATTTCATTACACGCATTATATCATAAAAAACGCCAAAGACAAAATGCTTTGGCGTATTTTTTTACTTTGGCATATTCCCAAAATTCGGCGGAACGATTAATTTATGATTTTGTTCCACGATTGGTTCTACCTCGCACTTCTTGGCGCAGCCCGTCATAACACACGGCACCGCAACCAACATACACAACAAAATAACTTTTTTCATATGTCTCTCCCTTGGGTTTACAATGGCATCTTCACAGAATTCTGCATCATTTCTACAAATTCAGAAAGTGACATAGATTCCTGTTTTTCCACGCCCAATCGACGCAGCGTAACATTTTTTTCCGCCATTTCTTTTTCACCAACAACCGCAATAATCGGCGTTTTTGCCAGCGACAATTCACGGATTTTATAGTTTACCTTTTCGTCCCTCAAATCGGCACGCGCATTAACACCCGCCGCACGCAGGGCACCAACGACCTCGTTCGCATATTCTGCATGCTTTTGCGAAATTGGCGTCACGACAACGGGCTCTGGGCTCAGCCACAGTGGCAAATTCCCCCCCGTTGATTCCAACAAGATTCCCATAAATCTTTCAATCGACCCCAACATTGCACGATGCAACATAATCGGACGATGCTTTTCACCATCTTCGCCAACATAACTCAAATCGAATCGTTCCGGCAGGTTCATATCAAGTTGCACCGTACCGCATTGCCATACACGCCCCATTGAATCACGCAGATAATTATCAATCTTCGGTCCATAGAACGCTGCATCTCCTTCGGCGATTTCAAATTCAATACCGTTTGATTCCAACGCATGTTTCAATGCACCTTCGGCCTTGTCCCAAATTTCATCAGACCCAATACGGAATTCCGATTCCTTGCGCGTGGCCAATTTCATGGTAATTTTTTCAAATCCAAATTTACCATAAATATCCTTGATAAAGCGCAGGATTTTAACAACTTCTTCCTCTAACTGTTCTTCGGTACAGAAAATATGCGCATCATCCTGGGTAAATTCACGCACACGCAAAATACCTGACAAACCGCCCGCCGCCTCGTAACGATGAACCTTGCCAAATTCCGCCATATATAATGGTAAATCCTTGTACGAACGCAGTCCATGTCCAAACACCAACATCCCACCCGGGCACGACATAGGTTTAATACAGAACACCTTGCCATCCTGGGTTTTTCCGGAATAATTATGTTCACCATATTTCGCCCAGTGGCCCGAACGTTCCCACAAACATCTGTCCATAACGGCCGGGGTCGAAATTTCCTGATACCCCGCCAACTCTTGACGACGACGAACAAATTCAATCAATTTGCGATACATTTTGTATCCCTTGTCATGCCAAAACACCGACCCCGGCGCATATTCCGGTTCAAAGTGGAACAAATCCATATCCTTGCCCAGTTTACGGTTGTCGCGCGCGGCGGCCTCTTCCTGCATTTTCAAGAAATTTTCCAATTCTTCACGTGTGGCGAACGCATCTACATAGATACGTTGCAACATTTTATTTTTTGAATCCCCCTTCCAATATGCACCGGCCACACTGCGGATTTTAAACGCATCCCTTGGCAAATCTTTGGACGATTCCACATGTGGTCCACGACACAAATCCACAAAATCACGAAAGGTATAAATTGACAAATCCGCGCCCGCCGCATCATATTCGTTTAACCACTCCATCTTATACGGTTGGTCCGCAAAGATTTCTTTGGCTTCGTCCAAACTGACGTTGCGTTGTTCGAAACGGCCATTAGATTTTATCAAATCGCGCATTTCCTTTTCGATTTTTGCAAAGTCTTCTTCGGAAAAGCGATAATCTGTATCAAAATCGTAATAAAAACCATTTTCAATGGCCGGGCCACCCGCGAATTTAACATCCGGGTGCAAATTCTTTACCGCCGCCGCCATAACATGCGCCAGCGAGTGACGAATCAATTCAATATCATATGCCATAACATATATCCTTATGCTTGTTTTATTTTTGTTATTTAATTTTTGATTTTTTTATTTTAAGAAAATACGCGGTTTTCCGCAACATAGAAATTACACCCCCAACGGGGTTGTAGTAGTTGTTGTAAAGAAAGACTTAAATAAACTCATGATTAAAATTTTATGCCCTTGCCCATCAAAAGTCAACCACAAAAAAACCGGCAAATGCCGGTTTTAGTTTTACAAATCCAAAATACACCCGAACAGGACAGCGAAAAAGAAACAAACCGTTCCCCCAATTACAAACAGGTGCCAAACCCCATGCGAAAATTTCATCCACCGCCACAGATAGAATATCACACCAATCGTATACGATAATCCACCCGCCAATATAAACCACAAACCGCGAATCGGAATATTATGAATCATTGCCGGCAATATAAACAGCAACGTCCAACCCATTGCAACATAAAGCGCAACCATCCATTTTGGCTGTTGCTTTGGATTACGGATTTTCATGTACGAGCCAAATAACACAATCGCCCACAGTATTCCGAATACGGTCCAACCAACAATCCCGCGCAGATTCACCAACAAAAATGGCGTATACGTCCCCGCAATCAACGCATAGATTGCAACACTGTCCCACACTTCAAAAAAGCATTCATGCTTTTTACCGATTGTCGCATGACACATTGTTGACCCGAAATACAATGTTATCATCGTCACACCAAAAATCGCACACGACACAATCGCCCACGCATCACCCTTGATTCCTGCAAACACAACCAACAGTGTCAATGCCGCAATGGCCAACCCAATACCAATCCCATGGGTCAGGATATTAACAACCTCCTCTGCATGTGTACTGGGCTTTTCCCAACGAAACAGACCCGTTGCACGCAAAACCTTTAACAGTCTTGACCCATGCTCATCTTTTTTTACCGCGCGTATCCGCGCCCGTTTTTCACTTGTCATTTTATCACCCCTTTGATTCGTTTAATAACTCTATCCCCACCCATAACCGACATAATAGAATACAGGTCCGGCGTATTTGTACGACCCGACAACGCCACACGCAGATTCATTGCCACATCACCGTTTTTGACACCACATTTTTCAGCCACCGCAACAATTTTTGCCCACCATGCATCTTTATCATCCGCCGGATTATATGTCGCCAAGAACGCACGCAACGCGTCCCGATTAAATTCATATTCTGTATTTGCTACGAACAATTCATCCCAGAAAAATGCGACATTTTCCAACGTCTGGGACCAGGTGATAAAGTCCTTGCGTACACGTTTTGGGTTATCGCGTTCAATCCCCAAAACACCGGTCAAATAATCCACATCTGCGACCTGCATTTTGTTTGCGTCCGTGCCATATTCATTTGCCCAGCGCACAATACGATTTACCAATTCCGGCACAGACAGCGCGCCAATAAATTCCTTGGCCCACCACTCTAATTTTTTCATATCAAACAAAGCGCCCGACATTGGGATTTTTTTTGCACGCATTTCATAATCCCAAAATGATTTAACCTGCCCCTTCATTTTGGCCTCTTCATACCCAGATGCGGCAATATTCCCCAAATATTCAATCACAGATTCAACCGGCCAACCCGCTTCTAAAAAGAACGCAACATTTGCCTCTGGGTCTTTACGTTTTGATAATTTACGTTGTTTGCCTGACTCGCTATCAATCTTATCAATGGTCGATGTATGAATATAAAGCGGCGCCACCCATCCCATCATACGGAATAATTGAACATGCAACGGCAACGAAGGCAACCACTCTTCCCCACGAATAACATGTGTCGTGCGCATAAAGTGATCGTCACACAAATGCGCAAAGTGATATGTCGGCAATCCATCATTTGACTTAATCAAAACAATATCTTCGTTATTTTCCGGAAAGCCAATCGACCCACGCACGGCATCCTTGCAAAAAATTCTTTGTTCTGGATTTCCAACCGAATACAATCGAATCGATGGGATTTCACCATTATTTAAATGCGCAACAATGTCTTCTTCGGTTATATCCCTATCACGTGCAAATTCACCATAAATACCGGTTGCAAATCCCGCCGCCTTTTGATTTTCGCGAATCTCATCCATATCTTCCGCCGTCAAAAAGCACGGATACGCCATACCATTTTCCAACAGATGCGCGACCACACTGTGATATATATCTTTGCGTTGCGATTGATAATACGGCCCATACATTGGAACGTTATTATAATCCAAACCGAATCGTTTCATAGATTCATTAATAATTTGAACGGCATCTGCGACCTCGCGCTTGGTATCCGTATCTTCAATACGCAACATAAAGACACCGCCCGATTGCTGGGCCAATTTACAATCAATCAATGCACCATAAAGACCACCTATGTGCATATATCCCGTTGGGCTGGGGGCAAAACGTGTCACCATTGCGCCGTCCGCAAGATTCCGTGGCGGGAATTTTGCCTCTAACTCATCCAAATTATACTTTGGCGCACCGCCCAACACACGCGCAATTAAATCTTTTGACAAACCATTTCTCATATTACTTTCCCTTTTCCCATTCTGATTTTAATTTTGAATAAACCGCAATATCATGCACAACACCTGGGCGCAAGACTTCTGCTGAACGCAAAATTCCTTCGTGCGCATAGCCTAATCTTTCCGGCACCCCGCGTGACAATAAATTGTCTGTCGCACAGCGAATTTCAATACGATTTGCTTCACCGTGTTCAAAGCATAAATCCTGAACCCGTTTCACAGCCTGGGTCATAACGCCATTTCCATTAACATCTTGCGATAACCAATACCCTATTTCCATCGTACGATTAGATTTATCTTCACGCACAACGCCAACCATACCAACCAAACGCATATACCAATAAATAAAATATTTGCATACATCATCTTTTGCAACAGACTGAACAACACTAAATTCATCTTCGGGGCTTTTTACAAAATCAACCCACCCCAGCCAAGGCCGAAAGAAATCACGATTTCTGTCCACCGCCAAAAAAACATCACGCGCCACAGAAAACTCAGCCTCCGGTTTACGCAAACAAAAGTTTGGTTTTTCTATACTTATTTCCCTAGGATACTTCGCCATATCTATATATTCCTTGTGTTTTTAATTACTCAATTCTATACTAAATATATGGAAAAACAAGAAATAAGAACATTTGGTCGCCGTCACGGCAAAAAATTATCCGCACGTCAACAAACACTGATTGCAGAACTGTTGCCGGCATTAAAACCAACATCGGGCGACATTTTGGAAATTGGCTTTGGCGCGGGCGAACATGTACGCGACCTGGCACGCGCAAATCCGGGAAAAATCATCATTGGCGCCGAACCTTTTATGAACGGTGTTGCATCCCTGATGTCTGCAATAACTGACGAAAAAACGAATCGGATTTTGGACGAATATACCGGCATTAGAATTTGGGCGGACGACGTTCGTGATTTTTTGCGAAACACCGATTCGAAATTTGAACAAATTTGGGTACTGCATCCCGACCCCTGGCCCAAGGCACGACATGAAAAACGCCGTTTATTATCCGCAGAGTTTTTGAACACCCTGTCAAAATATCTGGCTGATAACGGTGAAATCATAATTGGCACAGACCATTGGGAATACTTTGATTGGATTTTGGAACAGATTAAGTCAACATCGCTGTCTGCAACAATCCCGGATATGGAAATAATACAAACCCGGTACCAGCATAAAAACAAGGCCGGCACCGACGCACCAAAATATCTGATACTGCACAATTAATAATTAACCCAAAATTTCAACCGCCCAACCAATTCCGGGCGCACACTTTGCACCAATCGCAATGCCTGCTCTATACGCATGAAATTAGGCCCAAATGCGAAATGCAAATCAAATTTATTATCCGCATCCCACGCGTTTAACATACCATAAATTCGTCCAACAAAATCCGACTTGTCACCCGCATCCTTGGTAAACACAAACACCACCGATGTTGCGTTCAGTCGACGCAACTGTCCAAACAAATCCGCCCAATCATACGGTCCAAATTTCGCCACATCCACCCCAATCGACAAATCCTTGTCAAAGAACAAATCATCACGAATAACATACGTTTGTTCCACCAAATCCGCCAACGCGGCATACGGCAAAAAAATCTGTGCCCCACCCGCACCATGTTTAAAGGCATTATTTATCCGCACCGTCACATCAGAAATTTGTTTTTCACTAATTTTTTTATCTGCGAAATAAAAACGCGACATAATTTTTATATTATCACGTTCAACCCATGGCCAAATTGTCGCAACCGAATCTTGCGCCACAGAAACCATACGAATATTTCTTTCGCCCATTACACCAACGGCCTGGGCCAATTCACCCGCATCCATATCCGCCCCACACCACAGTGCACATTTTCCACTAATTTGTTCAAGAACCTTATTTTTATCAATCATAACGCTTTTTACTTTATCACAAATATGATACAATTAAAAACGATATGAAGAACAAATTGGATAATTTTTTACTATCCACACTGTGGTTGTTGTCATCAACACTGGGGGTATGTTTTTGGTTTAACATCCGATTTGGATTCAACATATTTTCACGCGCCCACTGGCATCACCTGGCCTATATGCAGGCAAATCAAACACCCATAGCCACATCTTTTTACATATCAATAATTGCATCTATATTCATAGTGATTTTTGGATTGCACCTGTTGTTGCGCCCACGCACACGGGCGACAAATTTACCCACCCCCGAAAACATGACACAGCCCGCCCC
>JAZNXD010000019.1:0-2898 GCA_045593685.1 Candidatus Enterousia sp. | reverse complement strand
GCAATTACCCGGCGGTAATGAATTGGTGGGGCTGTACAGCGAATATGTGAACCTGGCCAATGATTTAAAGGTGCGTAAAAACGCCCTGGGGATGAAACCGGGGATTGAAAGTGAAAGCATATTGGATTCCGCGACAAGTGGTCTGTACGACGATGTTGCGATTGGTAAAACATCGGGTGCGTTTACGTCACTGGCGCGTGCATTACAGAATCCCGATGGTCCCGACGCGGCGGCCTGGGCGGCGCAGAAATCCGACACGGCAAACAAACTTAAAACCGGGGCCACAATCGCGGGAATTGGTGCGGTTGGTGGCGCGGTGGGCAATTTGCTGATAAATAATGACAAGGATGATGATAAATTAAAGAATTCAGATGCGAAAAAAGAAGACAAGAAATTTGATAAACAAAAGGTTGGTCAGGATTATGTAAAAAAATTGACCGATACAGTTAAGCAAAAGGTTTCAAAGCCCCAGCAACAACAATCCGGTGGGCAAAATGAATCCCAGAATCAAGTGGTGGCGGATGCCGTCGTGGTTGCATCTGTTACCGAAATTTCCGATGGGGATGTAACCGCCCAGGCAACAGTTTCGGGTGATAAAGGCGCACAGGATATAGATAATTCAAATATTACGGATTCGAATGCGATGTTGGATGCGTTGGCCCAAGAATTTGGAAAACAGCCCAGTAATTCTGTTCGTGCGGCGTGGAACAAGTTTGCAGAACAATGTGGGGGGTATAAAGGAATTCTTAGTTTGGAAAAATCGGTCGCACATGCTGGGGGGTATGAATTGTTGTGCGAATTTGTGGACCTGGAACAGACAGATGAAATTATAAAAGATTTTTACGCCACAGAATTGGGACATGATTATTTTACAACGAATAATATAAATCATGAATTGCAAATTGAAAAAATGGATGCGTATAAAAAATCGCGTTATGGGCAAAATGATATAAAGGCATGGGAACGCATGGCGGAAATGAATTCTTCGTGGTCAAATAGTTTGCGTTATGTAGATGTGGGGGATGGGAAATCTGTTTCTGCGGATGGTAAGTATCGTGCTTTGATTTATATGAAACCCGATATGAGTTTAGTTATGAACAAGCATAATAATGATAATATGACAGAATATACCGTGAAATAAAAATACCCGCATTTTGCGGGTTTAATTTTTGCCAATGTGTAATATCATCTGATTTAATACCCATACGCGTATCGCAGATGACAGGTTTGTCCCGGTGGTACGTGATTCATCGATTTCATTTATTATTTGTGCCATGGGGCGCCCCATGCGGGTGGCCAATGCACGCAGGGCATCAATAAATTCAGGTTCAAGGGTAATACTGGTCTGGTGACCGGATAATGATACAGATATCTTTTTCATTTCAGATTTTCCCCGCAATTAAACAATCAATCATGGCGCGATACATGTCGTCGTATCGACGTAGTGGATTTAATGTCAAATTGTCCAATAAATAACATGTGCCGAATACATCAAAGGCAAAATAAAACAAATCGTTGCGACCAAATATTGTCTTGCCCGTGGTTTTGCCCAATGGGGCAATGTCGTCGTTTACCCGGACTATGTTTGGGATTGGATACAGGCCATTGCGTGCAATTTCGTTCGGGCCAAATATATATCCGCTGCCCAGGTTTATGCCACCGGCCATGGTAAATAAATCGATAAATGTTTGTGGTAACATTGCATGTCTGTGCTGTTGCAATGTGGCGTTGGTAAATGTGATTTGGTTTATGGTCGCAGGTGGCGCAATTATTGCACCACGCGATTTCATTGCGGATAAAAATTCGGTCGGTGTCATTTTTTTTATCCCCCGTATAATTAAAAATCCCGGTCCGTCGCAATTTGTGATGCGATGGTTTCGGTCAATCGGTCTTCGGTGCCGTTGCCACCATCGCCACCGCCCAGTGTCTGGGCCGGATGGTATACCTTGGTCGGTGGGTCGGGTAACCATATTGTGGATGCGCCCGATTGGGCCATTATAAAACGATCCATGTTGTATGCGTGCGGAAATGTTCGACACATGAACATGTTGTCTATTTCCAATTTGCCCCCCATTACCAATGGAACGCGCAGACGAAAAGACATGTTTTCGGGAACACTGTGTCCCATAATCAGGTTCATAAATTCTTGCTGGGGCAGGTTCATAAATGCCAATGTTTCAACCGAATCGGTCAGGGATAACATAAATTGTTTGCACAGTTCTTTGTATTTTGTAAACCAATCCGGGGAAACGGCGGTTGGGGTCGGGTGCAACATTTTTATGGGCATATCCTTCATACCCAATTCAGCGATAAGTTTTTCAGCAGCAGACTGATTTAATTGCATCAAATCTTTCCCAGGTAATCAACCACAGTCGAGATATAGGAAGAGAAGGCTTCGAACCCTTCAGCTTCGTCCGCGTCCGGTGGTGTGTTCTTGTGTTCGTTAATATAGTTACGCAATGTGGTCGCACTGTCAAATGTTAAAATGTCGGGGGCGCCCGGCGCATTGGCATCGGGGGCCGATATTACAAATGCATTAATGTTTATGTATATGTCATCCAGGGTGTCGGAAAATACGCCGGCCATGGTGTCAACCGCACCACGTAATTCAGTTGTGGTAATGCCAACCGCGCCCAGCCATAATTGTTCACCCGTGCCAATCGCCAACAGGGCGGTTTGAACGGTGCCGATTTTTGGGGCGCGTTTAATTGTGTATCCCGCAGATTCAAAAATTTCACGCAGTTCGGGCCAATCCCCCGTTTGTGGTGCAGGTGGGGTAAGTGGTGCCACCGGGGCAATCGGCGCAGATGGTATATTTGTGGCCACCGGGGCGGGGGTAATATTCAGACGTGCGGGACGCGCCATGTTCATTTCGGGTGGCGTGGGTGCCGGTTTGGG
>JAZNXD010000018.1:0-138707 GCA_045593685.1 Candidatus Enterousia sp. | reverse complement strand
TAACGAGGTTTAATATGTAAACCTACTACCTGTCTAGGATATGCACTTTTGACTTAGTCAAAGTTTGGATATTCCAAATTCAACTGTCTGCACATCCCTTCTTGAATTTTTGATGAGCTGCTTTTATTCACAATGTTTGCGTGTTTTACAGGAACCTGATTTCTATCGTTCGTTCCGTAAACCGCAGAATTTCAGGGGTTGAGTTTCTTTTTGTTTTGTTGTCTCAACTTGAAAGCCCGCTTAGTATGCGCTCAAAGTCTGAAAAAGTCAAGAAGAAATTCAAAAAAAATTTCAAAAACATCTTATTTTCACCCCAACCCCGCAGAAATCCGCCATTTTTATTTTTTTATTTTTTTGTTCTTTTATTTTATCGGCGCCCAAATTGATTCGGATTTCATATTTTTTTGATTCGGAAACGCACCCGAATCGAACACAAAAGTATCAAAAACGGTATGCAAACCCCAATTTTAACATAGGATACAGGCGAATATCGGCCAATTTTCGATTCGCTTCCTGTCGGGCGCGCGCTATGTCCGCATCCAGCGCAGCAATCGTTACCGGCGACCATGTTTGCGTTTGTGTATTATATATATAAAGTTGTTCCTGGGGGACATCCAGGGAAAGTCGCGCCGGCCGATTCGTTAAAACAACCCCAACATCAGCGAATATAGAAAAACCGCAAAACAAATTTATATCAAACCCCGTCCCAAGGTACGGCCCGTTATAATTCCAATCTATTGTTACCGAGCCCCTGAACGCATTACCATTATAATAATAGTGATCGCCCGCCAGGTTAAAATAAAATCTTTCCGATGGCGCGTTTTCAACCGTACCAAATATTGACGAGTCCAGCTGCATCGCACCCCAGGTATACCCACCGGTTATTCGCCACCAGCCCGCAAACGGATAAAAATCCAGCAACACAGAACCATGCCAGGCATCTAATTTACCTTCGTCTATTTTAATCCCATCACCGATGTCACGCCCATCACGCATATATGAATCAATGGCCGAATCGATTGCAGACTTTAGCGGGGCGACATCCGCAAAATCGGCACGCACCCCAAAATGGGACGCTGCGTACCCCGAATTTTGTGAATTATAATACCCAAAGGCAATATTCAGACCACCCGTCGCAGAAACACCAAGTCCCAACTGTAACCCATGTGGGAAATTTGTTGCCGCAACCACCGGCGCCGTTATAAATAAGCTCAAAAAAATAATTAGGCGCTTCATGGCAACCAGGCTACATTATTTGTCCACACGCAACAACTGGTATGAATTCCGCAAAATAAAAATATGCAACACAACAGAAAATGTCGAAAAACCTGTTTTAAACGCTTCTTTTTTGTGATATAATTATAGGCATGAAAACCAAGATATTTATTTTTTCGTCCCTGCTGTGTATGTGTGGGGCGTTTGTGGCCCACGCGTCGGATTGTACGGGGGCCGGATGTGACGTGGAACCCATGTACTTTGAAGAATTCCAATGGATGCAGGCGGCGCCCGACATTGAAGGACCGGCGGCAATAATCCTGGCGACACCAAGTCAGCCCACGCCGGTTGTGCCACAGGTAACATGGATGGAGTCTGACCCAAACGTGGCGACCATGCCAAGCGTCGCATCATATTCTGAACCAATTAAAATGGTTGCAGACGACCAGATTCCAATGCGAACCGTTAAAATGATTTCCGTTAAACCAGTACCAGAAGACACACGCCCCGCCCTGTGGGATGGTGTGCACGGACAATACACAGGTGCGGATGGCGATAAAACGGTTGACTGGCGCGACGGGGTGCCAATTTGGGACGAATCCATTAACAGTTACAGATATAAAGATTTCAGCGATTGGTATCTGAAACCAACACCCGAAGTCTATGTGCGCGAAATATCAGAAAGCGAAGCCGCATCGATTGATCCGGTGGAATTGTATCGATTGAATATGGAAGACGCGGCCGCAACACGCGCGCGTGTCGAAGAACTGTTGGCGCCACGGAAACCCACGGGGAATTTATGGTTTGCGGAACCGGCATCTGAGAAAACAGAATTACAACTGGCCCAGGTATCCACGGAAACAGTATCGGTGGCACAGCCCGCGACAGTCGCAGAGAAAGCAACCGCACAACCGCAAATCGTTGCGCCACGTCCCGAATATACCGCCCAGGATATGACGGTTGTGGTCGAAAAAACTTTTGGATATTATGACGGTTGTCCATTTGAAACAGAAACCGAGTGCGAAATTTGGCGCAGGAAACCAATCGTACGCGAAACTGTTTCGCCACGCAGCAAAAAATTACGCGATATAAATATGGCGGAATTTGTTGATGCGGCACACTGTAACAAGGATATTGATGCATCCCATCCGGTGGCGGCACCTTTGTTGAACAGATACAAGATGTTAATGCGTTCCGCCCAGGCATGCTGTACGGATGGTATGGCGTACGCATTGAAACAGGCCGGTGCAAGCGAAGGATTGATTTATAAATTCCTGTCGGATGATGCGAACTTCTATGGATTTGGGTCACGCTGTCTGATGATGACAGATTATGATTTGGATACGAAATATCCAAATACCGCAACCGCGGTTGTGGCGGCGGACGTTCGTAATGGATGCCTGTGTCGCGGGCGTCAATGGTTCAGCGCGATGTTGGCACCGTTCCAACAGGCATACGAAGCATTGCCGGAATTTAAAGAAGCACAGTTTAACTATACGTATCAAGACGGCCTTAAACGAACGGTAACCGTTTCGATAAATAATGACGTTCAGAACGTATTAAAGCAGTTAGAGCAATGCCCATAACACAATAAAAAAACACCGCCCAAATGGGCGGTATTTTATTTTATTTCCAACATTAATCCGCAATGATCGGTCGGTTTGGCCGCCAGACGCGGTGCAATATCTATTTCACAATTTTTTATCATGTTGGCCGCGGTTCTATTGCACAAGAAATAGTCCAGACGCAATCCCTGTTTATTGCCAACGGTATCACGACCACGATAACCGTACCAGGTGTAATCTATTTCATCCGGATGCAACGTGCGCCACGCATCAACCCAACCCGCAGACAACCATTGGTTCATGATTTCGCGCGCGGCCGGCGCAGAAATTGCAATGCCTTCGTAATTCTTGGGTTTCCATATATCCCTGTCTTCGATTGCAACGTTAAAGTCGCCCGCGATTATTACGGGTTCGGGACTGTCCAAATATTGCGCAATATAATCGGTAAAGGCACGCATCCATTCCAATTTATACGGGAATTTGGGTGACGTAACCGTATCGCCGTTTGGCATATAGGTATTAATCAGGCGCACCCGACCATCGACCACACATTCCAAAAAGCGCGCATTAACATCCGCATATGTCGGCAGTCCAAGTGTAACATCTTCGATGGAACATTTAGAAAAGGTCGCGACACCGTTCCACGACTTTTGCCCAAATACCTTGACATTATAGCCAAATTCATCAAACAGCATGTGTGGAAAGTTTGCGGTTTCAACCTTTAATTCCTGGACCAGGATGGTGTCATATTCCCCACGGCGCAGAATATCAATAAAACTTTCTGCGTGGGCACGAATCGAGTTAATATTTAGCGTTAGGATTTTCATATTTGCTTTCCTTGGTTTCATGAGTATAATATATCCACTGTCCAATATAAAAACAACAAGGAATTTTATAACATGAATATGTATCAGTTACTGGAACGCACGGCGCAAACATATCCGGATAATTTATATCTGGTGCGCGAAGGCGTTAATTACAAAGGATTTATTGATTTGGTCAAAGCACGCGCGGCGTCACTGGACAAAGCGGGCGTAAAAAAGGGTGATGTGATTGGTATCTTGTCACACAATATTCCGGAATTTCCAATTTCGCTGTTTGCGATTTGGTATTTGGGCGGAACGGTGTTGTTGCTGGATACAAATCTGACACCGTTTGAATACGACAACATGGCCGAAATAACCAAATGCAAAATGGTTTGTGCGGAAAAATCTTTTGTTTATAAAACAGATAAATTCAAGTTCTATGACATCACCAAAAAAGATGGCAAGGTTAATCCGGATTTAAAGCCGGCGGCAACTGAATCATTGGATATTGCGACAATGTCGTTTACATCGGGTTCAACTGGCACACCCAAGGTTGTGCCTTTGACACACTTTAATTTGGTTGAATGCGCAAATTCATTGGAAGACATGGCCGAGTGGATTAGGCCCGGCGATTTCCTGTACGGATTTTTGCCAATGTATCACGTATTCGGTTTTGCGGTCGAAATTTTGGCGACACTGCACTATGGTGCCGGCGTATTGCTGCAACCAACAATCAACCCCAAGGAAATCATGGCAGACTTTAAAAAGTTCCGCCCACAAATTATCCCGGCGGTTCCACGCCTGTGGGAAGTGTTCCGTAACAAAATTATCGACAATGTTAAGGCAAAAAAGAAATGGTGGTTGGTATCGTTCGTTTTAAAGCACGGCAAGACCCTGGAAAAAATCGGACTGGGCGCACTGGTACGCAAGGTGCAAAAACCAATCCTGGACGTATTTGGTGGGCGTGCACGCCTGTTGATTGCGGGTGGTGCGGCAACAAAACCCGAAGTCGAGACTTTCTATGAACGGTTGGGATTGACCTTTATCCAGGGGTATGGATTAACCGAAACGGTTGGACCAATCTGTATATCAAAACCAACAAAAAAACGTTTTCCATTTGCGTTTGGGGGACCAACCACAAACAACGAATGTGAAATTCGTGACAAAAACGAAGATGGCGTTGGTGTTCTGTGGTTGCGTGGACATCAGATATTTGGTGGTTATCTGAATAACGAAGTGGCCAATAAAGAAATCTTTGACGAACGCGGGTTCTTTAATACCGGCGACATGGTTTCCATGGATAAAAATGGGGAACTGCATTTCGCGGGTCGTAAAAAACAAGTTATCGTTTTGGACAGCGGTAAAAACGTATATCCAGATGAACTGGAAGGTATGTTTATCACGATTCCGGGCGTTAAAAACGTCGCCGTGTTTGAACACAAGGTAAAAGACAAAACGGTCACATACGGCGTATTCAGCGTCGAAGACGGGATGACGTTGGAAAAACTGGGGGCGGAAATTGCCGCGGCCAATAAAAAGGTTGCCAGTTACAAATGGGTTACACATTTTGCGATGACGACAGAAGACCTGCCGTTGACAAGTACGCAAAAGGTTAAACACCACGTTGTACGGCAGAATTTGATTGACGGCAAATATCCCGACCGTCACGAATAAGAAGGACGCCCCGTTTGGGGCGTTTTTTTGACCCCTGTGCGGTTTATAAATGTTCGGCGGGAATAAGTGGCCAAGAAATAAAAATGCTTTATTGGTGCGTGCTGGGCACGGTTGGGATGGGGCCGTTCCCGCCGATGCGGGAATGACAATGTGGATGTAGGACCTGGGTCCCGGTGTCAAGCACCGGGATGACAAAAGAGAAGATATAACCTAGGTGACGGGGTCGGGCACCGGGATGACAAAGGGGGTGCGGGGATGACAAATGTGATGAAATATTTGTCCCACCAAACTTTAAAAAAAATCCCCCGGGCGGGGGATTTTTTTGGATTGATAACGATTATTCCATGCTGGTTGAAATCATTTCACCGTACATACCAACTTCGTCCGGTCCGACAAAGCAACGGATTTTCGATCCAACCGTATCCATGAATTCATTAAAGGCCGCACGTTCAACGGAATCCAATTCCTGGTCCTGGATACTGCCCACAATCTTGTTTGCCAAGATTCCACCGGCAATACCGCCCACGGCCGAACCAACAACCGCGCCACCGGATTTATCCCACCAGGATTTATCTTCGTCTTCGTCCTTCTCTCCCTGGATTTCACATGCAGTTATCAAACTGTTCAACTTGCCGATCAATTCTGATTCCGTACATGATGTTGTTTGATATTGAATTGCTACTGAACCTTCTTTTTCAGAATTTGTGGCGTCTTTTGCAAAACTGCTTTTTACTTTCGCCATACAAGTTGCTTCGCTGTCAGCATCTTTTTCATCTGCACATGCGACAATTTTCTGTTTACAGGTATCATCACAGGACGAATCCTTGACCAAGTTAGTAACCGCTGTTTCAGAATAGAAAGTATAGCTTTTATTAACAGTCGTTGTTTTTAACCCTTCGTAGCATGCAGTGACCGCCGATGTTATATCAGAATCAACATCCAATTTTTTTGCATTGCTGATTGCTGCGTTTATTTTTAATTCGCGATCCCTGGAGCTCTTTGCGTCTTCTGCATATGATTTGCAATTTTTCGCATAATCTGCGCGGGATTTTTCATCCTTTTTGGCTGCTTTTTTACCTGACAGACCGCTGAATACGGAACCATCCTGGATGCCCGCCCCCAGGAAGGAACCACCAACGCCGCCACCCAGTACGCCGATTACGGTTGCCCAATCCTTCATGTCTCCATATTTTTCCTTGCGTTCGGCACGGGCCGTGTCTGCAACAGACTGGGCCAATTTTTCCAATTCGGCCGTTGGTATCCATGAACCACATGTAAATGTATCACCCGCCGCAAAGTATGCCGTGGACCAATTTGCCCCAGACAACAACGCGTCGTTGATTTTGCGGTCGTCGGACTGTAACGTTACGCGAACGCGACAGAACGAACCGTACAGGTCATTGCTGGCCACGAATTGGTTTGGTTTCAGACCGGCAACAGCATAGTTTGTTGGAACCTTGTTCGATTTCAATTTCGCCCACAGGAACGTTGAACCCATATCCTTGTTCCCGATGATACCGCCATTGTTCGACGACAGGCACATATTTTGTTGCTTGGTCAATTTGGCGTTATATTTTGCCTGGGCCTCGATTTCCAAATCATAAATCAGGTCTTTGAATAATGTGCTGGCCGCCTGGGTTTCAACAAAGGTCGTATACGATATTGTTACCGGTGTGTCATATACGTCACCCGTGGCATCAACCGTGTAACATACACCCTGGTCGCCCTTGGAATTTGTGCACAATTCATTGCCGTTTTCATCAATAGCCTTGACCGTTTCGGTTTCTTCGGCCATTGCCGATGCACCACCCGCATCAACCCATTCGCTGCGGACAGATCCGGTTGTGCCCCAACCCGTGTTGCGATCTTTGTTGATTTTTAATTTGTTCGATTCAATCGCCAGGTGTTCCGTACAAACGTCGGCATTTTTTACCGTGTCTACGCACAATCCCAATACGATTGTGTAGTCCAAAACACCGCCAACCTTGTTCATGGATTTATCAAATGTATCGTTGCCCGAATTGGTCAGAGAAGAATAAATATCCGTACGGTTGCGATAGCAATTTACATAATCATTACCGCACATGGACTTTACACAGGATGTCGCAACGGATTGACATTGCTTTTTCATCTTGGCCAGGGCGGCTTCACTGTAATTATTCGCCAGGGATGCGTTCAATGACGCAACCACACCGATTGGATCCATTTCCGCACCGTCATCATATTCAGGGAACAGAACATCAAATGCGTTGGCATCCATAAATGAATAGTTATATGTACCCGTCGCATTTGGATTTTGTGCGGCATATTTACAATTCGCATCAGTGTTTACAATCGACATACAACCCGTTCTGATTTCATTACGGGAATATTCATTGTTGATTGATTTGTCGGCGGCACCGAAAACCTGGGAATAACAGGCGGCACCCGAACCCGAACCACATACGCGCATTGCACATGATTTGATTGTGGACACACACTTTTCCTTGGCACGCGTATCAAATTTATTTACCAGTTCCGTAATCTTGGCACGCATACCCGAATTCATACGCGCAGAATATGCCAGGTCGTAAACTTCGGCCTGGTTATCTTCGTCACGCAACTGGGACGATGTGGGCATTTGACCTTCGCCCAGGAAGGTTGCATAGCAATACTTATTTGCGCCAACCGTATCCAAACAGGAATTGCGGATGTATGATGAAATGTTCGACTTTGTGATGTTTGCAGATGCCATTTCGGCAACCTTGGTAATTTCGGTACCGTTGTTAATCGCATCCACTATATCAACCGTTTCCGTAGTCGCATTTTCATAGCACTTATAGGGATTCGCACCACATGCATTCAGGATACATTGGTCAACAACCTTGTAACAGGTGGAAACCGCGTTCACAGCGGCCAAACCGGCACCTTCGGCAATCATTTCGCCAATGCGACTGGTTGCGGTTGGGGCCGTGGATGATGTGGCACCCGCGGCGCCAAACAATTCGATTTTGCCGTCGCTTTGGCAACGTGCCAGGGTTGAATCACAGAATACTGCCTGTTTCTTGAACTCGGTATTCGTGGTACATAATTCGAAATCTTCGCCGCAGACACTTTCCTTTTTCAAACATGATGTATAACGACGAACACATGACTGGGTATCGTACATATTTTCAATCGCCGCGGCCGATATCAACTGGCCCAGGACACTGCCATCGGTTGGATATGTGTATTTTGTTATTTCGCCATAGGAATTCTTGGTCGCAACGTTATTTAACGCAGAAATCGTCGATGTACCAAACAGGCTGTTGACACCGGAATTCGAACACTGCATCAGTGTGCTGATACATTGTGGCATTTTCGCATGAAACAGGATGTCATTTGTACATTCTTCGAAATTCGCGCCACAGGCATCGCCGCCCTTGATACACGTGGTATAGGCATCAATACATTCAGTATTGGCCAACAACGAGGCCGCCGTTGTCGAACCGCCCGACGTCGTCGTACCCGCGGTCGCACCCGTAATGTATGACGTCATCGTCGGCATGCGACGGGCAGAACCAGCAGCACTGACCCCCATTACCGAGTTTGTAGGTAAAACACTGGGGCGGGCGGTAACCGCATAGGCCGCAGGAATTACGCTAAATAACGCCATTAAACTGATTGTATTTTTGAGAAAAGACATCCCCTGACTCCATTTTTTATTATTTTATTCTAACATAAAACCAGGGGTTTGGAAAGCAAAAAAACAGCGTTAAAACACTAAATCTGGTCCAACAAATATTTTAATTCGGTCATGTCATCAGGCATACGTGATTTAAAGCGCATATGTGCACCCGTCACAGGATGAGTAAATTCCAAAACCGATGCGTGCAACATTTGACCATTGTGCGTCTTTAAAAAATCCAGCAAATCGGCATCACGTACCGTCCCCAGGCGGGTCGCACCACGTCCATACAGCGGGTCACACAACACCGGAAATCCATGTGACGATAAATGAACACGTATTTGGTGCGTGCGCCCGGTAAACAAAGTACACCGAACCAGCGATACACCCGCACGCGACCAAGCATCGATTACGGTAACATCTGTGTGCGCAGGTTTACCCCCGGATTTGACCATGGTCATCTTTTGACGGTTGCGTGACGAACGCGCAATGTTGCCGGTGATTGTGGCCTCTTCCCAATTTGGGACGCCCCAAACGAACGTGTCATATTTGCGTGTCAAATCGTGTTCGGAAAACATTTTTACCAATCCACGAAACGCGGCATCGGATTTTGCAAAAACCATGACGCCACTGGTATCCTTGTCCAATCTGTGAACAACACCGGGACGTGTGTCACCCCCCAGCGCAGACAGGTGCGTATGCGCCAAGATATTTTGAACCAGGGTCCCCGTCTTGTTTCCGGCCGATGGATACATAACAATTCCACGCGGTTTGTTTATGACGATGATATCGTCGTCTTCGAATAATATTTCCAAATCAAAATCCGAAGATATGTTTTCGGTTGCAACGTCCGTAACGGGCGATGGTACAGATACAATAAATTCATCACCCGGACGAATTTTTTCAGAAAACCTGGGCACCGTGCCATTGGGACGCGTGACAGAGAAACGCTGAATCTCGCTGCGGGAAAATTCCGGCATTTTAAGCGACAAATACTTATCCAGACGAACGACTTCATCCGTATCAGAAACAATAAATTTACGTGTTTGTGTCATAAAAAAACCTATTCATAATCATCCCAATCGGGGCCAATCTTACAATCAGACAGGTCGATTGTCAATTCACGCCCAGAATCACGGGGCGTGCACGTTAAAATACCCGTGGTTGTCGCCTGGTCCGCGTCGCGGGTGGCGTTGCGATATGCAAACTTAATTTCGGTTGGCGCCGCAACACACGCAATACGCAAATGTTCATGATTTTGACCGTTCGGACCAATCCAAACGCGTACACCTTCGCCCAGGCCATAGCACGGAAAACCGTCCAAATAATACAAAACCAAGCCACGACCAACCAAACGCGAATCCGGAATAAATGTTCCACGATATTCGGCCAGGTTTAGACCGGTTACGGCCTCCCAATCAGTGCTGGTGGAAAAAATACTGATACGCGGCGAAGGGGCATCGGCACATATGGCGGGCAACGACAACAAAACACAAAATACAGAAATTAATATTTTCTTCATTTTTCATCCTTGGGTTGGGATTCCAAATCCGCCAGGTGGGCGGAAATCTTTTTAACCCCGGTGGGCTGGGCCGACAAAATATGATTAAATTCAACAGATGCACCCGCATCCAGTAATGTCGCAGACGGCATAAACTTTTGACGTGCCAATATGTGCCCCGCCCCATCCGACGATACAATAATCAAGTCGGGCACACCATAAATATCGCTTGATACATTTGTTATGGTGCCATGCACAACCAAACGCGAAACACCATTTTCATCCGTCGTCGTTTCAACACCAGACACATTTGCAATCAGCGGACCACGGTTCGCATTTTTAGCCTGGTGATGGGTAATAACCGCAACCGTAAAGATAATTGCCGACAGCAATGCGCACAATGATGCGAAAAACATCAGCCACGAATTTTTACGCGCAGGATGCGCAACCGACCACGTATGCCCACATACCGCACAACGAACCGCACCCGATGTAGCGCCTTCTACATTATATTCTGTTTTGCAAAAATCACATTTTATTTTCATATCTTTACCTATACCACAAATTATTCTAAATTCAACAAACGATATTTCCCACGAACACGCGTTTGTATTTCACGGATTGCGTTCATGTAATCTGCAACGGTCGCATTTTTATTCGCAGACACCGCACCAAACAACTGGCCCGCCGACGTAGATTTATCACCGTATCTATAAAAAGCCAATGTCGCCATACGATTTAGTTCAACAAAAGATGCGTCTGCAAAATGCGCAACACCGGATTCGGCATCCCAATAAAAATCAGAATTTGATGAATCTGCGATACGCTTGGACACAACCAATCGTGGGGTTATAGACCCGGTAAAACCGACCGTAACAAATAATGCCGCAATATGACCACCGGTCATATCCAAACTTTGCGTAACCTTTAACATGGCCAAATCGTCAACCGCTTCGACCGACAGACCGGACAAAGAAAGATTTGTTGTCCATAAATTTTCCGCATTTAATGCAGACAACTTGGCAATATCGGCAACAGACAGGGAATTTTTAACATCTAATGCGCGCCCATCAGATGACAATGTCCCGGATACCGTGGCATTAACGGTATTATATGCCTGGTCAATCGTGGTGCGATTTTGAAATATTACACTGTCAGATACAATTTTTAAAGAATTTAGCCCTTCGGCAAAATCTATGTTGTTGGCATTTAAAAATTTTGCCCCAATAATATCATGCCCCCCCAAATTCAATGGCGACATCATTGTTGCGTCGTCCACACTGTCTGATGGGACACGCCACAGATACAACGCACCATCACGATTTATATTCGTCGTTTCAACCAATGCATTTTCCATATCAACACCAATGTCAACGGTATCGGTGTGCCACGCACCAAATGTGCCATAGGCATGCGTTCCATCAACAAAACCCATGGAGCCACCAGACAAATTAACAATTTCACGCGTGCGCATTGGTGTAATATCCGAAGATTCACGAACAACAACCCCCTGTAATGTCGCGCCCGCACCCGCGTCCGAAGATTTCAGAACACGCAACTGATAACGATCACGACCGTTGTTCAAGACCGTTTCGGGCACACCAAATTCCGCCAAATCGTCCAATTTAACGCGCGTGATATTGCGACCAACCGTTCCCAACAAATCCGTACGATGCGCCATGATATAGCGTTCCAGCGCAACCTGAATTTCCGTCATTTCATTTGTTATTGCAACATTTTGTGCACGCGTAACGGCGTCTTGTTGATAACGGAAAACAAATGGGATGATTATCGACGCCAACGCAATACTAAGCAACAGTTCAACCAGCATGCTGCCACGGGAAGTATTTTTGTTGTCAAAGATTCCGGTCAATATTTTCATTTCTTAGTCTATGGTTGATAGTGGTATATGTGTGTTTGCCTGCCAGTCGGGACGTGTTAGCGCTTCGAATTCCCTGCGTGATGGCGCATCGGGAACGGTTGCACGGGATAATTCGAATTCCTTGAACACAGGTGGGCGCGTTGACGGAAAAACCCAATTCCCAATTTTTAGGGGCGACACAGTTGACATTAACAATTCGCCCGAAATGGTAAGGCCCGCGTTTCCATAAAAAATCATTTCCTGGGCAGAAACAAATGGCGCCAATACAGAATTAGCGGTGATGCCAGTAAAACCACCAATGGTGCGGTTTGTATCCGATTTAAGTGTAAATTTGTTCGATACGTTTACACTGTTTGTTATGGTTGCGCGATCCGTAATCAGGCGCCCCGTTGTTGTGAATCCGCGACCATTTAAATCACGCGCCATCATGGTTCTGAATCCGGTGGCATCGCCCGTCACGCGCAAATTGCCAATTCGAACATCCTGGCCATCCATATTGGCGCCGGATGAAAAATACACAGACTGGGTCGTTACAGAATCCGATTCCACAAATGTTGCGGTGGCGGTGCGCGAACGAACCGATTCCGCCGACATGGTGGCAACATTATAGACATGGTGACGCGCCATGTTTAAATCACGCGCCATTACATTTAAATCATCTTCACCCGACGTCGCACGGTGCAAATAACGCGACGTGTCTTCGCCCGAAACATCACGCGATATACGATATATTAAATCACCGGGGATAAAATCGGGTGCAGAGACCGCCCACGTATTGCCATAGGCCACAGAATCCGATCCAACAACCGCCGCATCGCCACCGATATGTTTGGCAATCTTGGTTGTGCGCAGATCCTGGGGGGTGGCTTCGAACGCCAAATAAACATCCGTTATGGTCGCACCGGAAACGCGATACTTGTCAATAAAACCCGCGGCCGCATCAGTTGATATTAAATCCAATTCCGCATCATCCAATTTTATTTGCGCGACATCGGGCCAACGATCCTGGTTCATGCGAACAAAGTTCAGCGCCGCATCACGTGACGACATTATCTTCTTGGCAATCGCAATATCGCGAACCGTTTGGTTTGTTTGCGAAATTTGACGGTACACAAAGGGCGCCGCCATAGATACAATCGCCATCGCCAGTAAAACTTCGGTTATACTGGCACCACGGGAATTATTTGAAAAAATCTTGGACCTAGATACAATCACTGCGACCCGCCATTAAACATTGTTTTATATTTATTCTGGTTTCTATGTTCTGCCAATAGACGTATTGACAGATTAAATACTGGGATAACGATTGCGAATTATATACACCTTCTAGGTCTTTGATAACAGATGCACAATTAATCATGTCTGTATCGGTGTCAGAAGGTTTGGATATAATGGAAATTGCATCGTTATTAATACCGGCAACATACGCATCGGGCAACATGGTCGTTCCCGCCGGACGAATATCCAATATTACCGCACCACTGCCCCCCGCCCCCAGCGAACTGGACGTTTGGTCACGAACGGTTACGTTTGATGAAAACAGGGTTTCTGTTTCAATGCCGGATTTAGAACTGTATTGCAAACTTTCTGAATCAATATATACATCCTGGCCGCGGGTGGCATTTAGATACGATGATATATCCAAACGTTCAACACTGAACGTAATATTGCTGGCAATCAAATTGCCGCCAATATTCCATCGACCGGGGCCAACAAAATTCGTACGACCCGCCGTCATGGCAAAGTCATAGACGGACGCATCCGACACAGTTAACGCCCCCGTATCACCGTATGCAGATATTGTTTTAAAACTGGCCATGTCTGCCGACAATGTGCCACGCGTTAAACTTAATGCAGATTCACCATTTTTAGATTGGAACACGGTACGTGTCGTGGTTATGTCTTTTATATTGTTGCGCGCCTTGCGCCCGGATTCAATTCCCGTGACGGTCAGGGTATTAAATTGCGCACTTTCAAATTCGCCACGAACACCAATCAAGTTACCAACATTATCAAGAACAAATCCACCCATGTCCAAATCAGTTAAAAAACCACTGTTATCCAAATCCGGTTCATTACGACGAACAACATCCGAATACACATCGGCCAGTTCAATACCAACACGCACCCCGTCGGTCATGGGCGATGCATAAAACCCAATACGGCGCGCCAATTCCGCAATCTGAACCCCCGATAAATTTCCACCCGACAATTCTATGTAGGCAGACACCGACACAGGTGTTTTATGCAGAACAAGTGCGATATCCTGGCCCAGGGCGGTGCGCGGAACAAAACCCAAGGGCAATCCATACGGTTCCAACAAATCAGAAAAATCGTTCCCCGTTACAACGGTTGTGTCATATGAAATATTTTTTGCGTTTTCACGGACAAATATGCGCGCAGCCGTTTGGGCAATATCAACCTGGCGGGTGACAGTATACATGCGCGTATCAAGGTTACGATCCGCCAATTCGCGCGACAAAAAAGGAATAAACGCAAAAACCACCCCCAGTGCCAACAGGGATTGAAATAAAAAGTTTCCACGTTCTTGGCGCAATGTGATGCCCCCTCCTACTTATAGACAAGCATAGCAACAGAAAAAAATTATTGCAATCAGTTTTCAGATGATTTAAAATTTGTCTTGTTAAGCGTGACGATACAACAGATTTTCGATATCGTTACATGGGTTTATTTCCTGATGAAAACAAATTTAAAAAGATAAGATATGCAAAATAAAAAAAATCAATCCAATGTCGGACAGATGATTCAGCGCTGTCATAAATGGCGCCAAAAAAGAAAACAATACATTGACCAAGCACGTCAAACCGCCGACGAAATTGAACGCGAACGCCTGTTGCAAACCGCGGAACATTATGGACGCATGGTTAATGCCGAACAGGGTAAAATAGATTCCACGCGTGACCCCAAAGAAAAGGCCGCCGCCGAAAAGGCAATCGCCGAAGAACAGGCAAAAGAAAACCCGGAAAACACCGATGATGAAGAGCCGGGATTTCCAGACTTTATAACAAATTTAAACTAGTTTGAAAGTGCGCCTTTTTGGCGCATTTATTT
The DNA here is from genome assembly GCA_045593685.1 of Candidatus Enterousia sp. GTDB lineage: Bacteria > Pseudomonadota > Alphaproteobacteria > Rs-D84 > Rs-D84 > Enterousia. Next base: position 123,346 of record JAZNXD010000018.1, on the reverse strand, counting down.
GTTGAATTTTTATGCCGTTTTGCTATGCTGAAAACCAAAAGGAAAGTTTACAGCATGGAAAGTAATTATACCGTATTGGCACGTAAATACCGCAGCCAGGATTTTAAAACCCTTATCGGCCAGGACGTTTTGGTTAAAACATTAACAACCGCAATTAATACCGCACGTATTGCACATGCGTATATTTTTACCGGAATTCGCGGAACCGGAAAGACCAGCACGGCAAGAATTTTGGCCAAGGCACTGAATTGCCTGTCGTCGGACGGCGCAACCGCATCACCATGTGGGACATGCGAAAATTGTCGCGCAATCGCCGCGGGACAACATATCGACGTTATGGAAATTGACGCCGCGTCACATACGGGCGTTGATAACATGCGTGAAATTTTGGATGGTGCACAGTACAGGCCCACAAATGGCAGATACCGCGTTTATATTATCGACGAAGTTCATATGCTGTCGACGTCTGCGTTTAACGCATTGTTAAAGACATTGGAAGAACCGCCCGCACACGTTATCTTTATTTTGGCAACAACCGAAATCAGAAAGGTGCCGGTAACCATTTTATCACGATGCCAACGATTTGATTTGGTGCGCGTGCCGGTGGATACATTAAAAAAACACTTTGCGTGGATTGCAGAACAGGAACAAATAGAACTGAGTGATGCCGCAAATGAATTGCTGGCACGGGCGGCCGACGGTTCTGTGCGTGATGGATTGTCCCTGTTGGACCAGGCAATCGCACAAACGGGCGGTCACGTTGACGAAGCGGCCGTGTTGGATATGTTGAAACGCGCAGATCGTGGCGTGGTTGTAGACTTTATGAAAACATTACTGTCGGGGGATACGGCGGCGGCATTGGACAAGGTTGATGAAATCTATAATAACGGCGCGGATTTATCTATGCTGTTGACCGATATGATGGAGTGGACACACTGGGCCACGCGTATGCACCCGGCATTACATGCGGGCGAAGTATTGAATTCACCATACACGGTGGACCAGCGCGATCAAATACATATGATAAATTCACGTGTTTCGTTGAATACACTGTCCCGCATTTGGCAGGTCATGGTGGCCGCAGTTCCGGAAATGCAGGCCGCAGGAAATCAAAAACAATGTTTTGATATGTTGATTGTGCGCATGATGCATATTGCAGATATGCCATCTGTTTCAGAAATTATTAAGCAACAAGAATCCGCCAAGCGCGCCCAGGATGTCAAAAACATCTTGGCCGACCGTATGGCAAAACCACAGGTGGATGCGCCCACAACACAACAAAAACAATTTCGCATAATTACATCTGCAAACGATTTGGGCGCGGCATTGCAAGAAACCAAAGAAATTTTACTGTATTCTTATTTCAGCAGTAATATTGAAATCGTGGAATTCGAAGATGGGAAAATCAAGTACTTTGACCGCAAGGGGGATGGTGACTTTGTTCACAAATTATCAACATGGCTGATGGATAAAACAGGGAAACAATGGACACTGGAACGCGCGACAGAATCTGTACACACACACACCATCAGCGAACAAAAACAAGAAGAATTAGAAGCAGACCCATTGGTCGCCAGTGCAATGAGCCTGTTTGAAAACGCAGAAATAGTGGGGGTAAAATAATGAAACACGAATCCGGACGTTCATTGATAGAAGTAATTGGTGTTATGGCAATCGCAGGTGTGATGACGATATCTGCATTGGGGGTATACAACATGATACGCGCAAATCAGGTGCGCACAATCGCAAATGCTGATTTAGAGCAAATTGCAGAAAACACAAAAATGCTGATGGAGATGCGCGGAACATACGAAGGCGTGTCGGTCGATTACCTTATCAAGGCGGGCGCCCTTAAATCCGATAAATCACCAATCGGTGGCGACGATTGGTCCGTGGTTGCGGGCGCAGATGGCGCAACCTTTTCAATTAATGTTACAGATCTAAGCGCGGGTGAATGCGAATACTTTGCCACAACAAAACCAAAATGGGCATCGGCAATATTGATTAACGGATTCGAAAGCGGAATTGCAGATAACTGTTTTGATTCCGATACAAATCAGGTTTCTTTTATTGTGGAATAAATGAAAGCAAAAAAATTATCTTTGTTACTTTTTGTCCTGGGCGCAATATCAGGATGCATGCCATACAGCAGCCCCGAACGATACACATGGATGCAGTACCTGAACGGGGCCAGTTTTACAGATATGACCGAAATATCGCGCGTCGCAAAAAGACCAGTATACCTGGGGGCGGGCGGAAAATTACTGAACAGCGCCACCACCACACCGGACGCAATGGAATATGGCGACAAAGCAACAAACGACAATATTATCGCCACCCAATATATGGCCAAGCTAGAATATGAATTGTATGATGCGTTGCGCAAACCCGGCATTTCCGTCCAGCGCGCGGGAACAGACGTGGTTGTCATATTGGTACGTGATGCAATAATGGAACTGAACGTGGCGGACATATCAGAAACGGGCGCAGATACATTGGGGATTATTTCCAAGATTTTAAAACAATATGATGCAACGTTTATTGAAATCGCAGGATACACCGACGCCATGCGCGACGCCAATGCCGCGGGCGCGCTGTCCATGGATATGGCGCAACGCGTGGGTGTGTACATGGCACAGCATGGAATAAATACAACACGCATGTTTATTGTCGGACGGGGGGCCGCGCGCCCCATCGCCGGCCAGGATAACATTGGTCGACTGACCAATAGACGCGTTGAAATACGCATGGCGCCGGCAAGATAACTTTCCCTTTCCATTTTAAAAATTTACTGTTATAGTGTGGACATATCAAAAACAAAGGACGGAAAAATGGTAAAAAAAACATCTGAAAATCAAGTGGTAAAAAACTATAAAAAAACCGGCATTGTTGCGGCCGTGGTTATTGCGGTTGCGGCTTTGGGCGTGTGGGGGGTATCTGCACTGAATTCCGATTCCGGCGCAACGGTTGCCGAAGTTATGGAAGAAGTATCTGAAACGGCGGCAAACGGTGCAAATATGCGCATCGCGGTTGTTCGCATGGATGCAATTCAGACCCAGGCACAGGCACTGAAAGATTTGCGCGCACAAAAGGAAAAATATGAAACAGAACTGCGCGACGAATTGACACGCGATCAGAAAGCATTGGAAAAAGAAAAAGCAGAAATCGAAAAATCCCAGGATGTTTTATCACGCGAAGCGTTGCAACGCCGTGTGGTCGATTATCAAAACAAGGTAACAAAACTGCAACGTGATTTGACAGAACGCGCACAAAGCATCGAAATGTCTTATCAAAAGGCACTGAACGAAATTCAGACAAAACACCTGGACCCAATTATCGAAGGTGTTATTGCCAAGAAAAAATTGTCTTTGGTTATTGACGGTCGTATGGCACGTATGGGCGCAGATACAGAAGGCCTGGATATCACAGACGAAGTAATCAAGGCATTGGATAAAAAAGTATCCAAAACCAAAATGGAAACACCAAAAGGTTTCTAGGGCCACAAAAACAAATCCCCCGTTTGGGGGATTTTTATTTACGACGTTTGCTAAGAATTAAGGTTAATCCATTGGTTATTAACTTTTCAATTATCCTGGGTGGCATCAGAATTTTACCATTTTCTATTTTTATTAATTCGCGGTGTGATACACTTAATATCTTGGCCGTAACTGCGCGACGCAATTTTAATGTCTTGCGCGCACTGGTTAAATACTGGCCAAAATATTTACTGTCCACCAATACAACACTCATTTTTATCCCCCTTTTTTTTGTTAAACAAAAAACCGCACAAAAAGGCGGTTGGAGGTTAAGAACTATTAACAGTAATAGCGTGCTTATTCAATATATTCACAACCCTCCAACCAACGAGGTCGGAGTTTCTGTTAAGAGGTTCTTACGCCCCACACCGGTTTCCCAATGCATAGGTATTATAACGCAACATAAACACCAATTCAAATGATATATTTATGCATTTAGAGTTTACAAAAAAAACGCCCCAAATGGGGCGTGATTTATGTTTTAACCAACCCTTAGGCGGCGGGCGTTTCGGCAGGTACCGTTTCAACCGGCGCCACATCCGTTGCGGGTTCTGCGGTCGGTTCCGTCGCGGAGGCCGCAGCCGAAACCAATTCAGAAATTAATCCCTGTAATCTGGTCGCGGTTTCATTGTCGTTTAATGCAATCGCGATTGTGTATGCAGATTCCAGGTCTGTGCGTGCCGCATCGGCATTGCCCAAATTCAAATTCAATGCAGCCGATTTTTCAAAATAGCTCATCGCATTGTTGGACAATGATTCGCGTTCATCCATTGTTGGTGCACCCTGAATCTGTTCAGAAATTACACGAATTGCCGACGAATAATCGTTAATCGCATCGGCATAGTTGCCAATCGCAGTGTACGCTTCGGCACGTTCGGCATAGACAGTTGGGTTAACTGTGCCTTCGGGGCGTGCCAATGAATTTGTATAATCGGCGATTGCACCCTGCCAATTCTTTAACCACAGGTTCAACTGGCCGCGTTTTGCATACAGGTCACGCATCTGTAACATAGGACTTGGGTTCTGTGTGTTTGCAGCCAATGCATTGTTAATGTCGTTTAATGCCGCATTGTAATCTTCCAAACGGGTATTCAACAACGCACGATCATAGTAAGCAACTGCGTTTGCCGGATCCTTGAACAATGCTGTATTGAAATCTTCCAATGCTGCGCGATAATTACCGGATTGCATTTGCGCTTCGCCACGCAGGATATATGTATCAACCGTTGGTGCACCGGCATCAATCGCCGCGGTTAAATCCGCAATCGCTTCGTCAATATTGCCGGCCAATAATTTTTCCTTGCCCGTTTCAAAGAAGTCCGCAGACTGCATTAAAACCTCTTCTGTAATTTGTATATTCGATACGTCCGGTGTACCATTATGTGAACGACCCAAAATATAAAAAGTCGCCGCAATAAAGAATAAAATAATAAACCAATAAACGTAAATCGACACAGACCATGGATTAAAACATGGTTTTTGTGAATTTGTTTTTATCGTCGGCTTAGATGCCACAGGGCGCACATTTGTGCGATTTTTCTGAGTTACGTTTTTTTTAAGTGATGTTTTTTTCATATAAAACTCCCTTCCTTTTGATAGAATATTAGAGAGTTTTTAACATTTCGTCAATCGTTTTCTGTGATATGCGTTCAATTTTTCCAACGGGTAATTTTCCCAATGATATTTTTCCATATGATATGCGATGTAATTTTCGTACCGGACAACCGCATGCACGCAGAACAATTCGCACTTCGTTCTTTTTCCCTTCGTGAATTGTTACGCGCAAATTATTGTTTTGCAAAACATCTATTTCCATGGGGGAATAATTAATCCCATCGACCGTTATGCCGTTGCGTGCATGTTCCAATCCGGCCAAATCAATACGATTTACCGTTGCGATATATGTGCGCGGAATGTTGGATGATGGCAATGTTAATTTGCGCGCCAAGTCACCATCGTTTGTCATCAGCAACAGACCCGTTGTTTTATAATCCAATCGTCCAACATACTTTAAATTTTTATATTCATCCGGCAGGCAATCATATATCGTTTTACGGCCGCGTGGGTCATGCGTTGTTGTCATGGTGTTTAGCGGTTTGTGAAACGCATATAATTCTGTGTCCGCGCGATGTTGAATTGGCGCACCATCGATTTTGACCACGTCGGTATCTTCTATGAAAAAAACGGGCGTCGTAACCTTTTCGTCGTTAACCGTAACGCGACCCGATGAAATTAAATCTTCGGCCACGCGTCGCGATGCGAATCCTGAATCTGCAATAAACTTGGCAATTCTGATTCCCATATTATTTCACCATTTTTGCAATCGCGATTGGTGCCGCCAATTCGGCACGCAAAATTGTCCGCCCCAGTGATATACCACGCGCCCCCGCCGTGTCCAGCGCGGAAAATTCTGAATCCGAAAATCCGCCTTCGGGCCCGACCAATATCGTACGAATTCCGTTCAAATCTTCATTTGTTTCGTGCCCGTATGCCGCACGTTCATCGGCAAAGACAATGTTTGATAAATCAAGTTCGGAAAATTTAACCGGCGGTAAAATTTTTGGCACGCTGTTACGATTTGATTGTTCGGATGCTTCGACCACAATTTTTACCATACGTGTCCAATTTATATGGTTTGCATTTGTGCGTTCCGTTATAACTGGCTGAAAAGTCGCAACACCCATCTGGGTTGCCATGTTTAACAAATCATCCGTGCGCTTAATCGGTGCAAACATTAATGTTACGTCATTAGACGGGTCAACATGTTCGGTTTTGTCACCAATGATTAAATTTTTTTCATCATCGGATATAGTCGCACGATATTCGTTTCCACCACCAAACGCCAAACAACTGTTCGTACGCATAACGCGTGTCAGATAGTGCATTGTCCCACGGTCCAACGGAATAGACATGCCCGTCGCCAAATTATCCCCCATAAAAATGCGCGGTATATTTTTCATAATATTTGTATTTCCCGATTTATAAATGTTCTTTTTTCTGATATAATCATAGCATTATGGCAAGCAAATTCAACTTTTTATCTGCATCAGGCAAGGGCAAAGGCCTGAACATATTCCGTTCGTCTGCGTACAAGGAATTCGATCAAACGCCACTGGCGCGTGAATTTTGGTCAATCCGCTGGGCGGTAATTACGTGGTTAATTGGCGCATTAATGTTTGCGGCGGCGTTCCCGATTGAACATATTTGGCGATACGGGTGGAGCCCCGCAACCCAACACTGGATTTGGATATATCTGCAAAATATGGTGGGCAGTTTTGGGCTGTCCGTGTTGGCGGAAATTCCCGCATGGATAAATCGATGCATTATGCGTCCGGACTATGCATGTATTACCCCGTTGTTGCCATTGATTGGATATTATTTTCTGTCGGATTCAACAATGAGTGATGAATTCAACCCGCACAGCAAAGACAAATTTGATTCCAAGACTTCGCGTGTCGCAACCGCCGATGACATAAAAAAAATGGGTGACGACCATCAAAACAAAGAAGGTTTGTTTGGTGGTTTCATGATGGTACTGGGGTATTTTAAGAGCAAGGCGTTAAAGATGGATACGTGTTTGTCCGCATTACTGTTGGCGCCGGCCGGCACCGGTAAAACCCAAGGTGTTGTTATCCCAACGATTTTAGGTTGCGACAATGTATCAATGATTATTAACGACCCAAAGCCTGAATTATGTTTTGATACATCCGCATATCGCGCAACGGTGGGACCGGTGTTTATATTGAACTGGGCCGCGCGTGACGAACCAGAAAATGGTATTTATTATCCCGCATGGAATCCGTTGTCGCCGGAAAACCTGCCGGATAATGCCGAAGAAAAAAGCACATATATCCAGGTTATTGTTAATTCTATTGTTGAAGAAAACGCCAAGGACCCGCATTGGTCAAATACTGCGCGTGCGGCACTGACCGGATTTATAAACTTTATCGTGTCCAAGGTGGAACGCGCCAAGGCAAATGATTATTTCTATGCACGTCTGAAAAGTGGCACCTTTGATTCCCAGGATGCGGCCGTGTTGATGGATTATTACATGACAATGACGTCCGACCCAAATGCCTATGCGGCAATGGCACTGTTGCAACAGGGACAATTAAACATCAACAACTATGTTCATGTTGGGACGTGGGGTGGTCTGCCCGCCGAATGGCATGGGGCCGAGGCATCGATTCCAATGTTCCTGGCGTGGTATGTAGAAGGACAGATTAAGGTCGCACAACAAATCGAAGAACGCAAACGCCAGGGCGACCAAATGGTTATGATGGCAGACCCAATGAAAGATTTCCTGAACGAAGCAGTGAACGAAGCGCAATTATATGCATATGACAGTGATGCGGTATCTGCGCTGATTAACCTGGCCAATACCCCGGACAAGGAACGCGGTTCAGTTATTTCAACAATGAACGCAGGGTTAAACATTTTCCGTCATCCGGCCGTAAACAAACATACACGCCATTCCGATTTACACTTTGGTGATTTACGCGGCATGAAAGACCCCCGTGATGGCAAGGTAAAACCAGTCACCGTATATCTGTCAATGAACGTGGCGGACGCGCCGGCATTTAGTGCGATTACATCCATGTTTATTGAATTGTTGTCTAATTTCCTGATTGCAAACAAACCAGACACAACAAATCATGGACAAAAACTAGGTCCATATCCAACACTATTCGTACTGGACGAAATGCCAACCATGAATAAATTACAGGCGATTATCCAGGGTCCCGCCGTCGGTCGTGGACAAAAGGTATCATACCTGATTGTTGGTCAGGATATCAGCCAGATTGCCGAAAAATATGGGGACAAGGCGGCCGATACAATTATCGCCAATACCGCGGCCAAGGTTATTTTGCGCGTAAACGACCCGGCAACGGCGGAACGCTTTACCAGCATGATGGGCAAGAAAAAAACAAAAAAGAAAGAGAAAGGCCCAGACGGAAAAGAAACCGAAGTTACCAAGGAAGAAGACCTGTTCAGCCCAATGGATTTAATGACCCTGCCGATGGGGAAACAGATTATCATGTATCAGGGTCATTACAATCGCCCGATTGAAGCCGACGGCGAATGGCACTTCCTCCGCAAGGACAAGATTCAAATAGAAATGAACGACAAGGTTCAAATGGGCGAAGCGACACCTATTCCCGAATTCTTGGTAACCAAACATCATCGGGCATTGCGATATGCGGGCGCGCCACGCATCTATGACCCACAAACAAAAACGATTAAGGAATTAGCCCAATAAAAAATCCCCCGCACGGGGGATTTTTTTTTTACAACTGGGCGCGAACTTCTTCGACTTCGTAACATTCGACACGGTCGCCTTCTTTTAAATCATTATATTTATCAAAAGACATACCAAATTCAACGCCACCTGATACTTCCTTGACTTCGTTCTTTTCACGACGCAGTTGTCCGATTTTGCCATCGTAAATAACAACGTTGTTGCGCAACAGGCGAACAAAGGCATCTTTTTTGATGGTGCCTTCACTCATCCGGCAACCGGCAACACGTATACCCTTGCCCACGGTAAACAATGCAATAACGTCGGCATAGCCAATAAATGTTTCACGCTTTTCAGGCGCCAATTTACCAGACAGGATTTCTTTGATTTCGTCCGTGATACGATAAACAACACTGTGATAGCGAATATCAACACCATTACTGCGTGCCATGTCACGAACGACAGAATCTGCACGAACATTAAACGCAATGATAACCGCACCGGATGCCGTCGCCAGGCGGATGTCGCCTTCGGTAATTTGACCAACACCGGATGACAAGATTTCAACACCAACCTTGTCCGTGTTGATTTCTTTGACCATGTCCGAAATCGCTTCGACAGAACCCTGGACGTCCGCACGTAAAATAATCGGCAGAATTAATTTTTTGGACTCGTCACGTTTGGCAAACAATTCTTCCAGCGAAGAACGCTTGACTGCGTTGGCCCTGTCCTTGGCCTGTTGTACGCGATATGCCGCGACTTCACGGGTTTGGGCCTCGGTCTGCATGACACGCAAATCATCGCCCGCACCGGGAACTTCGTTCAATCCCAACACAACCGCAGGCTGACCCGGGCGAACAGATTTAACGCGTTCACCGGCGGAATTAATCAGACCACGTACACGACCAAATGTTTCGCCAACAACAAAAACGTCGCCAATCTTTAATGTCCCATGACGCATCAGAACGGTTGCAACCGCCCCCAAACCTTTTTCCTGTTTTGCTTCGACCACATATGCGACGGCCGGCATGTCGGCATCGGCCTTTAATTCCATCATTTCGGCCTGTAATAAAATGGCCTCTTCCAGTTTATCCAATCCGATTTTTTTGGTTGCGGAAATTTCAACGCACTGGATATCGCCACCCATTTCTTCTACCTGGACTTCTTGCTGTAACAGGTCGGTCTTAACACGCAAAGCGTTTGCTTCGGGCAGGTCAATTTTATTAATTGCAACAATAAATGGAACATTTGCCGCACGGATGTGATTAATCGCTTCGATTGTTTGTGGCATAATAGAATCGTTTGCCGCAACAACCAATACAACGATATCTGCCATTTGGGCACCACGGGCACGCATGGCCGTAAAGGTTTCGTGTCCCGGCGTATCCAAAAATGTTATCATTTGACCGGATTTTGTTTTTACTTCATAGGATGACACATGCTGGGTAATTCCGCCGGCTTCGCCCGCGGCAACATTTGCATTGCGAAAAGCATCCAACAGGGATGTTTTTCCATGATCAACGTGTCCAACAACGGTTACAACCGGTGCACGTGGTGTCAGATTTTCGGGATTTGGTTCACGTTCCAAAATATCTGCATATGGTTTGACAACAACACGCTTGACCGTTGCGCCAAATTCACCGGCAATCAATTCGGCCGTATCGGCATCAATGGATTGATTAACGGAAACCATCATACCCATTTCCATTAACTTTTTAATAACGTTACCAACCTTTTCCGCCATTGCCGCCGCCAGGTCTTTGACCGTAATCGTATCGCCCAGGTTGACAACATGTTCAACCTTTTGTGGGGCAGAAAATACCGCGCGTGCCTTTTCACGGAAACGTTTTAGTGACGCTTCGCTGCGACGGCGATTTGCACCACGCAAACCGATTTCGTCATCATCGTCACCATCGCCCATAACAATGTCATGCAAATGAATTTTTCCAGACTTTTTAAAGTCCTTTTTAGAATTGTTAAATTTACCCGGGCGTGAATCTTCTTCGTCGCCACCACGATTTTTTCCACGGTTTGCACCCGCAACCGCATTGTTTGTAAATACCTTGGGCGTGGGGGTGTTTTTTTGTTTTTGTGGCGCGGGCGCATCTTCTGTTTCGTCGTTATTGTCAACGACCGTCGCCTTTTCACGGGCCGCCAACTGTTCGCGAACCATTTCGGCGGCACGCTTTTCACGTTCTATTTCCGCATCACGGGCGGCACGGGCGGCCGCCTCTTCTGCTTCGCGTTTTTTGCGTTCTTCTTCACGCGCCTTGGCCGCGGCCAATACGGCACGCAGTTTTTCGTCCGCCGCATTTTTTGGTGCGCTGGGCGTGGTTGGTTCATCACGCAATTCTTTGCTGCCGGGGGCAACAACACGACGACGGCGTTCAACGAACACCGCGTCGCCCTTTTTGCTGCGAACCGCATCGGTTGTTACAGATTTTCCAAGTGTTAATGTTGCCATATTTAAACAACTCCGTCAGTTTTTTGTTTATTCGTTTTCCTGTTTAATGTCATAGGCGATTTCACGTGCCTTCATAATCACGCGACCGGCCAAACGATTGCTCATTGTGTCTTCGCCCAAAATTTCAACCAATTCATCCGTTGCCAAATCGGCCAAATCAACCAGGGATTTAATACCCGCCTGACCCAACTTCATGATGATTGGACGTTTGATAAAGTCAAAATTTAACAGGTCATCTTGCATGCCAATTTTATGGCCGGCTTCGATGTAATCTTGTTCAATCTTGGCCAGGTAATCTTTGGCGCGCTTTTGTAATTCGGCCGCCAATTCAGGATTAAAGCCTTCGATTTCTTCCAATTCAGAAATATCAACAAATGCAATTTCTTCGATTGTGCGAAAACCTTCGGTAATCAACAACTGGGCAATCATTTCGTCCACGTCCAAACCGCCGATAAACAATTCTGTTTTTTCCTTGAATTCTTTGGCACGACGTTCCTGTTCTTCGGTTTCGTTCATAACGTCAATGTTCCACCCCGTCAACTGGGACGCCAGGCGCACGTTCTGTCCGCGACGACCGATTGCAAGTGACTGTTGATCTTCGTTTACAACCACGGCCGCACTGCGCGTATCTTCGTCAACGATGATCTTGGCAACCTTGGCCGGCTGCATTGCGTTAACAATGAATACAGCAGGGTCTTCGGAATATAAAATAACGTCAATTTTTTCACCATGACATTCGTTGATTACCGGTTGAATACGGGTTCCCTTGATACCAACGGTCATACCAACCGCATCAATGGATGGGTCGGCGGTTTCAACCGCAATTTTTGCATGCGATCCAGGTGCACGTGCAACAGATTTAATTTTAATAATACCTTCATAGATTTCCGGCACTTCCTGGGTGAACAATTTTTCCATGAACATTGGATGGGTACGGGTCAAAAAGATTTGTGGACCCGTATTTGAACGCGTTACATCCATAATCAATGCACGAACACGATCACCGACACTTAAACGTTCGCCCGGGATTAATTCTGTTCCCTTGATATAGCCTTCGGCCTTGCCATTAATGTCAACAAAAACATTTCCAAATTCGATGCGTTTTACAACACCATTAACAATATCGCCGATTGTGTCTTTGAATTCTTCAAATTGACGTCCCTTTTCCGCATCACGAACACGCGTTGTCATCATCTGTTTTGCGGTTTGGAACGCCATACGGCCGAATTCAGGTTCCGGCAAGGCATCTTCTACGACATCGCCAACAACCGGGTTTTTAGCATACTTCTTGGCCTGGGCAACAGTCAACATTGTGTTTGGATCATAATCTTCGCCCGCCGCTTCGGGGGATTCAATAACATCAAATAAACGCTTAACATGAATAGAACCGTTTCTGCGGTCAATTTCGGCCGTGATATTAAATTCTTCGCCATATTTGTGTTTTGCGATTTTGGCGATTGCAGCCTCTAATGATTCAACAACGATTTCACGATCAATTTGCTTTTCCTGGGCCAGGGAATCGATAGCCAATAACAAGTCTTGACGTGGCATAGAAACAAAAGACATTTATACACTCCTTTGCGTTTATTGTATGTCTTATTGAAAGAGCGGGGTTTGTTTCCGAACCCCGCCCTTAAAAAAATTATTTAAGAACGTTCTTTATTATAAGTGCGATTCGCAAAAACGCAAGTAAAATTATAAAAATTTACAAAATTGTGGCAGACGTAATTTTTTTTATCTATAATCGGCATGCTATGATAAGAATACTAAGATCTTTGTTCGGACCGGCGGCAAACAAAACAACAGCCGGCGCATTGGCAACCAAATTTGGTTTGGAATTACGTGGGGATGCAAATGCACCCGTGCGGGGTGTTGCACCAATCGCAGATGCACGCGGGGGACAGTTGGCGTTCTATTCCACGGAACAAAACAGCAACGCGTTTAAAATATTGCCGATATCTGTGTTGGAAAACACGCGCGCAACCGTTATTTTGGTTCAACCGGAAATGGCAAAACATGCACCCCAGGGGGCGACACTGTTGATAACGGACAGCCCACGTGGAAACATCGTAAAAATATTGGGGGAAATTTATCGGGAAAAACCACGATTTGGAATCAGTAAAAATGCCCATATCGATCGTGGCGTGTTCTTTCGTAAAAAGCGCACCGTGTATGTTGGTCAATTCGCAACAATCGAACGTGGCGCAACAATCGAACCTGATGTAAAAATTTATCCGGGCGCCTTTATCGGACGTGGTGTGGTGTTGGGACGTGGCACAATCGTGCACAGTGGCGCCCATATCGAAAACGCGACCGTTGGCGCAAACAGTGTAATTAACGCAAATGCCGTTATTGGCAAAGACGGATTTGGATACACCCGTCAAAATGGCAAAAACATATTTATTCCACATGTCGGGCGTGTCGTTTTGGGCGAACGCGTTTCCGTTGGGGCAAACACATGCATTGACCGTGGCGCCATGACGGATACACGTGTTGGCGATGGAACAAAAATAGATAACCTGTGTCAGATTGCACATGGCGTTGTTATTGGAAGCGAATGCTTTTTGGCCAGTGGGGTTGGTTTGGCCGGTGGCGTTGTGGTTGGCGACCGCGCTTTGTTGGGCGGACATGTCGGCGTGGCAAACGGTGTACACATTGGGAACGATGCATCCGTTGGGGCCAACAGTGGTGTTTTCCGTAACATCCCAGATGGTGAATCGCATATGGGATATCCCGCGGGACCGGGAACAGAATTTATGCGTCACTATGCATGGTTAAAAAAACAGATGAAAAATTAAAGGGAAGGGAACAATGATTGACGCAAAAGAAATTGAACAAATAATACCACATCGCGGTGACATGCGCCTGATTGATGAAATCCGTGAATACAATGATACCAGTGCTGTTGGCATCAAATATGTACGTGATGATGAATTTTGGTGTGCGGGTCACTTTCCGGGCAACCCGATTATGCCCGGTGTATTACAGGTCGAAGCATTGGCACAAACAGCGTGCTATGTTGCATTTAAGCGATTAAACGAAGAAGACCGCAAGGATATGTTGGGGTACTTTACCACCATGGAAAAAATCAAGTTTTCACACATGGTGCGACCGGGTGATAAACTGGAATTACATGTCGAACTGTTGATGACAAAAATGAAACTGCATAAATTTCATGGCATCGCCATGGTTGGTGGTAAAAAGGTGGCCGAATCCACATTTACCGCCGTTTTGCAAAAGGTTGAACAATAAAAAAAATCCCCCAAACGGGGGATTTTATTTTGCCTATTTATTCGGAATAATTTTGATTTCCACGCGGCGGTTCTGTGAACGTCCCGCGGCCGTATCGTTGGAAGCAATCGGGTTAGATGACCCCAATCCCAAAACTTCGAATCGTGATGATTTTATGCCCTGGCCCTGAAGATAGGAAGCAACAGATGTTGCGCGTTCGCGCGACAGATTCAGATTGTAATCTGCGCTGCCCGTGCTGTCGGTATGGCCGGAAACCATGACGGTTGAATTGCTGTATTTCTTTAAAACCTTGGCAACCGAATTTAATACGGGATAGAACGATGAATTTATATCCGCAGAATCGGTTTTGAACGTGATGTTGCCCGGCATAATTAAACGAATACTGTCATCACCTTCGACAACCTGAACACCGGTGGACGCCAATTCCGCACGCAGTTCCGCCGCCTGGGCATCCAGATAATATCCAACACCACCGCCAACGGCCGCGCCACCCAGTGCCCCAATCAGTGCGCCTTTGCTGCTTTGTGTGCTGCCAATCAATGCGCCGGCGGTTGCCCCGATCGCCGTTCCCCATGTTGATTTTGCCGTTTGGGTTTGGCCCGTATATGGGTTCACGGTTGTGCAACCGGCAACAATCGCAGTTAATGCAAATACAGATATTGCTTTTTTCATGTTTTCCCCTTTGTTTTTTGTTTGCCAGGGATATTTTAAACTATATTTTTTCAAATTACAAAAAAAACCGTTCATATCGAACGGCCAATTAACGTGTTTTTTGTTTTTGTATTTGTTTCGATATAACCGTTTGGACGGTATCAGATGACACAACATTTTTCGACGTATCAATTTGTGACGCCTGATTTGATGAAGAAAACACAGAATTTAAATGGAACGCAACCGCCATGCCAACCCCGCAAATCAAACACAAATCAAGAATTTCCCTAAGTTCTTTTTTTATATCTTTTTTCATTTTTATTCCAATTTTTTCGTTAAAAAATCCGCCATTTGGCGGAAATAAGTGGTGGGTGTTGAGGGACTCAAACCCCCGACCCTCTCGGTGTAAACGAGATGCTCTAATCAACTGAGCTAAACACCCAAAGCGGACGAATGATATAACATATTTTTTTGTTTGTCCAGTATTTTTTTACAAAATTATTTTCCCGGATGAAACATCCACCCGGTCGTGACCAACCGTAATCACACCGTCTGAATATGTCGGCGCGGCACGTTTAGATATGGCGGTGCGCCAATAAATCGCCCCATCGGACAGATGTATGGCATACAAATAATTATCATCCGCAACAACAAAAGCGTAATTGCCCGCGATTATAAACGGGGTCGATACAGACAACGCATGGCACCAAACCCGGGCACCGGAATTTGAATTCAGCCGACAAAATGCATCACCCAAACCGCCGGCATATACCGAATCGCCATGTGGAAATGGCGGGACCACAATATCAACCATGGATGCGCCACCGGTCATATTACTGGGGCGATAGACGTCCGCAATCCATATTATTTGGCGGTTCTTGGGGTTTATTTTAATAACTTCGCCGGTTGTCAGGCCCGCATACAAATATTTCCCGGCGCACACCGGGTGCATGTTATTTTTCACCGTGTTATTTGTTGGGAACCCGGCAAAGATTTTACGCGTGCCATCCCAAATTACATTGGACGAATCCTGGGTATAGGGGCATGTGGAGTTGTCAACCATAACCGTGGTCGATGGAATATCCGATATGTTTTTATTTTGCACATCCAGCCGCGGATTATCAAATATCGCGGTACGAACACCCGGCAATATCGGATCATGTTTATCACACGCAGATAAACCAATCAGACAACATATAATCGCAATCGCTTTTTGCATTAAATCCCCCTAAGCCAACAAATTCATGCCTAGCGCAAAGCCGCGGCGTTGCCGGATATAACGGCCGGCGCATTTTTGTCGTTAATGATTTTATCCAACCATTTATTGGCGTTTTCTGTGTCGCCCGTGGCCAAATATTTTTGCGCGATTGTCAAAGATGCGGTGTAATAAAATGGAGAACTGGTCGTGTTTAAATCCGACAGGTATTTTTCCACATCCGATGCGGACATTTCATCGCCGCGAATACCGACAACATGCAATTTTGCCAAATCACGAAAATCGCGTGTGTTTCCATCGTCGGCCAATTTTTCCAACTTGGCAACGTCTTTGTCAATCAGATATGCCTGGAACAAAGCCAAATCAGCGGTCGCCCCAGAAGTGTTATCCGCCAATCCCGCCAATGCATTTGCATCAACATTTTCAACGGCGATTTCATAGGCGGTCGCGGCGGCTATTTTATTTGCGCGATGCGTGCGCAGTCCAATCTGGATACCGGTGGCAACAATCAGTATTGCCAATGCACCACCAATTAAGTGACGCGAATATTTTTTTACAAACTGTAAAGTCTTTTCGTTATTAACATCTTCCCACACTTCACGATAAAGGGCGTCTTCGGCATATTCCTGGCGCGTTTTTTGGGGGGCTTTGACCTTTTTGTTTCTTTCCAACATTGTTGCCATTATAAAATCTCCTGTGGCTTGATAATTATTAATTTATGGTATACTATAAAAGTTATGACGAAGGAAATCAAGAGCACTTTACCGGCCACAAAAGCAAACAGCATTGTTGCTGCGCGCGGGGTCAGCGACGAAAACGGACTGGCCCAGTATATTCAAAATGTACAAAAGATACCTGTTTTGACGGCGGAACAGGAATACGAATATGCCACACAGTGGGCGCGCGACAAAAATCAATTTGCGGCAGAAAAGTTGGTGGCCAGCCATTTGCGCCTGGTGGTGTCGGTGGCGTATGATTATAAAAATTACGGAATCCCCGTGGGCGATTTGATTGCCAGTGGTAATATGGGCCTGATGCAGGCGGTGCAAAAATTTGACCCAGACAAAGGATTTCGTTTTTCCACCTACGCAATGTTTTGGATCAAGGCCGAAATATATGAAACCATTTTAAATAACTGGTCCATTGTTCGAATCGGGACATCGGCGAATCAAAAGCGCGTGTTCTTTAACCTGGCACGGGCAAAACGCGCATTGGGCATTATGGACAACAATTTATCCGACGAACAAACAAAACAAATTGCAGATTACCTGGAAGTGCCCGAAAAAGATGTTGCGCGTATGGCAACGCGAATTGGTGCACGCGACGTATCTTTGAACGCGCCGATTAATTCCGATGATGGTACGACGGATATATTGTCAAACATGACCGATGGACGTGACACAATCGAAGATACATTGGAACAAATTGAATTTAGACGCCGTGGATACGATCTGTTGAAAAAACATTTGGAAAAAATGTCACAACGTGATCGTGAAATCCTGACGGCACGACGTCTGCAACAACCGGCCGCGACATTAGAGGTACTGTCACAAAAATATGGTATTTCGCGTGAACGTGTACGCCAAATTGAAGAACGCGCATACGGCAAATTGCGCGATGCAATTTTGACCGAAACCGAAGGCAAAAAGTAATATGTTTAATTTTAAAAGTTCTGTTGCACTGATTGCAATTATGCTTTGTGCGCCCGGTGTGGCGTCCGCCATTGAATATAGCACAGGAAAGTTTTCCGCAAAGTTGACCGGATATGCAACGGGTGGGATAATCGAACCTGACTTTGAATCAACCCTGTTTATTGGTGATTGGCGGGGACGCGGACAAATTACGTACCAAATAAATGATGCGCACAAATTCGGACTAGTCTATGCAATGGACCAGGCGGCCCTGGACAAGGGAAACTTTTCGCGCGAAGCATTTGCGTTGTGGGAAATTCGAAACATGGGCCGTATCGAGGTTGGATACACAGATTCGGTTGCACGAAAATTGGGTGTGGGGTTACCCGATGTTGGGGGGCTGCGCATTAATGACAGACCCCTGTATAATGAAAAAATTATTCCGGGCGGTCCCGTTATACCGGACACAACATTGACGTCGGGACGTAATGCGCCACGTATTAATTTAACCAGCGCACCAAAATCCGGCGTACAATATGGTTTTTCGGCCGCCGGTTTTGCGGACGATTACGACTGGGCAATGGATGCGGGGTTAAAAATTCGCAGGCCATCAGGCAAGATAAAAACAGCGTATTCTTTGGGTGTGTCTTTTATGGACAATCCCGACGATTTCGACCCCGAAGTTTATACCCCCGGTGTCACCGCAGATTGGCGCGCGCAAATGTCAATGGGTATGAATCTGCAATACAACAGTTGGGTTTGGGGCACGACGGCACGCATTATATATGACCAAGACCCGATTGGTCCGGTGTCCGATGGATTTGTGCTGGGGACCGGGGTCAGTTATGATTTATTGCGTTACAGTCTGTCTTTGACATATATGTTTTCAGACACCGGTGTTTGGCACAGTGATGTGGATGATTTTCGGGACAATATGTTGATTGCTTCGTTTCGTTATAAATACAGTGAAAATGTGGATGGTTGGATATCGGGTGGCACAACGTCCAAGACACCTTTTATATCCGCCGGATTACGTTTAACGTTTTAAAAAAATCCCGCTTTCGCGGGATTAATTTTTAACGTGGGCCACCCGGACCGCGCATTGGGTTCATGTTTGTCTTAGGATTGCTGGATGTCATGCCGACGCGTCCAACAATAATTTTATCCCCCATTTCGATTTCTTCGGACATTATTTCCGTTTCGGTTGCGGTGGACAATCCCTTGGTATAGGGAACCAAAATCACCGCTTCATCGCGCAACAGCGCCAGGTGCGAAGCAGGTGATGCGCCATTTATATCGGCCGGTTCTAAAAAGTTTGCAAAACTGCGCACCAGGAACGCCGCATTTGCCGCCTTCCATACATTTTGTTTTTCGGAAATAATAATTGTTACAAATGCGGTCATACCCGGCATCAGGCGTAAATCAGAATTATCAACATCAATCACAACCGTGTAAACAACCACGTTTGATGTTGTTGTCGGCGACAGACGTATTTGACGCACCACACCATTAAAGGTTTCGGTTGGATATGCATCAACGGAAAAGGTTACGGGCTGACCTTCTTGGATGACACCAATGTCCGCTTCGGATACGGCGGTTTCAATTTGCATTTTTGTTAAATCTTCGGCGATTTCAAACAGGTCAGGTGTTTGAAAAGATGCCGCAACCGTTTGCCCAACATCCACCTTGCGCGAGATGACGGTCCCATCCACCGGGGATATGATTGTCGCGTAACCCAAATTTGTTACCGCACGATCATATGTGGACTGGGCACGTTTTACGGA
Organism: Candidatus Enterousia sp.; assembly: GCA_045593685.1. Lineage (GTDB taxonomy): Bacteria > Pseudomonadota > Alphaproteobacteria > Rs-D84 > Rs-D84 > Enterousia. Next base: position 103,573 of record JAZNXD010000018.1, on the reverse strand, counting down.
CTGTTCCGACTGTTCGTATTGGGTCAGGGACTGTTCCATTTCTGCGCGCGAAATCATGTCGCCTTCGTACAGCATTTTATTGCGTTCATATTCACTTTTGGCAAAGTTACGTTGGGATATAGTGCTGTCCAGGGATGCGCGCGCTTCGTCAACGGTTGCCTGTAACACAGACGGTTCAATCGTTAGTAATACGTCACCTTTTTTTACCTTGGAATTAAAATCCACATACAGATTATCGATTGTTCCGGATACCTGGGAACCAACGTTGACTGTGTTTACAGGCTGGATTTCACCGGTGGCACTGACCACCTGGCGCAGGTCACCACGCGTAATATTTATTGTTATGTATTCGGGTGCCTTGCCCGCGGGGTCAGTGGCAATAAACTTAATTGCAACCAAAATTGCACCAATTAATAATATCCACCACTTTTTGCGCCAAATAAAACGAAAGAATCGACCAAACAAAGATGGGCGTTTTTGTTTTGGTGATTGCGTATCAGATGATTTAGTTGTTTTCTTCATGTAATTCCCCCTCTTCTAACTTTGCCTTGATTTCCCCAACGGCCAATGCAACCGCTGCGCGTTTGGTAAATAAATCATAGCGGGCGGCATTGTTTTGCTTTTCGGCGGTCATTAATTCAGACTGTGCCGTTTGCCAATCCAGCATTGTTGCACGACCAACACGATACATACCCGCGGTGACACGTTCGCTTTCCGTGGCAGATTTTAACAATGTTTCGGTTTGCTTTAAAACAGTCTGTGCCGTTTTATAATTGTGATATGCGGTATAAACGTCCAGGGACGCATTGTCCGCGGTTGCGCGTTCGTTTTCGATGGCGCGTTCATAGTTTACCTGGGCGTTGCGCAGATTGTACATGTTCGCAAATCCCGCAAACAGTGGCATGGATGCACGTATTCCGATACTGCCACTGATTTTATCGTTGCCCGCACCAAATGTTTCCGACGGCGTATCGTTCCACTGTAATGATCCAGATGCGGAAATTGATGGCAGGTTGCTAAGAAATGTGCTGTTACGGCGATGCCATGCGGCATCTTTGTTTGCAGAAGCACGCAACAGGTCGGGACGCGTTTTTTTTGCCTGGTCAAATAATTCATCCAGGGATTTTGTATCACCGGGCGTCCCAATTTCCGCCGGCAGGTCCGCGATTGAAATTTCCTGGTCTGCGGCAAATGATAATTTGTTCAGCAGGGCCCCCTTGGCAATTTCGCGATTATTTTTTGCGCGTTCCAAATCCAGGTCACGTCCGGCCAATGTGGTGTCGGCCTTTAATACGTCCGCCTTGGCAACAGAACCCGCCTTGAATTTTTTTTGTGCTGTGTCACGTGCATTTTTTGCAACGTCACGCAGCATTTGCGCAGATTCTACGTCCGCATCCGCGTTTAACAACGCATAATACGAACCAATCAATCCATAGATATAATTTTGTACCGTTTCATCATATTCAAACCCCGCCGCACGCCATGATGCAGATAACTGATTCAAATCAGATAACCGTTTGCCAAAATCAAATATTAGATATGATGCAGAAATGGATGCGCCATACGTCCAATCACCCCACTGTTCATTGCGATACGGAATCGACGCCGATGCCGATGCGTTAACAGAAGGTAAATAATCCGCATATCCCGCATTTTTTGATAAACGCGCGGATTCATACGCCAAATAGGCAGATGTTGTTTGCGGATTACGACACAGGCCCAATTCTATTACCTGGGGCAAATTCAATTTTTCCGACGGCACGGTTGTGCGTGTCATGCAATCATCGGATGCGGCATGCGCCGATAAAGACGCCATGCACAACAATAAATAATATACCTTTTTCATGTGTAAAACATTCCCCCCATAAAACTTTTTCTATTATAAAACATTTTTCTGTTGAAATACAATTTTTTTTTGCGTAAGATTGGGTCGCTGATTAAGGCCTGGTGGCAGAGTGGTTATGCAGAGGACTGCAAATCCTTGGATGCCGGTTCGATTCCGACCCAGGCCTCCACTTTTTTTAAAAGAATAAATCAGAAAAACACCCCTTGCGGGTGATTTTTTTATTGTGTATTATTTGCGCATGATAAACAGTTTAAGTCTGACCAATTTTAGAAATCATGCCATGTGTCGTGTCGAAACATTTGGACGACATAATGTGATTATTATCGGACCAAATGGCGCGGGTAAAACCGCGATATTAGAGGCCCTGTCAATGCTGGGTGGGGAACGTGGAATGCGGGGCGCGGCCATGGGGGACATCGCACGATTTGATGGAAATGGTGGGTTCAGCACCTTTGCCGAATTGGATGATGCGACACAAATTTCTGTAAACTTTGCCCATGGGGACGCGAATCGCCGTGCAAAAATAGACGGGGATAATGCGCCATTGGCCGATTTGGCCAAACATATGCGCATTGTTTGGCTGACACCACGCGAAGACAGATTGTTCGTGGACAGCGCATCAGAACGACGGGCCTTTTTTGACAGACTGGCCACCAGTTTTGATGCATCGCACGCGGGCCGAACGGCACGATTGGCAAAACTTCTTAGCGAACGGGCGTTTGCGTTAAAGTCGGGCGCGGACGTGCACTGGGTCGGTGCGTTGGATGAACAAATTGCGGGTGTGGCCGTGGCAATCGCCGTGGCACGAATTCAATACGCGGGCGAATTGAATTATTTCCTTAGGCGGTGCGCCGTGTCCGTGTCGGGTTGGATTGAAAAGATGCTGATACAGGGCAGCAGCGCCGGCGATGCAGAACGTGCATATTTAGAATACCTGAAAAACAACCGCGTTTTGATTGGGGACAAAATGGTTTTGGATGGTGCGCACAAATCGGACTTTGCGGTGTTTAACCAGGAACTGGGGTTGCCGGCACATTTGACCAGTACCGGCCAGCAAAAAACCGTATTAATAGATTTAATTTTGGCACATGCAAAATTGGTGCACGCCAAAACTGGGCGACGTGTAATTATTTTAATGGACGAAGCGGTGGCACACCTGGATTCAAATGCACGTGCACAAATTTTTGCGGAATTGGGTGCCGTCGATGCCCAGGTTTGGGCAACCGGATTGGATGCAGATATATTTAAAGATGTGCCCGATGCGGTATTTGTTACTTGCCAAAATGGGGAAATAAATAATATAGTATGCGCGGAGTGAAAATTATGGCACGTATTGATTATCAAACTTTATTGGATAACGCATTAAAATCGGTGGTAAAAGATGCACTGATTCATGCACAATTTAACGGGTTGGGGGATGGGACGCATTTCTTTATAACATTTCGCACACGTGATGCGGGTGTTGTTTTGCCGGACTTTTTACGAATCAGATATCCGGATGTTATGACGATTGTTTTACAATATTCTTATAATAACCTGCATGTATCTGATAAAGAATTTGGGGTTCAGTTAACTTTTGATGGACGTCCGTTCTTTATACGTGTGCCGTTTTCCGCACTGGTGGAATTCAAGGACCCATCGGTGGACTTTATGTTATCGTTCCAACCCAAACCACAAACGGCCGCCGCAGATAATGATATGGAATTGCCACTGGATGAAAAACCCGATACCGTGCCGGACCCGGGACGTGTGGTGTCCTTGGACGAATTTAGAAAAAACAGAAAATAATCAGGGGTATTTTAAATGCTGAAAAAAACAGAAGTTGTATTATTTGATTTTGATGGGACTTTGTCCGCGCATGATTCCAATGTGGAATTTGCAAAATATTGTCTGCGTCGCAGTGTGCGACCGTGGCTGTTCCTGCCGTGGATGATGGTGTGTGGTGTTTGCAAATGGATAAATCCGGGTGGTGTTTGGTGGCGTGAAAATATTCGTCGTTTTATGACACCAAATATGGTCAAAAAATTTGCACCGGGATTTATCAAACAACACAAACGCGAAAGATTTGGTTGGGCCAAAGAACGTGTCCAGGCCGAAAAGGACGCAGGACGCAAAGTATTAATGATTTCGGCCAGTCCGGATTACCTGTTGCCACAGTTGGTGCGCGATATGAATTTTGATGCGGTCTTTTGTTCCAAAATGGACAAGAAAAAGCCATGGAAGTATGAATTTTTGTGCTGGGGGCAAAACAAGGTATATAAAATGGACGAGTGGGCACGTGAAAATAAAATTATTCCAAATGTTGTTCGTGCATATTCGGACAGCAAATCGGACATGCCGATGATGGAAATCGCATTGGAACAGGTTTGGATTGATCCTAAAACGGGCATGCGAAAATAAACCCAATGATTTGATTGGCTGAAAAATGTTAAAGTGTTTCTATGGTTATCATGGAAACACTTTTTGATGTTCTTAGTGCGTCCATTGGCGCAATTTTGGGGGCGCTGTTTGCTTTTTTTCTGAACCACAAGCGTGGCCGACAAATGGCAAGCCAGGTGATTATTAGCAAAACAGAATTAAATAAAATCAAACTGGAAAACGAAGAACTGTTAAAACAAATCCGCGAGAAGGAAAATATTATAATGAAAATGCAGATGCAAATCTTGGGCAATGCACCAGTAACAAAAAAGCCACGAAAACTAAGCAAAAAATAATTGCGATACGCGCGTATAAATTCCTATACTTTTCATATGCGCGATTGGTTGGATAATCAGTATCAGAATTTATTCCTGTATGTGCCGTTTTTGTTGGCGGGTGGGGCCGCATTGTATTTCACATCCAATCACGAACCACCCCCCTTTATGTGTGCGACATTTATGTTTATATGTGGTGGCGCCGTATTTATCAAACGGACGCCTGTGTTATTGCGCGCAATATTTTTATTGGCGTTTGGTTTTTGCTATGCGGGTGTATTTACCAATATTATTGATACGCCACGGTTAAATCGTAATATTCACGATGTTGAAATCACAGGTGTGGTAAAATCGATTGAATATAATGATGAAAAATCACGAATTATGATGGCTGTTAATGCCACGGATATTAATGCGGGGAACGGTGTGGCAAATGTTCGTGTGTCAATCATGGATGCTGTGTCGCTGCCTGCGCCCGGTGATACGGTACGCGCAAAAATAGGGTTGTTTCGTCCGGCATCGGCATATGCGCCGGAAACATTTGACTATGCCAGGTGGGCGTACTTTAATAAATTGACCGCGACGGGATATGCGGATGAAATTCTTGTTATTACACCCGCAAACAAATCAAACATAAAAAGCCTGCGCGATGCAATGCACCACAGGGCCGATTCTTTTTTGGTTGACACGTTGGTGTTGGGGTACAAGGGCGCGATACCAAAATCAGATGCGCAAATATGGAACGCAACCGGCATAGGACACGTGTGGTCAATCAGTGGATTTCATATGACATTGGTTGGCGGATGGATATTTTTAATATTCTATTTTTTATTTCGTTCGGTCCCGTATATGACACGGCGCATACCGGCAAAAATTCCGGCAATGTGTTGCGCCGCGTGCGGGTTGATGGGTTATTTATTCTTGTCCGGGACAGATGTTGCAACAATTCGTGCATTTTTAATGACCATATTAATATTTTTGGCCTTTATTTTTGGGCGCAGCGCAATTTCACTGCGCAATGTTGCGATTGTGTTTTGTGTCGTATTTATGATGAATCCACACTATGTCATGCAGGCCGGTTTTCAGTTATCCTTTGCGGCGGTGTTTGGGATGGTATGGCTGTATGATGTTGTTAAACCCAAGATGCCACAAAATAAACTTTTAAAAATTATATATGCGTGTGTCTTAACATCACTGGTCGCGATGATATTTACGGCCGCATTGGTTGCAATGCATTTTGGTGCAATTCCAATATATGGTTTGGTCGGGAATCTGATTTTGTTGCCGGTGTTTTCTTTTGTTATTATGCCGTTGGTCTTTATCGGGGCAATGTTTGGCATGTCGGGCCCGGTTGCGTTGGCGCACGACATATATGATTATTTGTTTTGTATCGCAGAACACATTTCCAATATGCCCGGCGCCATGATTAACGTCCCACATGTTTCAAACATGGCGATTATGTTTTTAATAATGGGGCTGATATCATTGATATTAATCAAGAATATAAAAATTCGGGTAAATTATATTTTATTTGGCGTGTTTTCCTGCATCGGCACAGTTATTATATACACAACGCCACGACCAATATTCTATGCAACATATGATAATGAATTGGTGGCATTTGTGCGTGACGATGGAAAACTGGAATTTAACAAGTCACGCGCATCCAATCACTATTTTGCATTTGATACGTGGAAACAAATTAATGGCGAAGCGCAACGCACACCAAATCGCCGGCGCAAACATGAAAACGGGGTTTATAGATATGGGAATATTGTATATGTTCAAAAGTTTGTGCCACTGATGAAAAATATCGATACACTTTGTCGTGACGACAGTATCAGGTATATCGTTTCATACTATGACATAGATTCAAATATGTGCGCGCATAAATTGCTGCGTGGTGGATTTGTGATTTATCCAAATGGCGACGTTAAGTATACCGTACGCAATCGGCGATGGAATTAAGAAGGATAATATAATTTGTTTTTTTACGTATTTATGATAAAATTTGTCTTGAATCCATAGGGATATGGGTTCGGGGCTGTGGTAGCCCAGTATATCCGGTACAGAATCAAAGAACATGTAATAATACGATATGCTTCCTGTGGTTTTGTATCGTTATTTATCCCTGACTGTATAAGTCGGGGGGCTGTTCGTCATACAATAGGGGCAACCCGAAAACGACAGAATCAATGATATACTGATTACCAACTCCCCGACCGCCAGATATCCTGTGGCGGTCTGTTTTTATATGGGGGGGAGATAATGAGATTTTTTTTATTTGTTTGTACGTGTTTGTTTGCCTTTAATTGTTACGCAATAGATATGGAAGACTTTGTTTATTGGTACCCACGTGCCGTTGCCCAAACCCTGCAAAGCAAGATATTACCAAAAAAAGCAATGGATTGTTTTGATGATTTTAGGAATAACATATGGAAACCATCTGCGGGATATTCTGCATACGAATTCGGCCTGAATTGTATGTATGCCTTATTTCAGTGCAACACAGGAATGAAAGATGACGATATTTATGCAGGATGCGCAGATTTAGCAGTTCAACTGATTAAAGAACAAGACAAGCATCTAAAAGAATGTGAACAAAATCCAGAACATACTGTTTGCAGTCCCGTTGTTGGTGAAGCTTGTGAATCCGAAGGTAGGCTCCATACAATCGAACATACAAATCGATATGGCGCCACTGACTATGATGTTTCAACCGAAACAATAATATGCAAAGATAAAGTCTGGCAAAAGCTTGGTCAAGATGGGCATTTCAAACGCAAAATAACCGAGAAAGAATTACAAGAAGAACTGTACAATCGCTGTTTTAATCATCAAATATTTCGGTCTATCGGGGGCGAAAAAAACAGATATTTTGACTGTGATTTACATTCAAGAAAATGCCTTATTGCGATAGAGGCAGATTCAAAAAAACCAACAACATGGTACTTTTGTTGTAAATTATTTAACAATGGTCAGGTTGTACATTATGATGGAGGCAAGGGAACAAATGGTACAATACAAGAATTAAAGCAATATCTGACACGAAGAGATTTATGTCCCGACCAAGATTGGTTAAACGATTGATTGCGTAATTAATAATCTGCGCGGATAAAGTACAGGCCCGATGCAGGCGCCGTTGGGCCCGCCGCGCTGCGATTTTTTGCCGACAAAATTTCATCAATATCGTATGGTTTGCCCAATCCGATTTCAATCAATGTGCCCACAATATTTCGCACCATATGATGCAAAAATGAACGCGCAGAAAATTCAAATATTATTTCATCGCCATTTTGTGTGATTGTGATTTTATCCAATGTTTTAATGGGTGATTTTGCCTGACACTCGGATGCGCGAAAACTGGTAAAATCGTGATTGCCAATTAACTTTTCGGCGGCCGTGCGCATTGCATTAACATCCAATTTTCGTGGCACCCAATAGACACGATTTTTCGCCAATACGGGTGATGGACCACGATTTAATACCACATATTTATAGTGACGGGCCACACAATCAAATCGCGCATGAAATTCGTCGGACGCAACCGCACAATCCAATACCGCGACGGGTTTGCCCACCAAATAAAAATTCAGCGCGCGCATAACGGTTTCGGCATCGTGTTCGCCGGGAATGTCCGCATGCGCAGTCATTGCGGTGGCGTGCACCCCCGCATCGGTACGACCGGCCGCAACAACATCCGCGCGCGTGCCACAGAACCCTTCAATCGCATCGCGCATAATAGACTGAACAGATGGTCCCTGGCGATTTTCCTGCCAGCCAATCAGGTCGGTGCCATCGTATTCAAGTGTTAGTTTATATCGTGTCATTTGTGTATTTTTTTAATTCCCATATTTGATTTCTGCGCCACGCAGACCGTTGGTAAAACTTTTCCAATCCATTGGCTTTTTCCCGGCGGGCTGAATTTCCAATATTTCCAAATTATCGTTGTTCAGGCGCGTCTTTAAAATCTTGACATCAATGCCATTTATTTGGGTACGACCACACCCCAGCGCACGAATCTGATTATGAATTTCACGTGGTGTACGCGACCAATCGATTATTTCATCGTCACCCGTCCACTTATGTGTAAATGTTGGGGTGCCACTTTGCGGGGTGCCGGGATATGCAGATGGTTTTTGCAAATATTCAATCAGCATATCTGCACCAATTTGCGACACACGTTCTTCGACGGATTCATTTGTGTCATTGATATCAATTTCAAATTCGCGACATATGTGCACGTCCCCCGCATCCAGTTCGGGCGTTACGTCCATTAAACACACCGCAGATGTTTTGTCGCCATTATAAATTGCCGTGCGAATTGGCGACGGGCCACGGTATTTGGGTAACAAACTGGGGTGAATATTTATAACCGGCGCAGAATTTAAAACATTATCACGTAATATCACACCATACGAAATCACAACAACCATATCAGGCGTATAATTATATTCATTAATGTTTGTATGAACCGTTAATCCGTTTTCATTTGCCCAGATATGGACCGGTGAAGGCGTCAGTATGCGTTTGCGACCGGTGGGTTTTGGCGCACGTGTAAAGACCGCCACAATTTCATGACCGGCGTTTTTTATTGCATCAAAAATTGGAACAACAAAGGCGTTCGTTCCCATCAATACTAATTTCATATCTTTAATCTTTTTACTTTGCGCATTAACATTTCGCGACGCAGTGGTGACAGATAGTCCACAAATAATTTACCATCCAGATGATCCGTTTCGTGTTGCACAATGCGGGCCGGCAGACCGCGCATTTCGGCCATTTTGTTTTCACCGCGTTCGTCGGTCCATTCGACAACAACCGAAGATGGGCGCGTAACATTTGCATAAACCGGCAAACCGTCATGCCCCAAAACAGACAGGCAACCTTCTTCCATAATAGCCTTGTCCGTGCCATATGATACAATGCGCGGATTTATCATGCGATAAACTGTTTCGGAATCAGGGTCCATCATAACCAAAAACCGTCCCAAAATTCCCACCTGGGGCGCGGCCAGACCAACGCCATTTTGTGCACGCATCATTTCAACCATTTCGTCCATGGTCGATAACAATTCCGGCGAAATATCGTCGATGGGGGCGCACGGCGTACGCAAAACCACATCGCCACAAAGTTTCATTTGCAACATATTTTATTCCCTTTATAATAAATAATAGCAAAGGAAAGCGAAATGACAACTTATATTTTTGTGTTATTGTTTATTATCATTTTATTATTATTGGCAATTTTAATGCGACGCCCAACGGTTGATATATCGGCATTGCGTGAAGATAATGCACGTCTGCGCGAAAGATTGGCGGAAAGATTGGGCGCACTTAGCCAAAATGCCATTGAATTAAAAAATATTAGTGGTGACATTGCGAATTTTAAAAACATCCTGATGGGAAATAAACAGGCACGCGGAACCTTTGGCGAAAGGCAACTGGAAGATTTGGTGCGTGATATTATGCCGCCGGAAACATATGCTTTTCAATCCGTATTGGACACAGGGGTACGACCGGATTGTATAATACGTCTGCCATATCCGCCGGGTGATATGATAATAGACAGCAAATTCCCATTGGAAAGTTATAACCGCATGGTAACAGATGCAAACGATGGTATGGCAAAAAAACAATTTGAACTGGACGTGCGTAAACATATTGATGCAATCGGTGAAAAATACATTATCCCCGGTCAAACTGCGGAATCCGCGATGATGTTTATCGCATCAGAATCAATCTTCGAGGTTCTGCATCGTGAATTTCCGGCGACGATTGAATATGCCGCACGCAGGCGTGTCTTTATCGTGTCCCCGTCAACTTTGTGGGCGACGTTGAATACAATCCGGGCGGTTTTGTCGGATATAAAAATCAAACGCGTGGCGGCAAAAATAAAAAAGGAATTGGATATGTTGTTGACCGATTTGGGACGATTAAACGATCGTGCGGTAAATGTTTCACGACACTTTGCCCAGGCACAAACAGACATAGACCAATTACAAACATCTATATCTAAGATTGCACCACGCGCAGAAAAGTTGCGCGATATGGACTTTGGAGAAGAATAAAAAAAATCCCCCAAATGGGGGATTAATTATTTCGCAGGCGCAATAATAATTGACTTGGTTCTTTCGTCCGGTTTGGACTTAGATTCCAGGGAACCACGTTCACCAACAATTTCAATTACACGGGCAAACAATTCTGGCACTGCGTCTTTGCCACGCGCCAAAACCTTTTTAGACCCCTTGGTCATTACGGAAATTTTTACCTTGTTTCCTTCGGCCAGGAATTCAAAAACCTTTTTCAATTTGATGTTCAAATCGTTTTCTTCTATGAAAGGCTTAATCCAAACTTCTTTTAATTCAGTTGTTTTTTGATTCTTGCGTGCTTCGGATGCGCGCTTTTTCTGTTCGTATTTGAATTTCCCATAATCCATTATTTTCGTAATTGGAACGGGCGCATTGGCGTTCATTTCAACCAAATCCAACCCCATATCCATTGCCATTTGCAACGCCTGGGGCGTGGGCATAACGCCCAAATTTTGGCCGTCTGCACTGATTACCTGGACAGACTTGGCAAATATTTTGTTATTCATGCGTGGACCGGCGTCACGACGATTATCACGGTTAATCATAGGTTTAATTGTAGGCTCCTTTATTACAATATACGCAAATTATTAACTATTATTCGGCACTTTTCAAGATATTTTGAACATTTTGCAACGCCGTCCACACATCGCGTTTGGCAGCGGGCTTTAATATCAGGAAATTTGGATGAAATATCGGCACTAAAACGGCACCGTTATCCATGGTCACGGGTACGCCATGTGATTTTACCAGGTTTATGTCGGCAACCTCGGTCGCAGGCAGGGTACCAAGCGTCAAAATTACGCGCGGTTTTAACAGTTCCAGCGCCCTGTCCACAAAAGGACGCGATAAATCCAATTCATCACGCGAAGGCGTGCGCCCACCCGGTGTACGCCAAAACACCATGGGAATAATCGATACGTTTTGGCGTCCCAATCCAATGGCCGCCAACATTTTATCCATCAATTCACCCGTTGCACCGGACAATATATGCCCCGTTGCATCGTCTTCTGTGCCGGGTATGTCGGTCAGAATCACCAAACCGCCCTGCCCCACGTGTGGCAACACGGTATTTGTTGCGGTGGCACGCAGTGGATGATTAAATTCATCAATCATGCGGTTTAATGTCGCCATATCATTGGGGCGCGATGCCATGGCACGAACCGTATCAACCGATACCGTTTGGGCGGGCGCGATTGGCGGAACCACAGATGTTGCAACACGCCCTATTTCGGCCATAACGGTCGCCGCGGTTGGACGCGTGGGCGTAATAATATCCTGTTTTGATTCGGGCTTTGGCATTGAAATTGGCATATCCGCCAATTCCCAATGTATCCCCGCCAATTCAAGATCACGCAGGTTATAATCAGACATTTTTGTTTTTCCTTGATAATTCAAACGTTTTATAGTAAAATAGAACATGAGCAACAGAAACACAAGGGAGTATTTTCATGAAAATTAAAAACTTTGCTTTGTTGGCGGGCGTAGCTGGCCTGTTGGCAGCGTGTGGCGGCTCTTCTAAAATTGTAGAACCGGCAGATTTGAACGATCAGCGCGTATTCTTTGGTTTCAATTCTTCTGAAATCAGCGAAGATGCAAAAAACAACCTGTTGGGTCAGGCTTTGTATATGAAAAACCACGAAGATGTGAAAATCCAAATCGCAGGTAACTGTGACGAACGTGGTTCAACAGAATACAACTTAGCCCTGGGCGCACGTCGTGCAAATGCGGCGAAAAACGTTATCGTAAACGATGGTATTGATGCAAAACGTATCTCTACTATCTCTTATGGTAAAGAACGCCCATTGGTTAAAGGTTCCGGTGAAGAAGTTTGGAAATGGAACCGTAACGCCACAACAACAGTTAAATAATTGTTGAAAGTTTCAAAAGCCGCCCAATCGGGCGGTTTTTTTATCGACTATTTGCCCAACCTGTTGACAAAGTAATATTTTGTGCTATATTATATTTCATGTTAAGGATACATGATTTTTTTCATTCGATGTTATGTCGTAATTCATCCGCGGCACAGGCAATACGAAAACTGCCGTATGTAATGATTTTTAAAACCACGCATTACTGTTGGAATAATTGCCCACACTGTTGTGAATCGGCCGGCGCAAATATGCCTAAAAACTATATTCCGTCGGCAATAATAGAAAATTATATCAAGCAAGCCATAAATGATCCAAAATTTAGCAAGGATTTAGTATTTACAGGCGGCGAAATTATGAGCGCCTACAAATACCATAACGAACCAAATTATGTGAAAAATTTGCTGAATTTAGCACTGAATAATGGTTGCAGCGTTGATATAAAAACAAATGCGGGCTGGACACTTACCCCCATGCGCGATATGATTTTTGATGACATGGTCGATGTATTAAGCGCACACAGCATCAGCAGTTTTAGATTAATTCCAATGCAGGTATCATTGTCACTGGACAGATTCCATCCGCACGCAATGCAGAAAAATATTGAATTCATTACCGAAATGTCACGCAGACAAAAAAACAGCACCTGTGTCATCAATATTTCATCTTTTGGGCAAGATGTGGATATGATTGATGAAATGCTGGGCAAATTGCGTAAACAAAACAACGACGTACACCCAATTAGCGTTTTTGGTGGCACAAACAATGATATGTCCCCTGCCCCACAAAACAATATGTGGTCCGTAAACGGGAATATTATTTTAAGATTTTCAATCGGTACATTGTTTGATGGTGGGCGCGCAAAAAATATTGAAAACGCATACCATACACCAACGCCACAGTTTAGTTTCCTGGCCCCGGGGAATCCGCCGCAGGTTCTGATGGCATTTGATTCCTTTGGCAATGTTACACTGGGCGAAAATTCGGGCAAGAAGATAACCGTGCCATGGCGCAACAAAGATGGCACGCCACGACCTTTGAATAATATAAAACGCGATTTGGAAAAACAAACCGCCATCGAAGAAGAACGCTGGGTTTTTAACGAAACAAATCGCCGGGTCGCGCAAAGTATAAAAAAAGATATGAACACCGTTTTAAATCTGTTTAAATCAAAAAAACGATAAAAAAGCCGGCAAATGCCGGTATTTTTTAACAAATTTATTTGATTTTAATTTTAATAAAAATCGCCGGCATTTGCCGGCTTTTTTGAACATTTTTATTTGGTCAGTCTTTCAACCAATTCGAATAACTGGGGACGGGAAACAAACGATAATGTTACCTGTCCCGCGCCACCGCGACGCTCGGTTATTTTTACCCCCACCCCCAGGGCGCCCTTTATTTTGTTTTCCATATCACGAATTTGCGCATCATCAATGTTCTTGTTTTTATGATTACGGCATGTTTTGGCGCGGGGCGCGGATTTTACCAACCTGTCCGTATCCGATACCGATAATTTTTGAGATATAATTTTATGCGCCAAATCTTCGGGATTTTCGGCAACCGCAATCGTACGCGCATGGGATGCGGATAATTCGCCCTGCTCTACCAAATGTTGCACAGATTCGGGCAACGAAGTTAATCGCAACATGTTACGAATATAACTGTCTGATTTGCCAATCAGGCGCGCAACATCCGCCAATTCATAATCACAACACTCCATCAGGTTTTTATAGGCAGCAGCCTCTTCCATAGGGTTAAGATTTTCACGCTGAACATTTTCTATTAATGCAATTTCGCGCGCGTTTTCATCCGTTAATGTTTTTACCAACGCGGGTATTTCGGTTTTGCCCGCCATTTTGGATGCACGAAAACGACGTTCACCCGCAACTATTTCATACATATATGGACGACCGGTAACAGCACGCAACAAAATAGGCTGTAACACGCCCTTTTCACGAATAGATGCAGCCAGGTCGGCCAATTCACCTTCGGTAAAAGTTTTACGTGGCTGATCGGGATTTGCAGCAATTTGCGACAACGGGACCTGCTTTACAACAACCCTGTCGGTCGGTGTTAACAAAGAAATATTCGGTATCGCGCCACGCGCATTTTGCAAATCCGCCAAACCACGCCCCAATCCAAATTTATTTGCCATCTGTGCCCCCTATGGTTCTTTCTACCACCTCGGTCGCGACACGCAAATATGCCTGGGCGCCGGTTGAATTAAAGTCATAAAACAGCGCCGGCTTGCCGTGGCTGGGCGCTTCGGATACGCGAACATTGCGCGGCACAACCGTTTTGAAAACCGTATCACCAAACGTTTTTCGAACATCATCATCAACCGCACGTGTCAGACCATAACGTTTGTCATACATCGTCAACAAAACCCCCAGAATTTCCAATCCAGGATTCCAGTTTTCACGCACTATTGTTATAGTATCCATTAATTGCTGCACCCCTTCTAGGGCAAAAAATTCGCACTGTAACGGTATTATGACAGAATCAGATGCCGTTAATGCGTTGATGGTTAAAAAACCCAAAGCCGGCGGACAATCCAACAAAATAAAATCGTAATAATCCATTATCGGCACCAAGGCGTCACGCAATTTATATTCGCGATTTTCAACATCCAATAAATCAATATCCGCACCGGCAAGAGCCTGGCTGGACGGTAAAAGATGCAAGCCGGGCACGGCCGTACTTAAAATATTATTTGCAATGGGCGATACCCCCATTATAACGTCATACACGTTTTGTTCATGTGCACCGCGTTCAAAGCCCAAACCCGTGCCGGCATTACCCTGTTGATCCAGGTCTATTAACAAAACACGCTGACCAATCGTTGCCAACGATGCGCCGATATTAATGGCGGTTGTTGTTTTTCCAACACCACCCTTTTGATTTGCAAATGCTATGATATAAGCCATATTCCCTTTCCATATAATTATGTAGTTTACCTTATAAAAAGCAGCCGATTCGGTCAAGACAATATATCAACCAACACAAAAAACAATTAAAAATCAATATATTACCCGCAATTTCACATGAAACACAAAACCAATATTGACAAACGGTTATTTTGTGCTATATATAAAAGTATGAATTTTCGATATTTGGCACATCTTTCTGTATCTTTTATCCTGGGCGTAACTTCGATTATCGCCGCACAAACAACACAAGAAAATAATTCAAAAAAACCGGCAAACACCGGTAAAACACAATTACGCCCCCTGAAATACATTACCGACACAGTGTACGTAACACCAGAAACAAAAATAACCAAGTGCGCCGCCGGACGATTCATTCCCGCCACAAACACAATTATTACATATTATTTTATTCCAAAAACACCGAACGAACAACTTGAAAGAATATGCCACCTTAACAACACATCAAAACGATACGTTCTGCGACACGAATATGAACATGCACGCAAAGCCGCTCTAACAAAACATACCGAACACCTGCCACCCATGACACGTGCACGCGTTGCGGCACTTAATGAAGTGATGGCACCAGCCGGCGAAATCGTCGAAGCAATCGAGGCGCAACACCATGAAACACAAACAGAAAAACCGGGCAGAAAATTTATAAAAAACGCATTGACCGAAATAAACGACCAATGCAAACCAAATAATATATCACCCTACTTTTATACACAACAGGTTGCGGACATAATCATGAAACACGCCACACAGCGTTACGTCAATCAAACCGCCGACGGAACATATATACATGGGTTGCGCAAAGCATACTTTTATAATCAAAAAAACACATATAAACCCAACCTAGAATGCGCAAAAATCAACAAAGCAATGTTCATACCACAAGTAAACATGTGGGCACCACTGTGGGATTTCGAAACAAAATATGGCACAATAAATCTGTGGGAATTGGCCACAAAAAAGCAGAAGCAAGAAATGATGCAAAAAATCGACAGCATTATATACAAAACAACCGGCCAAAACAGCATCTTGTTAAAAAGATACAAAACGCGCTAAAATCATCATGTTAAAACCTGTTTCACATGAAATTACCGGTCAAAACGCACAGAAATTATAAAACCATCCCCGGTGCACGATGGCGTTAAATCATAAGAAAAACGATAACGCCGTTTTGCAACATTAATTTCAGATTCTATTTCCCGGCCTTTTAATAGAAAAAGCCGGCATTTCGTACGTGCAACATAATCCATTATTTTCTCTAATGACGCAAATGCACGCGCAGTAAATACAATATTATCGTTTTTTGCCGGCAAATCCCGGACAAAATTTTCAACACGACCGTGATATATGGTCAAATTATCCAGCCCAAGCGCTTCTTTGACAGCCGTTAAAAAAGCAACCTTTTTCCCGATTGATTCAACACACGTTACACGCCAACCCAAAATTGCCAAAACAATTCCCGGAAAACCGGCGCCACTGCCCAAATCAACGATTGACACACCGGTCGGCAAAACATCCGCCAACTGCGCCGAATCAGCAATGTGACGTGTTTTAATATCGTTCAGCGTACTGGGGGCGACCAAATTCATACGCACAGACCATTCGCGTAACATTTCTTCGTATTTATCAAATTTGACATTATTCTTCATAAGCGCTATTCTAGCATAGCCATGAAGAAAATAGAAAGCATTTTTATTACAGTTAGTTTATTGGCCGTCGTTGTTATTACAGGTGGCGCAATATGGAATTACACAAAATCACAATCCAATCAGGACACGTACAGTTTTCCAGAAACAAAATATGCGTCTTTTTTGGCGGCCCAGCACGCTGTGTATGTTAACGATTTTGATTCTGCAAAAAAATTTACACAGAACCTGGGGGATGTACAATATCCGGCCGTCCAGAACACCGTTTATTTGGCGGACTTTTTATCGGGACGGATGCCATTTGATGCACATCTGTTGAAAAACGAAAAGAGTATGCCTGCGCGTTTAATTTATGACGCGCACCTGATAAAAAATAATAAATGGAAGGATTTTCACAATCGTCACAAGACAGATGAATCTGCGTTGGCCGCCCCCTTGCGTATTTGGTCCGCAATCGCAAATGATTGGCGTACGAACACGTTTAAGTTTATCGACAAACTGCCAACAAACCAATCTTGGAAATCGTTTGTGCGTGGTCAAATTTATGCACAACTGGGCGATATAGATACCGCCGCCGACCACTTTGCCAAGGTTGAAACAGAATTTATGAACCTGAACGATTATATGTATGTTATGTCGTTCTATACACATCATGATATGCAGGATCGTGCGGATGCTTTGCGTGCCGAATTCTCGTCGCTTCCCGGCGGGATGTTTATGGCGAATTATAAAAATATTCCGGATTGGTCAATATACGAAGGATATGAAAATCAACTGGCGTTCAGTTTGGTTCAAAACGTGTCGCACACACAGATCATGATGTATTCAGATTTGGCAATGCTGTTGTTACGTTTTGCACAAATTATTGCGCCAGATTTTGCATACAATAATAATACAATCGATTACTATTTGGGCCAGTATTTTTATACCAATGTCGGAAACTATCAAAAACATTTTGAAAAAATAAAGCAAGACAGTCCATTTTATCCCTTTGCACGTTTGCGCATGATTGAAAAGAACCAAGATATTGATGCACTGGGGGATTTGATAGAAGAGCATCCGCTGTTTGTGCCGGCTGTAAATAAAATGATTGCGTACAATATCCAAAATGGAAATAAACGCACCGCATTGCGTGCGGTCAATCGTGCTTTGCGCGATAAAAATTTGGGAGATGAGGCCCGGGCTTTTTTTATTAAGAGCAGGGCACAAATATACTTTGCCTTTGGCGATTACAAGGCCGCACAAGACGATATTAGACAGGCATCAGAAATACAAATGGTTGATAGTGAAATCATTTCGTTACAGGCCAAGATTTGGGCTGCGCGAAATCGCGAACTGGAAAACGCGTATGATTATGCGATGGGGCTGGTTCGGCAAAACCCAACAGATGTCCTGGCATGGGATACGCTGGGGGTTGTGGTGGCGGCACGCGAAGGTGTGGACGCGGCGCTGGAATTACTGGAACGTGTTGGCGAAATATCAGAAACATGTTCTTCGTTATTTGTTAACCTGGGGGACATGTATGCAGCCAAGGGCGATGTTGACAAGGCCATAGAAGCATACAATCGTGCGATTGATTTATCTGATGATGGATTAACGGTTGTCCCATATATTGAAAGAAAAATAAGGAATCTGAAATGAAGGTAGGTGTAATTGGTGCGGGTGCATGGGGAACGGCACTGGCGATAATTTCTGCACGCGGTGGTGCGGATGTAACTTTGTGGTCTTATGATGGAGAATGCAAACATTTTGACGACATAGAAATTCCACAAAATATAAAAATGACCGGTCAAATGTCGGATTTGCACGACATGGATACATGGCTGATTGTGACACCGGGTGCGTTTTTTCGCGAAACATTGCGCCGGGCACACGACACATATAATGGCCAACCAATTATTATCTGTACCAAGGGCGCCGAAAGCCAAACCGGACAATTTATGTCGGAAATTTTACAATCCGAACTGCCCGAATGTACGGAATATGGCGTGTTGTCGGGTCCACAATTCGCAGCCGAGGTTGCACATGGCGTTCCCACGGGTTCTACATTGGCGGGAACACGTGGTGCATTGGTTGCAGGCGCCGATGCACTGGGTAAATTATACCTGGAAGAAAGCGACGATATAATTGGAGCCCAGGTATGTGGGGTTGGTAAAAACGCGTTGGCACTGATTTGCGGATACAACAAAGTTATGGCGCGGGGCGAAAACGAGCGCGCAATGATATTTACACGTGCATGGAACGAAGTCATGGAAATAGGCATGGCGATGGGCGGAAAAATGCGCACCTTTTTGGGATTATGCGGAATAGGGGACCTGTTTTTGTCGGCAACAAGTGAAACCAGCCGTAATTTTTCGGGCGGAATTGCCATTGCACAGGGCAAAGAACCATCTGGTACAGTAGAAGGAATCTTTGCATTGGGTGGTCTGATTGCCCGCGCACGTGATTTGGGGGTTGAAACACCGATACTTGTCCAAATGCAAGAAAAGTTAAAAATATAATAAAAACACCGGCAAATGCCGGCAAAAAAAATCCCCAATCGGGGATTTTTTAATACATTGTTTGCAGAACGTGTTTGTTTTTATCCAGGTTGGATAACATTTTGCCACTGCCACAGGCAACACATGCCAGCGGGTTATCCACAACAAACACCGGCAGCCCCGTTGCGGCACGTATCGCAATATCAAGCCCACGCAACATAGAACCACCACCAGTCATCGCAATACCCAAATCTGCGATATCGGCAGACAATTCAGGTGGTGTTAATTCCAGTGCCTGACGTACTGTATCAACAATTTTCGAAACCGTCTGGGCCAGCGCACCCGCAATCTGAGATTCGGTAATAACCGTTTCACGCGGGGTTCCCGACAACAGGTCGCGTCCCTTAATCTTCATGGTTAATTCATTGGCCTTGTCCTTGGGCGCGATGGCGGTACCTATGCGCTTTTTTATTTCTTCGGCCGTGTTTTCACCGATTAACAGATTCTTGTTCTTGCGTACAAAATCGATGATATCAATGTCCATTTGGTCACCCGCAGTACGAACCGCATTGGAATACACAATCCCACCCAGGGACATAACCGCAACCTCGGTCGTGCCACCACCAATATCCAATACCATAGAACCAACCGGCTTTTCCACGGGCAATCCCGCACCAATCGCGGCCGCAGTAGATTCTTCGACAATAAACACCTTGCGCGCGCCGGCGGCGTCGGCGGCCTCTTGAATCGCGCGACGTTCCACCTGGGTTGCACATGAAGGAACACAGATAATAATCAATGGTGCCGCCAATGGGTTTTTATGGTGCACCTTGCGTATAAAGTATTTTATCATTTCTTCGGCAACTTCAAAATCCGCAATAACACCGTCACGCAGGGGACGAACCGCAGAAATCGTTCCGGGGGTACGACCAAACATTTGTTTCGCTTCGGTCCCCACAGCCAAGATTTCTTTGCGACCCATCAATCGGTTTTCAGCCACCGCAACAACCGATGGTTCGTTCAATACGATTCCACGCCCCTTGACATAAATCAACGTGTTTGCGGTACCCAAATCAATCGCCATATCCGCGGAAAAAAATTTCATCAGCCAATTATACATAATAAATTCCCCATATTTTGCGTTTTTCAAAACTATAAATCACGATGTGCGAAAAATCAAGACAGGCCAACAAATTTATTTGATTTATCGTATATTGTGGTATTATGTGCCCACTATGATACGTGATACAATAAAAAGACATGAAGACTTTGCCATGGGTGAAAATGACCCCGTGGCCAAAAGTGCGTACTTTCTGGTGCGGGCAAAAAAGGCAAAATATCCAGACGATCCGCGATATGGTCTGATTGTTACAAAAAAGACTTTTAAACACGCCGTTGACAGAAATCGTGCAAAAAGATTAATTCGTGACTGGATTGCGTTTTGCGAACAGATGATGCGCAAAGATTGGGACTATGTATTTATTATTCGGCGCGCAATCTTGGACGCGGACCGTGCGTCCGGGCGCGTCGCAATGAAAAAAGCACTGAATTATCTGCGCCGGCAGGAAATCAATGAATAAAAATCAATCGTTATTTCAACGCGCTGCCATTGCGATGGTTCGCGCATACCAATGTGCCATTTCCCCAATTATTGGGGGCAGGGCGGTGTGTCGCTTTGTCCCAACATGCAGCGAATATACACGCACCGCAGTTGAAAAACACGGGGTCCTGCGGGGGGTATGGCTGGGGATAAAACGTATATCACGTTGCAGGCCCGGGGGCGGGTACGGATACGACCCGGTACCTTGACAATGGGGGATAATGTGATACAATTTTAACCTATGCGAGACAGTTAATTATAAAATAAGGATAAAAAATGTCATTTCGTGCAACCGTTGAATCTATGTCTAAGATCATGGATGATATGGGGATTACAGAATTGAATTTGGAACGTCAATTCTTGTTTGGTTTATATCGCAAACATATTCATTTATCAAAACAACAGACCGCAACAATCGCAGCGCCTGTTGCCCAATCGGCGGAAATTAAAACATCCAACAATGATACCACAACAAATACCGTTAACGGATATGCGTTAAAATCACCAATGGTGGGGGTTGTGTACCTGGCACCGGAACCGGGGGCAGACGCATTTGTCGCCGTCGGAAAATCGGTCAAGGCCGGCGACACCGTCGCGTTGGTCGAAGCAATGAAGACGTTCAACCCAATTAAATCTGATAAAGATGGCGTGGTCAAAGAAATCTTGGTAACAGACGGCGCGGCGGTTGAATTTGACCAACCTTTAATCGTGATTGAATAATATGTCGCAAATCAAAAAAGTTTTAATTGCCAACCGTGGGGAAATTGCCCTGCGTGTTATTCGCGCATGTCGTGATATGGGTATTCGAACCGTTGCGGTGTATTCAACGGCCGATCGCGATGCAATGCATGTACAACTGGCCGACGAGTCGGTATGTATCGGACCGGCGCCGGCACGTGATTCTTATTTGAACGAATCTGCTATTTTAACGGCGGCGTTGCTGACCAATGCGGATGCAATTCATCCGGGGTATGGATTCTTGTCCGAACGGGCGGATTTTGCACAAAAGGTTGAACAACATGGTATGATTTGGATTGGCCCGGCGCCCGACATGATTACAAAAATGGGCGACAAGGTTAATGCAAAACGCACCGCGATTGAGTGTGGATTGCCGGTTGTTCCGGGGTCTGATGGTGCGTTGGAATCATTGGAACATGCATTGGATGTGGCCGAAAAAATTGGATATCCGGTTATGTTAAAGGCGGCCGCCGGTGGTGGCGGACGCGGAATGCGACCCGTTATGGGCGCCGATGAAATGAGCGAGGCTTATCAATTAACCAAGAACGAAGCAAAATCTGCGTTTGGTGATGATACGCTGTATATGGAAAAACTGTTAACACACCCACGACATATTGAATTTCAGGTACTGGGGGACAAACATGGCAATGTTGTTATCTTTGGTGAACGCGACTGTTCACTGCAAAGACGCAATCAAAAAGTTATGGAAGAATGTCCCGCCGCGGTTTTATCACAAAAACAGCGCGACGATATGATTGAAGTCTGTAAATCGGCGGCCAAGAAAATGGGATATACAAATGCCGGAACTTTTGAATTCATGTTCGAAGATGGCAAATTCTATTTTCTGGAAATGAATACGCGTTTGCAGGTGGAACACCCGGTGACCGAAATGGTATACGGTGTGGATTTGGTGCGTGAACAAATTCGTATCGCAGGCGGTGAAAAGTTGGGATACAATCAATCAAATGTTATTCCAAATGGTCATGCGATTGAATTTCGTATTAATGCCGAAGATCCGGAAACCTTTGTTCCAAATCCGGGAAAAATTTCACTGTATGCGCCATCGGGTGGATTGGGTGTTCGCGTGGACAGTGCGGTTTATACGGGATATACAATTCCGCCGACCTATGATTCCATGGTTGCAAAATTAATTGTCCATGCACAGAACAGACCGGCATGCATCATGCGCGCCCAACGTGCGTTGGATGAATTTGTTATCGAAGGCGTAAAAACAACCATACCTTTGCAAAGGAAACTGTTGTCAAATAAAGATGTTAAACAGTTAAAATTTGATAATAAATGGTTGGAAAATTTTTTGGCAAACAAATAAGAAAAAGCCGGCAAATGCCGGCTTTTTTATACAGAATTAATGTGATGATGCGCCACAGATATAAACATGATTAATTGATATGTTGTGGGGCGTGTATGATTATAGATGATATTACGGTATTCTGATTCCGAAACCCCCATTGCATTACAAACGTCAATTATTGATAAATTTCGCAATGTACGAATATATTCAATTTCATACCCCAAAGTCATTTCCACCCCCCAAAAAAAAGATTAAAAGAAAAACCACCTTGGAATAGGGTGGTTGGAGGTAGAAATCACGACACTTCGTGGCTCGGGTATTCAATATATTAACCGACCTCCAACCACGGGTTGGAGCAATTAACGCCTGCGCAGGCGAGTGTGTCGCGAGATTTCCAGCCTCGCATAATAGGTACCCTATTACAATCGGTATTATATCCCATAACAAATATCATTTGCAATTATATTTTTCTTTGTTATAATGGGCGCAGTTTTAGTAGTTTTGGGTGGTTAGCTCAGTTGGTTAGAGCGTTACGTTGACATCGTAAAGGTCGTTGGTTCGAGTCCAATACCACCCACCAGACATGATAAAAAACACCGGCAAATGCCGGTGTTTTTATTTCAATTTGTGACGATGCTTGATAAATGATTTAACCTCTTGCAAAAATTCTTGATTATTTATTTGCAATGGCGCAATCACAGGCTTGAACAAACAGGTCGGTAATGTATGCTGAATAAAATAACATAAATCTTCGGTACGATGGTTCGAATAACAATTACGCACCGTTTCAAATGCGTGATTCAGGCGTACATTTTCGTTTGCAGCGAACATTGTTTGCGAAAAGTTCGGAACACGACCGGATATAATTTCCGATTGAATTTCGTAATAATTGTCGGAACTTAGAACCTCGGCCGGGCCGCGTTCATAATTTATAAAACGCATGTTTGCCATCGGTGAATTTTTGGGAAATTCGTATCCGGGCTGTAACGATGCATATTCCAACCACAGTAAATATGTTAACCGGCCCAACTTTACCGGTGGTACATTTTTTATGCCATGATGGCGTGTTATTTCGTTTACAATATAAATAATGGTATTTTTATCAATTTGATTTAATGTTTTCATTATTACACCCCCAAAAGGTTATAACAAATGTACTATATCAGTTTGTTTTTTCAAGTTTTTTATTAATATTGATTTATTCAAAATATGTTTTATAATTCTCGCGATAAATAAAAGGGCATAAAATGGCGAAAAAATATTTAATTACATCTGCATTACCGTATGTTAATGGCGAATTACATTTGGGACATTTAATTGGGTGCTATTTACCCAGTGATGTTTATGCGCGCTTTTGCCGTGCGATGGGACGCGATGTATTGTTTGTATGTGGCGCGGATGAACACGGAACGCCCGCCGTTGTTGGTGCCGCCAAAGAAGGACTGCCGATTATCGAGTATAACAATAAATACTATGAAAAACACCTGCGTGCGGTGCGTGATTTTAATTTGTCTTTTGATTTATAT
This sequence comes from Candidatus Enterousia sp., assembly GCA_045593685.1. GTDB lineage: Bacteria > Pseudomonadota > Alphaproteobacteria > Rs-D84 > Rs-D84 > Enterousia. The sequence goes on along the minus strand of JAZNXD010000018.1, from coordinate 78,828 downwards.
GGGCGCACGCATACAGAAAAACAGGAAAAGTTGATACACGAATTATTTTCACGGCTGGACGAGCAGGGACTGATTGAAGAACGTGAAACAATTCAACCATTTTCGGTTGATGATAACATGTTCCTGGCCGACAGACAGTTGGTTGGCACATGTCCAAAATGTGGATTCGAAGGCGCACGCGGTGACCAGTGTGATAAGTGCAGCGCAACATACGAGGCAACAGAATTAATCAATCCACGAAGCACAATTTCTGATAGTGATAAAATCGAAATGCGCCCAACCAAGAATTTATTCTTTTTGGCGTCCAAGATTGAAAATGTATGGAAGGACTGGTTGGCAGAACATGCGCCAAAATGGTCCAAGTCTGCGGCGGCGATTGCACGCGGATGGGCAAACGAAGGTTTGCGCGACACATCAATCACACGCGATTTGCCGTGGGGAATCCCGGTAAATAAACCAGGTTATGAAAACAAAGTTTTCTATGTTTGGTTTGATGCGCCATGGGGGTATGTATCTATATCGCAGGCGGCAAATGAAGACTGGGCCACATGGTGGAAAAACCCAGATGCACACTATGCACAATTTATGGGAAAAGATAACGTGAAATTCCATTCGGTTTTCTTTCCGGAACAACAGTTGGCAATGAACGATAACTGGAAGACTGTTGATATGTTAAAGGGTATGAACTTTTTGAATTTTGAAGGTGGTAAATTTTCAAAATCACAAAAACGTGGAATATTCTTGGACAGCGCGATTGAAGAGGCACCTGCGGATGCATGGCGTTATGCGCTGTTGGCGTCAGCCCCGGAAACAGATGATACAGATTTCACAATCGCACGCTTTGCAGATATTGTAAACAAAGACCTGAACGGTATGTTGGGGAATTTTGTTAGTCGTGTTTGTAAACTGACCGCGAAAAACTTTGGCACAAACGTACCGGCGGCGGGTGATTGGGACACAGAACTGGAATCACAGATTAATGAAAAATTGGCCGAATTAACAGCCGCACTGGATGCATGCGAATTCAGAAATGCAATCGTGGCGTTGCGCGGGCTGTATGCGATTGGTAATGAATATATGACAAAAATGGAACCATGGGCGTTGGTTAAAAATGGCGATATGGCAGGCGCAGGAAATGCACTGAATAAATGTTTTCAGTTGATTGATTTGTATGCGCGTGTGTCGGCACCCTTTATTCCGGGGACAGCCGAAAAAATGCAAAATGTTTTTGTGGCGCAAAATGACCTGAGCTGGCCGGAAAAATTTGAAACACGCATCGCAGATGGCGCAGAATTTGTCGTGCCGGAAAATCTGTTTAATAGAATTGACGATGAAACGGTTACAAGATTAACGGAAAAATACGCACCGCGTGTGGCGGACGATTCCCCAAAATTAACGGTCGCAGAAATTGTCGAGGTGAAAAATCATCCTTCGCGTGAAGATTTGCATATATTGGTTGTTAACAACGGTACGGACAAGGTTCAAATTGTTTGTGGCGCGCCAAATGCACGTGTTGGATTGCGCGGTGTTTTGGCACCGGTGGGATGTAAATTGCCGGGCGCAAAAAAACCAATGGCGCAACGCACCGTTGCAGGGGTTGAATCCTTTGGTATGATGTGCAGCGCGGCCGAAGTTGGCGCCGGATCAGACGATGGTAATATTATCGACCTGGGCAAGGGGGCAAAGCTTGGTTCAGAATACAAGGTAAATTAAGGAAATAATTATGGATACCAGATTAACAAAAGAAGAATTTGGAATTCGGCAAAAATTTGTTGTACGTGTACATGCCAATAAATATATGTCCGAAGGCGAAATTTTAAATGTAAAAGAGGCGGTTGAAACGCTTAAAAAAATTGTGGGAACAACGGGGGATTGTTACAGAATCGAAATTGTAAGATTGAAGGAAAACTATAACATACGAACAGGTGTTGCAACACATTTCCTGGAACGCGAGATGTTGCCTGTGTGGATTGCAGAGGAAATAACAAATGCAAAAAAAATCAAACAAAATACACCACACGCATCTTTTGAACCTGTGATAACCAATGATAAGATGAACGTGCCTGCAATAAAAAAAGGAACCCATAAACGGTATAGCATAGGACTGAAAACAAATGCAAGTGCCGCAAGACCTGTTCCGGTGGCCACAACGATAACATGGCACGAATTAACAGAAAACGATATCGTTGTTAACAAAGATTTAAAGCAAATTTATCCGACGGCGACGGGAAAAATGCCGGTGGCCATGACAAAACTGTTACAACATGTCAGATAAAAATTTACGCGTTGTATTATTGTCTTGTTGTGCACCGTGCAGTGCGGGCGCCATAAAACAGTTGGCAGATGGTGCAATCGATGGCATAGAAGATTTTATTGTTCTGTTCTATAACCCCAATATCTTTCCAGAATCGGAATATACCAAACGTATGCACGAACAGATTAAATACTGTGAAAGTGTTGGGGCAAAATACGCGGTTCTGGAATATGACCATGATGCATGGCGCGATGCCGTGCGCGGATTTGAAGACGTGCCCGAACGCGGGGCACGTTGTTCACTGTGCTTTGAATACAGATTTCGTCGCGCGGTAAAATTCGCACGTGATAATGGCTTTAATGCAATCGCAAGTGTATTGGGTGTATCACGTCATAAAAGTCAACCCCAGGTGGATGATTCGGCTATTAAGATGTGCAACGATTTATCATATATGCCGATTAAATGGGATGAAAATTTACGTGTGCAAATAAATCGCGAATCTGATTTTTATCGGCAGAATTATTGCGGTTGCGAATTTAGTATTCGCAAAGTATAATGCCATTGTAATTTAACAAAGGGCAAGATATGTCATCAATATTTGTATTTCCCGGCCAGGGCGCACAAAGCGTCGGTATGGGCAAAGAGTTATATGAAAACAATGCCGCCGCACGTGCGGTTTTTGACGAAGTGGATGCGGCTTTGGGTGAAAAACTGTCCGATATTATTTTTAATGGTCCGGCAGAAGATTTAACGCTAACCGCAAATGTTCAACCCGCCATTATGGCAACCAGTATCGCCATGATGCGCGCGGCGAGGGCACGTGTTCCCGATTATGTTGCGGGGCACAGTTTGGGCGAATATACCGCGCTGTGTGCGGCGGGGGCGTTGTCGGTTGGTGATGCCGCTAAATTGTTGCGCGCACGTGGAAACGCAATGCAGACGGCCGTACCGGTGGGGCAGGGACTGACCGCGGTTATTTTGGGACTGAGTATTGAAGCGGTTCGTGAAATTTGTAACGAGACGGACTGTGACGTAGCAAACGATAATTCCCCGGGACAGGTTGTTATTTCCGGTGCACGGGATATTGTCGAAAAAACAATGGCCGTGGCCAAAGAACGTGGTGCAAAGCGTGCGATGCCTTTGGCGCTGTCTGTGCCGGTACACTGTCGGATTCAGGCGCCCGCCGCAGAAGAGATGCGCGTGGCATTGGATGGGGTAAAATTTAATACGCCATGTGTGCCACTGATATCAAACAAAACATGCGCACCCATGACAGATATTTCAGAAATCAAAGAAGCACTGGTTTATCAAATTACGCACGGTGTACGTTGGCGCGAAAGTGTTTTAAACATGGCAGACATGGGAATTACAGAAATGATAGAAGTGGGGCCGGGCAGTGTATTAACAGGACTGTGTGGACGTATAACCGATAAAATAACCGCAAAAAAGTTGGAGATATAATCATGTTTGATTTAACAGGTAAAGTTGCATTAATCACAGGCGCCACGGGTGGCATCGGTGCGGAAATTGCAAAAAAAATGAAGCAGGCGGGCGCAACCGTTGTTGTATCGGGGCGCAATACGGCAAAAATGGATGCAGAATTTGGTGATGAATATATCAAAATTCCGGCCGACCTGGCCCAGGATGGCGCGGCGGTGGAATTAATTATGGACACAATCGAACGTGCCGGAAAAATTGATATTTTAATCAATAATGCCGGTATCACACGTGACACTTTACTGATGCGTATGACAGATGAACAATTTGATGAAGTGATTAATACGAATTTGCGTTCTTGTTTTAAAATGTGTCGTGCGGCAATTATGCCAATGATGAAAAACCGTTTTGGGCGTATTATTAACATGGCATCTATTATCGGTACCATTGGTGGCCCGGGCCAGGCAAACTATGCCGCATCCAAGGGCGGTATGATTGCGATGACAAAATCAATCGCGGCCGAAGTTGCATCCCGTGGTATTACCGCAAATGCGATTGCGCCGGGATTTATCAAAACACCAATGACGGATGTTTTGTCGGACGATTTAAAGAAAACCTATTTAAGTCAGATTCCGGCGGGTCGCTTTGGCGAACCAGAAGATATTGCAAATGCGTGTGTGTTCCTGGCTTCGGACGAGGCATCATATATCAATGGACAAACACTGCATGTAAATGGTGGTATGGGGCGTTTTTAATATGCAAATGTATGATGTGATTGTTATCGGTGGTGGGCACGCAGGGGTCGAGGCCGCGGCAGCATCTGCACGACGTGGTGCAAAAACACTGTTATTAACCCAGGCAAAATCGGACCTGGGGGCGCTGTCATGTAACCCAAGCATTGGGGGGCCCGGTAAATCACAAATGGTCGCAGAAATAGATGCATTGGGTGGCGTTATGTCACGCGCGGCCGATCGCGCGGGTATTCATTGGCGCACATTAAACGCAACGCATGGTGCCGCAACCCAGGCTTTGCGCGCACAAATCGACCGCGATTTATATCATGCGGCGATCGTGGATATTTTGGGCGAATATGAAAACCTGGACATTGTTTTTGAAGCGGTTGAAAATTTTGATATAAAAAATACAACCGTTAACAATAAATATCGGGCGGGGGCAATCGTTTTAACAACGGGGACATTTTTGCGGGGTGTCGTAACGCGTGGGGATGAAAAAATTCCATCGGGGCGTTTGCAAGACGATGGAACATACCAGGCGGCGGACAAAAATATTTCGGACGTTTTGAAAGATGCCGGCTTTGAATTACTGCGCCTGAAAACCGGGACACCGGCGCGTATAAAAAAAGATTCTATTGATTTTTCTGTTTGCGAAATTCAACCGGGGGACAGACCACACGATTGGTTCAGTGACGGTGACGAAAATAACAATTATGATTGCGTGTGCTATATCACACATACAACCCAAGAAACACACCAGGTTATTCGTGATAATATAAAAAATGCGCCCATGTACAATGGTGACATTGTTGGCACAGGACCACGATATTGCCCCAGCCTGGAAGACAAGGTTATGCGTTTTCCGGAACATACGTCACATCATGTATTCTTGGAACCCGAGGGGTGGAACAGTGACCTGATATACCCAAATGGAATTTCAACCAGTTTTGGCAGTGATGTTCAAGACAAATGGATTCGTACAATACCGGGATTGGAAAATGCGCAAATCGTTCGGTATGGATATGCGATTGAATACGATGCGATTGATGCACGCGTATTAAATGACAAACTGCAAAGCAAAGATATTCCACACCTGTTTTTCGCAGGACAAATAAACGGCACATCCGGATATGAAGAGGCGGCGGCCCAGGGACTGGTTGCGGGGGCAAATGCGGCGGCGTTTGCGTGCGATTTGCCGTATCTGGAAATTGACCGAACAAACGCCATGATTGGGGTTTTGATTGATGATATAACAACCCTGGGGGTTGATGAACCGTATCGTATGTTCACTTCGCGGGCAGAATATCGATTAAGTCTGCGGGCAGATAATGCGATTACGCGACTGGGGCAAATTGGTATGCGTTTGGGGTTGATTGATTTAAAATCTTATACAGAAAAACTGATACGCAAATCCGATATTATCGAAGCAAACGATAAATTCTATGCGGGATATATCGCACGCAATGAACGCGAAATCGCCGCGTACAGACGTGATGCAGAATTAAAAATTCCGGCGGACTTTGTATATGCGGGATTGCCGGGATTGACGAACGAATTGATTGAAAAATTGACCGCCACGCGACCGGAAAATATCGCCAGTTTGTCACGTATACCGGGGATGACCCCGGCGGGAATTATGGTCGTGCTAAGAAAAATTAAAAACGGGGGTAATTAGAGAGAATTGAGCTCAAGGGAAAAAAAATGAAGGAAAGCACAAAAAGAAGTATTTATTATGAATTGGCAACACACGATGTCGTAAAAAAAGAAGAAAAAGAAAGATTTACTGGAATTTTTGATGGCTGGTCATATACTTTTGGAAAGTATAGCGTACGCCATGATGGCGATACTTACACATCTATATATGAATACAAACCCGATATAAAACGCTTTGTTCTTTTGGACGACGCGGATTGGTGGGACGAAGATTGTCATAAAAACACCACTTATGAAATATATATCGCAGCAAACAATAAAGCCATGGGAAAACCTTATATTGACCCATATAAAATACCAGCAAAAGATGCAATACAAGATTCTCAGAAACGTTTTGCGAAACAAATGTCGGAAAACGCATCTGACTTTTTGCCATATGATACACCCAAAAATTTGCGGCAAAAAATCATTGCACAAATGAAACAGGTTTTAACCCGACATTTGAACAATCATTACAATGGCAAGGAACATTAAGTAAACACCGGTAAGTTCCGGTGTTTTTATTTCTTGTACCGTTTCTGTTCGACGAAAAAAATGAACATAATGCCCCGCACACAATAGCCGGATTTATGATCTTGTTAAGAAAAATAAAGGCATGATAATTTTTTCCTGGTATTTATTTTTTGAATAGGTTATAGTCATTGGCACCAGGCCGGTGTAGCTCAGCTGGTAGAGCATCTCATTCGTAATGAGGGGGTCGTAGGTTCAAGTCCTATCACCGGCACCAGGAATTTGAAAATCCCCGTTTCGGGGATTTTATATTTCCAATGGTTTACGCGTGTTCATAACAACCATTATTTGTTGATATATTGTTGGGGCAACCATGCCCGTACGTATTTTATGATAATCCATTTCCGATGTCAGCCCCAGTATGTCACACATTTGATTTAATGGTATATTTTCAGAAATACGAATACGTTCTATTGCATGGCCGATATTCATTGATTTACCCCGCGTTTCCATATAAAGAAACCGCATTTGAATTTCAAAAGCGGTTGGAGGTTAAGAACTATCCAAGAATAGTGCCGTTTATTTATATATATCCCGGCCCTCCAACCAGGGTTGGAGGTAGTTTTATGTCTTGCCAGACATCTTGGAGAGGTTCTTATACCCCACACCGGGATTGTTCCGATGCATATGCATTATATTTACATAAAATACAAATTGCAACCATTAGATAATTAAATATTTTGGGTGGATATCAATACTTGCATTTTCTGTAAATACGTTGTAACCTGGGGCGTGATGAAACAAACAACAATAATTATTATTAAATAACGGACACTGCGCTTTGGCGGTGGCTGGGGCGCATGGGCGCCCTTTTTTAATATAAAAACGGAGTATAATTATGGCATACCCAAAAACAGACCCACGTGCAAACTTTCCTGAATTGGAACAGCAGGTGTTGGAATATTGGCGCGAAAATAATACATTTCATAAGTCGTTGGAGCAAACAAAACAGGGACATCCGTTTTCTTTCTATGACGGTCCACCCTTTGCCAATGGAACACCACACTGGGGACATTTGGGTGTGTCGGTGGTAAAAGATATGATTGGTCGTTTCCAGACAATGAACGGTCGGTTTGTACGTCGCGAACTGGGGTGGGATTGCCACGGGTTGCCGGCGGAAAATTCCGTTGAAAAAAAACAGGGAAAATCAGCCAAAGACATTGTTGCAAGTGACGGCATTTCGGCGTTCTGTGATATGTGCAGAACCGATGTTATGACATATGCAAACGAGTGGAATCGTTTTATTACGCGCATGGGACGCTGGGTCGATATTGGTGATGAATATGGTTACAAGACCATGAATAAAAACTATATGGAATCCATGTTGTGGACATTAAAGTCGCTGTATGAAAAGGGTCTGTTGTACAAAGATTACAGCGTGAATCCATATGACTGGGTTAATGGTACGGTTGTGTCAAATTCCGAGGCATCCAGTGACTATCGCGAAATTGTTGACGATGCGGTAACGGTTTGGTTTGAATTGGAAAATGGCGACCGCGCGATTGCATGGACAACTACGCCATGGACGTTGCCGGCAAATTCTGCGTTGGCGGTAAATCCCAACATGGAATATGTGCGTATGCAGGATGCAGACGGCGCGATTTATATTGTTGCTGCTTCGCGCCTGGCGGCATACGAAAAACAATTCGCAAACGCAACCCAGATTGGCTCTGTTAAGGGGGCAGATTTGGTCGGGATGCACTATACACCGCTGTTCCCATATTATGCGGGCGGGTCCGAATTATTATTCCAGGTAATACCGGCGGACTATGTTTCGGATTCTGACGGTACGGGTATTGTACACATTGCGCCGGCGTATGGGGCGGACGACTTTTGGGCGGCAAAAAATATTGATGCAAAATTCCCGGTACTGTTAAATGTGGATGACTATGGCAATTTTGATGAAACGGTTGTGGATTTTGCGGGACAAAATATCTTTGCGGCGACGCCCGCTATTTTGGATTGGCTGAAAACAAATGGACGATTGGTCAAAAAAGAACAATACAAACACAGTTATCCGTTTGGTGACAGATCCAAAGAAAAATTAATTTATCGCGCAACGGATTCTTGGTATATCGATGTGCCAAAAATTAAAGACAAATTATTGGCAAATAATGCATTGGTTAATTGGACAAGTGCCGGGGAACGTTTCCGTTCGTGGATTGAAAATGCACGCCCGTGGTCGATTTCACGAAATCGTTTCTGGGGGATGCCTTTGCCAATTTGGGAAAAGGACGGTGAATACAAAGTATTCGGGTCAATCGCAGAATTAGAAGAATTCTTTGGTGTGAAAATTGATGATTTGCATCGCCCAACACTGGATAAACTGACCAAGGATGGTTGGACGCGTATAACAGATGTTTTGGATTGCTGGGTGGAAAGTGGTTCTATGCCATGGGCGTCACTGCACTATCCATTTGAAAACGCAGAACGCTTTGCGGCGACATTTCCGGCGGACTATATTATAGAGGGCCAGGACCAAACACGTGGTTGGTTCTATGCGCTGATGGTATTGGCGACGGCGTTGTTTGATAAGCCTGCGTTCAGGGCCGTGTCTGCAAACGGTATGGTGGTGGACGAGAATAAGAAAAAATTCTCGAAATCATTGCGGAACTTTGTTGACCCAAGCGAACAAATTGAACAATATGGCGCAGATGCCGTGCGTTTATATATACTGGGGTCGAATTTTATGAAGGCGGAACCGGTGCCCGTCGATAAAGAAGGCAAGGTATTTGTTGATTCAACAAAAACAATTCAGACACCGCTGTGGAACGCATATCACTTCTTTACATTGTATGCCAATGCAGGCAATGTGACCGCGCATGAAATAACAGATGGCACAACACCGTTGGATAAATATATCCTGGCCGAATTAAATGTTTTGGTATGTGTGGTGAAAAATGCGCTGGATGAATATAAACCGGACGTGGCAATCAAAGAATTTGTGCGATTCCTGGATATCCTGAACAACTGGTACATCAGACGCGGGCGCGCACGTTTCTGGGATGAAGAACAGGCGGCATTTGATACGCTGTATACAGTATTGGTAAAATTCTGTCGCGTGATTGCGCCGTTCGCACCGTTTGTCGCGGAACATATCTATAAAAACCTGACCGGGGATGAATCTGTACATTTGACAGCGTTCCCAACGGCGGGTACGGTGGATACAAAAATCGTAGAAGATATGCGACGCGTGCAATCAATCGTATCGGTTGGAAAACAGTTGCGTGAACAATATAAACTGCGCAATCGTTTGCCATTAAATTCGTTAACGGTGGCGGGTGCAAACATGCCGGAATACGCCGATATTATCAAAGACGAATTAAATGTTAAATCGGTTAAGTTCGAAGATTCGTTTGGTGATGTTGCGGACAGTTTTGTATACCTGATTACACCAAAGATTGGTGCACGTTTGGGCGGTGCATTAAAAGAAATTATCCCGGCTGTTAAACGCGGGGACTATGAAATTGCAGGCGATAAATTAATTGCCGCGGGTCATACATTAAATTCAGACGAATTTGAAATGCGCCTGAACATGCGCGATGGTGTTACAGGTGCGGCATTACCAGATAACACCGCGGTGGTCGTTCTGGATACAGATGTTAATTCAGAACTGGTGGCCGAAGGGTTGGCAAATGATGCATTGCGCTTTATCCAGGATACACGCAAGGCGGCGGGATTGGATGTATCCGACCGCATTGTGTTGACATACAATGCAGACCCTGCATTGGCGATTGCGATTGAACAGCATAAAAAACGTATTATGCGCGATGCGTTGGTTGTTGAAATGGTTTGCGGTGATGGTGAATACAGCAAGGATATAGAAGGGTATACTTTAAGTATTTCTGTAAAAAAAGCATAAGGAGTAAGTTATGGAAGAATATTGTTTAAATCCATCAATAAACTGTGAGTACCGTAACGGAAGAACAGGTGAGTGCATAGCATCAAAGGATTGTGCATATAAAGCATGGTTACGGGCAGGATTATCAAGAGAAACAGAGTTGTTATTGAGCAATATGTGTGCAATTCAAATGCAAAATGCAAAAATCTTGGAACAAAACAAAAAGATTATAGAAGAGTTGGCATTACAACAATTACAGAAATTAAAATAATGACACCGGCACAATATTTTGATGCAGTTATTCCGACCGTTGATATGACAATTCGGTCGGAACTGTATCATACAAATGAATTTAACTTTGCGGTGGCGGTGATTCTGTCTGCCCAGGCGACCGATAAAAAAGTGAACGAGGTTACACCCGAACTGTTTCGTGTGGCACCAACACCACAGAAGATGTTGGCCCTGGGGATTGATGGGTTAAAAAGTCATATCAGGGTTATTTCGTTCTTTAATAACAAGGCAAAAAATATTATTGCGTTGGCTGAAATGCTGGCGGCGGAAAATGTTACAGATACTTTCCCAGACAAATATCACAATCGCGATGAACTGATGCGCCTGCCCGGTATTGGGCAAAAGACCGCAAATGTTGTTTGCAATGTTTTATGGGGTGCACCAAACATTGGCGTGGATACGCATGTTTTCCGCAACGCACACCGATATGGTTGGGTTGGTGATTGTGATAACACGCCAGAAAAGGTAGAGGCAAAATTACTCTCAAAAATACCGCGCGAATATCACGACAAGGTAAATCATGTTATGGTTTTACATGGTCGATATGTCTGCACGGCGTTGCGACCAAAGTGTGAAATATGCGCCGCGGCAGAATTTTGCCCATTTAGAAAAAAATTACACAAATAAAAAACACCGGCGATTGCCGGTATTTTTATATTATTTACGCAGACCCAATTTTTTAATCAAGGCTTCGTAATCAGAAGGATTACGTTTCTTGATATAGGCCAACAATTTTTTACGACGGTTAACCATTAACAACAGACCGCGTTTCGAGTGGTTGTCTTTGTGGTTTGCCTTCATATGTTCCGTCAGGTTACGAATACGTTCGGTTAACACTGCAACCTGGGATTCAACAGAACCGCCATTATCTTTGTCAGATACTTTGTATGCCTGAATCAATTCAGACTTCTTTTCTTTTGTTACGGACATTATATTTTCCTTTTATTTTTAAATTGTTCGTTTTGGATGCAACATATTTTCGGATACCGCGCCAATACCAATGAACAGGTCATCTGTATAAATGCGATACAAACCATTTGCCACATCAGTTTTGATAAAGCCACCGTTTTTATAAAATTCGGCATCTTTATCGTACAGATTCAGAACCGGAATGTCCCCCAGTCCAAAATCCACCGGTTTTAGGTTTGAACCAAAACTGCCACTATTATTAAATACTTTTTCCAAAAAATCAAGTTTTACCGCATTTTTTATGTCAAAACCATTTGCAGAGGTGCGCCGTATCATGTCAACCGTGGCAAATGCCCCATACTTTTTTGCGATGTCACGCGCAATGGAACGTACATATGTGCCGGTGGAACAACGCATCCGAAAATGCCAGGAACCGTCCCGCACCCCCAGGTATTCCAATTCATAAATTTCAACACTGCGTGGTGGAATTTCAACAATTTTATTGTGACGTGCCAATTCGTGTGCACGGGCACCATCAACGTGTACCGCCGAATACATGGGTGGGATTTGCGATATATTCCCAATAAAATCGGGCAGGGCGCGTATAATTTGTTCGTCCGATAAAATAATATCATTGCGATTTATTTCGTGACCCGTTATATCCAACGTATCCGTTTCAAAACCAAATTTACATGAAAACAGATATTCTTTGATGTGCGGATTTGCATCCTGGACAAAGGGTATCATTTTGGTTGCGTCACCAATCGCAATGGGTAAAACACCCGTCGCCATTGGATCCAATGTGCCAATGTGACCAAACTTTTTTGTCCCCAGCATTCGCGCAATGCGCCCCCCCGCCGTTCGTGAAAACAGACCAGAATCTTTGTCCAAAATAATCCATCCAGATGGTGTCATCTTGTCTATCCAAATAAACTTAGTTGTGGTTGGGGCAGGTTATCTGATATAACCGCCTTTTTGCGTATGGGTTTTGGGATTGGGGCACAGGTCGCCGTGGGTTGAACCGGTTCGTTTGATTCCAAAGCAGACAATACACATTCCGCACGCGCAATCACAGATGATGGCATGCCCGCCATGCGCGCCACATGAATACCATACGAACGATTTGCAACACCCGGTACAATTTTGTGCATAAATACAATTTCATTGTTATGTTCACGTACATCAATCGTTAAACATGTAACATGCCCCAGTCCCCGGTCGCCGGTTAATGCGGTTAATTCATGATAGTGTGTCGCGAACAATGTTCGTGACTGTAACGCGTCCAGGTATTCCAATACCGCCTGGGCAATAGCCATGCCATCGTATGTCGCGGTTCCACGACCGATTTCATCAAAGATTATAAAAGAACGTTCGGTTGCACGATTTAAAATATTTGCCGTTTCTGCCATTTCAACCATAAATGTTGACTGACCCGCCGCCAGGTTGTCCGATGCACCAACACGACTGAATAATTGGTCACAGATTCCAATGCGTGCACGGGTCGCCGGCACAAAGGATCCCAGGTGTGCCAATACCACAATCAATGCATTTTGGCGTAAATATGTGGATTTACCCGCCATGTTCGGTCCGGTTAATAATGCAATGGCATGTGTATTTAAATTGCAATCATTTTTAACAAAATTATCACCGCGTGTGCGCAATACCGATTCAATTACCGGATGACGACCACCCGTTACATCAAATGCACAATCATCCGTTATTTCCGGCATAACCCATGAATATTTATCCGACACCGTGGCAAGTGCACACCAAACATCCGCATCCGCCAACAAATCGGCCGCAGACAGCAAATCATCCGATATTTCACGAATTGATTCAATAAAGGTATTGATGATTTCCGCCTCTATCGCAGATGCTTTTTCGGCGGCGCTGCGAACATCGTTATCCAAATCAATCAGACGCGACGTGGTAAAACGCATATTGCCCGACATTGTTTGACGATGAATAAAACCAGAATCGGGTTTTAATAATGTGTCGGCACGGGAACTGGGGATTTCGATAAAATAGCCCAGTATATTGTTATATTTTATTTTCAGATTGTTTATACCCGTCATGGAAATATATTCAGATTGCAGACCCGCAATCGTTTCGCGCGCACCATTTGACAATTCGCGCATGTTATCCAGTGCCATATCAAAACCATCACGCACAACACCACCATCACGGAAAAATGTTGGCAATTCATCCGCCAGGGCACGCGACAAACGGTTCGATAATTCGCCATGTGTATTAATCGATTCAAATCGTGGTGCAAACCCCATATCAAGACGCGATGACAAAAGTTGCGCCCGGGGCAACGTAATTAAAAATTCCGAAATGTGACGTAAATCACGTGGGCCACCACGACCGGACAACAGGCGCGATAATGCACGACCAACATCCGGTACAGAAGACAAAACATTTTGTGTCATTGCCAAAACATCGGGATTCAATAAAAAGTGCGAAACATGTAACTGACGCATTTTTATTTCATTAATATCTGATGATAGATTTCGCAGATATGCACGCATCTTGCGGGCACCCGCAGATGTTGTCGTTTCATCCAAGACGTCAATTAAACATACACCGCCGTCATTTATTGGGGCGTCTATTTCAAGACTGCGCCATGTGGCAGAATCTATTAACAACTGATGTCCAGATTTAAATGTGTATGGCGCACGAAATGTTATTTTCGCATCACGTTGGGTGTTAAACAAATATCCCGCCAACAAACATATCGCACCATCATTATTCTTGGCGGCAATACCGGAATCCACCGCACCACCAAACACACGCGATACAACCATATCAATATCTGCACGATGATACAGTTTTTCATATACTGGTGTTGATTTAAATGTGTCACGTAATTTCTTGATTGTTTTGTCTTCGGCGGTGGAAAAGGGAAATATAACCTCGGCCGGGTTGATACGGGTCAAGTCATCAAGTGCATCGGATGTTTGACCAACAAAAAATTCACCCGTCGATATATCACAACCCGCAATATCGTATGCACCACCACCAATGGGTGCAACCGCAACCAAGAAATTAGAATTCTTTGGTGTTAATAAATTTTCATCCGTCAATGTTCCCGGTGTTAATACGCGAACAACACGACGTTCAATAAATTTATGCCCGCGTTCTTTGGCCTGGGCCGGGGTTTCCATTTGTTCAACCAATGCAACCTTGTACCCAGATCGCACCAGGCGACCAAAATAATTATCCGCCGCATGCCATGGAATCCCACACATTGGAATTGAAGCGCCATCACCGTCCGTGCCACGCGCCGTTAATACCAGCCCCAAAGTACCACTGATTATTTTTGCATCTTCAAAAAAAGATTCATAAAAATCCCCCAACCTAAACATTAGTAATGCATCCGGATTTTCAGATTTCATATCCACATATTGCTGCATTACGGGGGTTAATTTACTTTTTTCTGCCACGATATATCCGTTTAGTTGTTGTGGTATTAAGCGCTGACTTTTAATGTTTCTATTTTTAATTCGGCTTCTTTTAATAATTGTTCACAATATGCCTTTAACTTAATCCCCTGTTCATAGGCAGATACAGAATCAGCCAATGGTAATTGACCAGATTCCATTTTTTTTACCAATTCCATTAATTGTTGATAGGCTTCTTCAAAAGATAATTTTTTTTCATCCATGTTTTTCCCCTGTGATTATCGTGTTTTTAAGATACAAAATTAAATGCATATTTTCAAATTAAAAATCCGGCAAAAGCCGGAATTTTTATCGTTTGTTTTGCGCTTCCTGCCAGGCAAGTGCATTTCGAACATATTGTCGGGCACGATCAATATCAAATTGTCGTGTGCCGGGTTTCATAAGACGTCCTTCGGCATCAATCCATGTGCTGTAATCGCGTGGGGTAACAGCACTAATTTTATTCAAATTTTCCGACACGTTTTCCGGTGACAGGCCACCCGCATACCCCATGGGATGCGTGATATATACCGGCGCGTTCCAATTTTCGGGCGACACACCATAACCATATGAAGAATCATACAGCAGTGAAAATTTTGCACCCGTTTTATAAAGAAATTCTATCTTGGATTTAACTTTGTCATTATAGGGTAAAATAAATTCTTGTTCGGGATGTGAACGTATTAAACGCGCAACAGATGCCGCATCAAAATTTTGTGTGCGGTCGCCTATGTTTAATTGCCAACGACGGATTGCCGGCCCATCTGTACGACGATTACGCATTTTTAACCAATTTTTTATTTCATATGGTATCTTGCCAGAACACATATCATCGCACCAATCATAATTTATATGCAGTGCCACATTTAGGGGATGCGGGTTGTTTACAACATGAAACATCAATACATCAAACCACAGTTTTCGTGGCTTTAACTGCGACATTGTGCCGGACGATGTCTGTATACCAATTTCAACCAATGGTGACATTTTTAACAATGATATAACATCCGGTACCGGTAAATGTTCGCGTGGATCAGAACATGTTATATATCGCAGATTCATTTTTTTCCCCTTGCATTATTTAAACGTAATTGCCCACAGGCCGAACCTATATCGGTGCCACGTTCACGACGGATACGCGTATGAATTCCATTTTTTATTAATGTATCCTGGAATCTGTGTACCGCATTGCCCGACGGGGATGCAAAGTCGCGTTCATCAACCGCGTTCCACGGTATTAAATTTACCATACAATTTTTTCCACGTAACAGTTCAGACAGTTTTTCGGCATATTCGGGTGTTGCATTATATAAAACCGTTTCGCCTTTTTCATCGCGCCGGGCCAACAGGATGTATTCTATCATTAACTGACGATTATGATTATCGGTAAAGCGCCACGCCGCATCCAGGACTTCGCTTAATTTATATTTGTTGTTTATTGGCATAATTTGCGAACGCAATTCATCGGTCGGTGCATGCAAGGATATTGCCAAATTAATCGGACGATTCCATTGAATCAACCGGTCAATACCCGGAACAATTCCGCACGTAGATAACGTTATACGACGCCACCCAATACCCATATCACGATTTGCACGTTCAATAAAATCGATAACATTTTCTGTGTTTTGCAGTGGTTCGCCCGTACCCATAATTACAATGTGTGATACGTCACCATTATTTGCATCACCGTTTGGACGAATTGGTTTTTCACTGAATTTATCGGAACGCAATTCCCATTGGGCCGTTAAAATCTGGGCAAAGATTTCATTGGATGATAAATTTCTTTTTAGCCCCAACAATGTACTGGCACAAAATTTGCAGCCCATGGCACAGCCGGCCTGGGAACTGACACAGACACTGTTGCCGTATGTGGTTCGCATTAATACACATTCAATTTGTTCACAATCGTTTAATTCCAGCAAAAACTTGGTCGTTTCACCATCAGACGATTCCAACTTGCGTACAATTTTTACCGGCAAAGTTTGCGCAACCGTGTCCAATTCTTGGCGCAGTTTTTCCGGTATGTTTTTCATTGATGCAAAATCCGGCGCACCACGATTTAACCAGTCACGAATTTGACGTGCCCGAAATTTAGGTTGCCCCATATCAACCAGAAATTTTTCCAGTTCTGGGTCCGTAAAGTTAAATAGTATTGGTTTCATAATTTATATCGGTCATCGTTAATGACAATAACCGCCCGCCTGCGTAATTGTTTTAATTGCTGGTCCGCCATAAACATTGCCTGTTTATAGGTTGCGTTCTGTTTGATGATTTCATCCAGGTTTTTATATTCGGATGTTTTTTTACTGTCGCATATCAATAACACAGAATCATCCACACGTGGTGACCAGGTAAGTTTGGGTAATGTGGCCACGCGTTCACGAATATCGGCCGATAATTCATATTGCATGGCGGTAAACTTTTGCGGCAATCCGCCCAAATTTTCCGCCATTTCAATCGCATTGTCACATGATTTTGGCTTGGTTAATTTTTTTGCAATATCGGCGGGAATATCCGTTAATCGAATTATTGTCATTTCAAGTGGCAATCCATGTTCACGCGCCAGGTTCGCACGTTCGGATGCAATATCTTCGGCGGATATATCGACCGTTGGTAAAATTGTACGGGCAACAATAACCTGCCATGCGATTTCAGAACGCAGGGCGTTACGCGCCATTTCACGTTCAGATGCAGATAAATCACCCAATTTCATTTTTTTAAATTCTGCATCCACCGTTTTGTCATCGGGCACGGCACCAAAATTTGTGGCATATGTTAATTTTACGTTATCGTCGATTATATTTTGCAGGGCAACACGACGATTGTCGGTACTGGTCTTGCCCTGGCGCGCCATTAATTTTGTGCGCGCGGTTATATCAGTATCCGTTATCGGGGTGCCATTTACACTGGCCACGACGGATGCGCCAAATGCGGGCGCAACAAAAAATACCGACAATAGTATTAACAGTTTTTTCATCCTTGCTTCCTTTGATTAATATTGTTGGCCTTCTATGGCCATGCCAAATCTGAATTGAAATGTTGTGGTACCAACATAGTCTTCTTTGACCGCGTTATCACGACGATATTCAATGGACAGATAATAGCATGGATGGTTATAAAAGAATCCACCGGTGTGACGCTGAAACGCGCCCAATTCCATGTTATAAATTGCATTCCAGCGCAAAGACCAACGATTGGTTAACTGAATCCCGGCACCGATTATTGCTTCGTTTATATCAATGTTTTCGGTGAATTCATCGCTTAGGTGTTGCGACCAAATGTGACCGACGTTTAAAAAGTTTCGGGGGGTACCAATATTTGCGGACGTTTCCATATGACGAAGCGACAGGTTTTCCTGGTTTAATCTGAAACGTGATGCAATGTTAAACCACTTCATATTATTGTATGCAATACGACCAACATAGTCAGATGCACCATTGTGAAAACCACTGTTCAAATCAATAGATGGACGTTCGGTAAAATCATAGGATTGACCCAAAAAGATTTCAATCGTTTGGCCATCTTTGTTAAATGCCGCCCAACGCGCACCATAGTCTGCGTATGTGCCGTTTTCCCACAAATCCAACCCCGCAAGACGATTGTCCGAAAACAGCGTGGAATCGGTCAAGATAGTACCGGCAGAATCATTACTGAGTGCGAATTCTTCGGCATCCAAGTGGCGCATAAACGTTATGCGTGCACGTGGTTCTATTATTTGTGTCCAATTTGATGATGGCTTGAACATGGGCAATCCCCATTCCAAATACCCGCTGGGTAAAAATCTGTTTTTAAATCCGGAATAGGTACCACCTTCGACCATGGGCGTTTGGTCAAAATGATATATGTCGTATCGGGTTGAAACACTGGCCGTTAGGCGGTTACCACCCCACAATGTCCATGGCGTCGTTAAACGTGCGTCACCAATTAAACGCTGGGCCGCGGTGCCGTCGCCCGAAATGCCCAATACATCACCGGAAAACGTGGCGTATGTTTCACCAAACAGTGGCGCCGTTTGATGTACCGCACGAATATTTGGTAATATATCACCGTCGGGTGCGGTCTGAACCCCGGTACTTTCACGCAATTCTTGGAATACGTGTGCATCGGCAACAACATAACTGCTTTGGCCAAATAATTCCAATTTTGCACCAGAATCCAAATATGGCTGGTCATTATAGAAACCATATTTCTGTAAATACGTGCGGTCCGATGCACGTTCCAAGAATATTGTTGCACGTGCATATTCACCCAATTCTATTACATCATCGTTAAAAATATGCCAACGATCCGCACCCGCACGATTGTGGGTATAGGAACCACTGGTACGATATTCTGAGTGCGCAGCATTAAGGCGGTGTTCCAGTTGAAATAATGGGTTTTCCTGGGTCAAATACGACAAGGTTAATGTGATATCGTGTGTGTCAGATATAGATATATAAAACGGAACGTTTATTTGGGTTCCCATATTGTTCGTCGATTCAAAATCAGGCATTAAAAACCCAGTCTTGTATTTCACACCGGGGTCCGGCATTTCAAAATACGGTAACCACAACACCGGTATATCATATACACGCATCACAGGGCTGTAAAATTCAAGCATGCGCGATTGCATATCATGAACAATCTTGTACGTGGTGATTTCCCATGCATCCCCATAGGAATCACAATCGTCGCATGCCGTAAACGTCGCACGACGCGCAATCGTTAAATCACCACGACGTGTAATATTATCGGATTCAACGTAAACATGATGGCCCAACCACAGTTTTATTTCCTGGCCCGACAGTTCGGAACCCTGGGATGAAATATAAGAATCCGTAAGGGTCATCCGTTGACCCGATTTGTTGGTTATTTCTGTGTCACCGGATGTCTTAATCGTTTCAGATTTTACATCGTATTCTATCCTGTCGGCAATGATGGTACGCGGTTCTTCTATGTTCACAGACACCGCATAGGAAGATGCGATAAACAAAAAACCAGACAAGATTACAATTAACTTTTTCATCTTTTCGATAATACCAATAACACACAGGATAAAAACACAAACAAACCAATCCCCAATAAAACAAATCCCGTCATACTGCCAATCATATTAGTCGCAGACATATACAGTGCCATTACAGCCGCCATGGATGCAACAGCATACATGGGGGCAAAACTGGTCCGGCGACGCAACAATGACGAACGCAACAATATCGTTACACATAACGCAGCCAATATGATGTTCATCAACGGGCTTAGAAATCTGTTGCATAATTCAGATAAAATCATCTTGTGTTGCTTTTCGGTTTGGGCATCAAATGCAACACGTAACAATTCACGTGTTGGCACACGACGAACACGAAAAGATGTATTACCGCCACGGTCAACCAAATTTAAATCCATATCAAATGTTTCAAACGTTCCCGTCACACTTTGTGCGCCACTAAATTGCAACGCACCGTTTGTCATAACAAGTGACAATCCACGCACCGTTGTAACCAATTTTCCCTTTTCGGCAAATATCGTGCTGGGGGCGGATTCATCGCGCATGTCGGATAACATAACCTGGGACAGGTCATGACCAGATACACGATCAACATACACAACCAAACCATCCGATATTTCGGTAAATGCACTTTCCTGTAATTTCATGTGTGCCATACCGTACTGCAAATTCCACTGGGTATCATAAAACACAGACTGACTGTGTGGTACAATCCATATATTTAACATCAAATTTAACACCGCCAAAACAACCCCCAAGCGCAGTGCCGGACGCGCAATTTGACGTGGCGATAAACCGGATGCCGCCATTACCGTTACTTCGTTATCAGATATCATTTTGTTGTAAACAAAGATAACCGCAATAAAACATACAAAGGGAACTATAATAGATGCAATAAAAGGTATCATTAATGCGGTCAACCCCAAAAAACTGCCCAAATCGATGCCGTATTTTAACAAGAACTTCATCATGGACATAATTTGCATCATCCATGCCAATCCCGTTAATATCAACAACAGCATGATAAATATCGCAACCAGTTGGCGCATAAAATAGCGGTTTAAAATCTTCATACACGCAGTATAGAGTATATTTTTTACCTTTTCAAGGTATGAATAAAGGGGGCACAGATGCGCCCCCGGGGTTTATTTATCACGAATTTGGGCATTACATTTTGTTTCAACCGCACGGATTATTGAATCCTGTAATGATAACAGGTCGGAATCCGACATGTTATCGGTTGGTTGAATCCAAATCGTAAAGGCAATGGATTTTTTGCCCGTTCCCATATCAAATGCGTCAAATACAACAGCATCTGTTATACGTGAATCCACCGATCGTGCAACAGACGTTAATTTTTCCGCCGGCATGTCACAATCAACGATAAACGCAAAATCACGTGTTATTGGTTGGAATTCCGATAATGTCGGCTGTTTGCTTTGACGATGCGATGGCAGATTTGTAATATCATCCACATTTGCAATAACAACATTTGTTTTTATACGTAATTTTTTTGCAACCGATGGATGCAATTCGCCAAATTCTGCTATTTTCTTTTTGCCCTGCATCAGCGCCGCATAGCGATATGGATGTGCCCAGCGCGGTGCGTTTTCTGTTGAAAGCGTAAAACGTTGACCCGACATTAATGCAATCAGGTCTGATTTTACGTCGTATATATCAACATTGCGATTGCGCCCGGTCCAATGACGTGGTGCGGTTGCGCCGGTACGAACAATACATACGGATGTATGCTGTTGACCCGGCATATCGCCATCAAAAACCGTTCCCAATTCAAACAGGTTTAAATCCGCGTAACCACGCTTTTCATTATTTGATACAGACGACAACAAACCAAACAACAACCCGTTGCGCATCGTGTTATAATCCGATGTTATGGGGTTTGATATTTCTGTGTTCGGCGCATCTGATAATAACTGTTCCGTCGCCAAATTACCAAAACCAAACGAACGACATTCGTTCAGACCACGGGATGCCAATGCGCATTTAATATCCATTTCATGTGTGTTATGTGGACGACTGTCACCCGTTGTGTGACGGTCGGATGTCGCAATTTTATCATATCCATGGATACGCAATAAATCCGCAACCATGGTTTCAGGAATTTGCACATCAACACGCGAAGGATGTGGTATTGCAATCCAATCTGCGCCATCGGACGATAACGTATAGCCAAGACGGGTTAAAATTTCGTGTTGGGTTTCAGGTGCCAAATCAATACCTGTTTTTTTCATAAAATATTTCGGATTATATTTTATCTTGACGTCTGGTGCCACATCCGTTCCCGCACAATATGTGCCAACGATTTTCCCACCACATGCATCCATGATTATTTCAGATGCACACATTGCCGCAACACCGGTTATTGTCGGGTCTATGCCACGTTCATAACGATACGATGCATCCGTTGATATTCCCAATCTTTTTGCGGATTTACGAACCGACACGGGGTCAAAATAGGCGGATTCCAAAATAATATTTTTTGTTTTATCCGTTGTGGAACCACGCGTGCCGCCAATTACACCCGCCAATGCCAAAATCCCAGATTTATCGGCAATAACCATATCGGATTCGGTTAATTCATGTTCATTGCCAAACAGATCTGTGAATTTTTCATTTGGTTCGGCCATGCGCACAATGATATCCCCGTCTATTTGGTCTGCATCAAAACAATGCATGGGTTGCGCCATGTCATAACAGATATAATTTGTTGCATCGACCGGTGCATTTTTTGGATTAATTCCAATCGCCATCAGGCGTGCAGAAATTTTATCACAACTGGGGTTGACATCAATTCCATGAATTTCAACCATTTTATATGCGCGACATTTATCGGTCTTTAATTGCACAGAACGTTTTCCATTAATGGACACAAATTCGGTATCGTTTGGCACAATGTATTCACCAATTCCCGCCGCCGCCAGGTCACGCGCAATACCACGCACAGATAAATAATCCGGACGATTTGGCGTAATCCCCGCATCAAAAACAGTCTTGGTTTCCATAACCGGGGCGCCAATAACAGTATCTTTGGGTAATTCAATAATACCACTGTGATCATCACCGATACCCAATTCACGTGCCGAACACATCATGCCGTCCGATAAAACACCACGCAACTTGCCAGATTTGATTTCAATTCCACCAACAACACATCCGGGAATTGCCAATGCAGAAATCAATCCAACACGTGCATTTGGTGCGCCACATACAACCTGACGCAGTGTGCCGGTGCCATCGTCGACCATTAATACATGTAAATGGTCGCTGTTTTCATGTGGACGACATTCCACAATACGCGCAGCAATGGGTGACGTGGGGGAAATAACATCTTCTACCTCTAGCCCGATACGGGTCAGGGTATCCGCAATTTCAGATGCAGGTGCATCCGATTTTAAATATTCGTTTAACCAATCAAGTGTCCATTTCATCTTAAATATCCCCCATTAGAATCCGGCCGTTTTTAACCAGCGCACATCATTATCATAGAACTGACGAATATCGTTCAGACCATATTTTAACATTACCAATCTGTCCCAACCAAAACCAAAGGCAAAACCCTGGTATTCGTCTGGGTCAACGTTGCAATTACGCAATACATTTGGATGAACCATGCCCGCCCCCATAATTTCCAACCATTTGCCACCGCGCCATTTCATGTCTATTTCTATGGACGGGTCTGTAAACGGAAAGTACGATGGACGTATACGCAATTCAATATTATCAATGCCAAAAAATCGCGATAAAAATGCACGAACGTCCGCGATTAAATCTGACATTGTTATGTTTTTGGCTATGTACAACCCTTCGATTTGATGGAACATAGGACTGTGCGTTGCGTCCATTTCTTTGCGGTATGTTGAACCTATGCCAAACATTTTAATGGGCACACCATCCGTTTCCATTGCACGAATTTGAATTGCAGATGTTTGGGTACGCAATACATTACCGTTTGGTAAAAAGAAACTGTCCTGCATGTCACGGGCGGGATGATGCATTGGTGTATTTAACGCGGTAAAGTTATGCCAATCATCTTCGATTTCGGGGCCGGTGTACATTGTGTATCCGAACGATTCCAATATATGTGAAATTTCGGTCAGACCGTGTGTTAAAGGATGCAAAGTACCAGAATTTTCCGGCAATGGATTTAGCGATACATCCAACTTCTGTTTTTGCAGACCCGCCAATAATACCGCATTTTCAATTTCCATTTGGCGCGTTTTAAACAATTCGCGCAATTCTGTATTTTCGCGATTTAGTTCGGCACGTGCATCGTTATCCAAATCCTTCATTTGTTTTAAACGTGCGGTCATTGTGCCATTTTTACCAAAGGTCGCGGTATAAAGCGCCTGTAATTCTTCCAAAGTATTTATATTTTTTATTTGTTCGTGCATAATATTAACCCCAGATAAAAATTAAAAAGCCGTCATGCGACGGCCTTGATTATTACAAAACAGATACCAAGCCATCAAGGTATTATTTTCCTTCGGCGTTGATAAATCGTTTCGCTGTGTCAACCAATTTTACAAAGTTTGCATCACCCGCATATGCCATTTCGGCCAAAACCTTGCGGTCCAGGGCAACGCCTGCTTTCTTTAAGCCATTCATAAACTGGCTGTAAGTCATACCATTTGCGCGCACAGCGGCATTGATACGAACAATCCACAAACCACGAAATTCACGTTTTTTAACGCGACGATCACGATATGCGTACTGTCCTGCCTTTTCCGTTTTTTCACGGGCGGCACGATATGTTGAATGATGACGGCCCAGGTATCCCTTGGCACGCGCCAAAATCTTGTTATGTTTTTGTTTTACGGTTGTTCCGCGTTTTACTCTTGCCATGACGTGTTACCCCCTTATTTCAAACCATACGGTGCCAGGATTTTTGCCTGACCGACCATGTTTTCGTTCAGATACTGTGGTTTTGCACCCGCTTTGTTTGCACGAGCGGACTTCTTGCGCAGCAGTTTCTTGTGAGAGTTACGTGCAACACGGATTTTGCCGGTCGCAGTCATAGACGCACGCTTTTTCAAGTACGACTTAGTCTTTAATTTTGGCATTTTATATCCTCTTGTTATATCTAATGATTTTACAGTCTGATGGCAATGCCTTGCCACTTTGACCGGTGTTATTGTGGCACAAATAAAACAAAAATCAAGTTTTTATTGAATATCTGACTTTTTAGGATTAAAGTAGCCCCGATGAAACAAACAAAAATATCTTCCAAATTGTATCCGATTATTCGTGCCGTCGCCGCCAGTACGGTTTTACCGGTACTGTTTATATATGTTATGATTGCAAAGCCCGATTATGCAATTATGAACGCTTTGTCACATGTGGTGGTACCGGTCGCACATTTCGTCGGTGATGTGGTTACTTGGCCAATTCGCGCAGTGGGTGGGGCAATCGATAATGTCGCAGAAATATCAAATCTTCGTGCAGAAAATGAAGAATTGCGAACCAGACTGGACGAAGCGTTGGCAAATAAATATGCATGTGATATTGCAATCGCAGAAAATAAAAAATTAACACAGGAATTAAATATTGTAACCGGTCAACCACGCGATACAATTATCGCAGATGTTATTCATGACAACAGTGCGTTGGGGCATAATACATATATCATTAATCGCGGTGCACGCGATGGTGTTGGGGTTGGGATGGCCGTTGCAAGTACGGATATGATGTTGGTGGGCATTGTGATTGATGCGGCGGAAAATTTTGCACGCGTTCGTGCATTGACCGATTCTGATACCAATATTGCCGTTCGTGTTGCAGGTTCCGAAGTTTATGGTTTTATGGCCGGAAATGGTTCTGCGCGACCGGTTATTGGCTTTTTTAGCGACCCAGAATTTCAACCAACGGGTGGTTTAAAATTGGTCAGCAGTAATATTTCCGGGGTTTTACCCGCGGGATTATTCGTTGGCGAATTATTGGATGAAACGGATGTAAAAGTTCTTGATCCCATGAAATTGTCACGTGTGATGGTTTTAAAATTTGATACACCAAATAACGAATACAAATGAAAAAAAATATAATTGATTTTTTACGTGTATCTTTCCCGTTTTTGTTAACAATCGGGCTGTGGCGTTTATCGGTACCTTTTTGGAATCCCGGGGGGATTATGGCAATTATCCCGATTTTCTTTTGTTCGTTTGTATTGCCCGTGCGTTGGTTTGGATTTTTTTCAATACTGATGTGTTTGTGTTTGGATTATAATTTTGAAACTGTGTGTTTTTGGGTTGCAATATATTGTCTGTTTTATGCAATAAATGGATTTCAAAGTTTTATAGATTTAACGCGCATGGATAAAAATGGATTACCGGCATTTATGGTTCTGATGGGGGTGGCCATTTTATTCCAGGTGTTATCAACACTGTCGTTTATGGGATTTCTGCGTGGAATTTGGATGTTCGTTTGGACATGCGCAATGTATATGCCAATAACCTTATTAATTCAAAGGATACGAAATGATTGACAAAGAGGTTTCACGTACCTTTGATAGAAGAAGCGCGTTGTTCCTGGGGGCGGGGGCGGTGTTAACATCTGTGTTGGTGTTGCGTATGTTACAGATGCAATTATTTAATTATCAAGATTACAAAAAGAAAAGTGAAAATAATTCTTATCGTATTCAAATTAATATGCCCGAACGTGGAAAAATCTTGTCACGCAGTGGCGCACCAATTTCCCAAGATGTGCCAACATATCGTATATATATCATCCCAGAAGAAGCACATGATATTGATGAATTGATTGAAACTGTTCGGGTGGAATTAAATCTGAAACAAAAAAAGATTGATAAAATTCGCGCCAAGATAAAAAAACAATTAAAATTTCAACCCGTATTGGTCAGCGAAAATACAGACTGGGGAAAACTGGCAAAATTACAGGCGAAAAATTTACCGGGACTGCACGTGGAAAGCGGTTATAGACGCATTTATGAATTGGGGCCGGCCGGGGCACAAATTTTTGGATATATTGGGGATCCCGCCAAGCCTGTGCCAAACGCACCTTTTTTGACAACCGGTATAACAGGACTGGAAAAAAGATTTGATGACGATATGCGTGGCACGTCCGGACAAACCGTTATGATAACCAATGCCGTTGGACGAATAACCGGTGAAGACAAATCACAATATGTGGCACCAATTATTGGGGAAAATGTTCAAACAACCATAAATGAAAATGCACAAAGGGTTATGTACGATGCCCTGACACAACACAGATCGGGTTGTGGTGTGGCATTGGATATTGATACGGGTGATATTTTGGCAATGGTATCAACCCCCAGTTTTGACCCAAATATTTTCCATCAAGATGATGGGGATGAATATATAGAAAGTTTGCGCGAAGATATCGCAAAACCTTTTATGAACAAGGCAATCGAGGGACTTTACCCCCCGGGTTCCACGTTTAAAATCGTTGTTGCACTGGCCGCGTTAGAGGCGGGCGCAATAAACCCACGTGAAAAGATTTTCTGTCCGGGATACTGGGACTATGGCGATCGCAGATATCATTGTTGGGAACACAAGGGTCACGGTAAAATGGATTTGGCCGGGGCGCTAAAACATTCATGCGATATATACTTTTATCAGGTGGCATTACGTATTGGAATTGATGCGATAAAAGAAATGGCGTTAAGGTTGGGATTTTCCGAAAAATATATGGATGGTATTTTATCACGCGAAATGCCCGGCGTTATTCCAGATAGATATTGGAAGGAAAAAAATGTTGGATACAGATGGGTGCATGGTGACACCGTTATTTCCGGTATCGGTCAGGGATTTATTTTAACAAATTGTTTGCAATTGGCAATCATGATGGCACGAACCGTATCTAATAAACAGGTGGTACCACGATTGATAAAATCCGCACAAAGACCAATATTCGAAAGCATGAATTTACAACAGAAAAATATTGATGCTGTTTTGAACGGTTTGGAACAGGTTCTTAAAAAGGGTGGCACCGCATCGGGCAGTGCGATTAATGTTAATGGCAAACGCATGGGCGGGAAAACAGGTACTTCGCAGGTGCGCAGCATTTCAAAAAAAGAACGCGAAAAAGGTGTTCTGACCAATGAACAATTAAAGTGGCATATGCGAAATCATGGTCTGTTTGTTGGATATGCACCAACCGACAATCCAAAATATGCGGTTTGTATTGTTACGGAACACGCCGGGGGCAGTGGACCGGCCGCACGAACATGCGCCGCAGTTATGAAGGAATTATTAAAATAAGGAAACAGTAACACATGGCAAAGCAGACACGTGTATCAAATGCTAATATGATGACGTTCCCAGAAAAACTGGGGCGATTTTCATGGGGATTGTTTGTGCCGATGTGCATGGTGTTAACGATTTCTATTGTGGTTTTGTATTCGGCGGGGGGTGGTAATTGGAGACCTTTTGCATTATCACAACTGATGAAAATTATCCTGGCGTTTGGTGTGTTTTTCTTTGCGGCATTCACAAATATAAAAACATGGATTAAGTCGGCATATCTGATTTATGCGATTGCGCTGATTATGATTGTGTTGGTGACATTTGTTGGACACACCGGTATGGGGGCACAAAGATGGTTAAACCTGGGGGTTATACATATTCAACCTTCGGAATTAATCAAGATTGCACTTGTATTGGCGTTGGCACGATATTTCGCGTGGTTTAATTCGGTCGAACTGGGGCAATTTAAAAATTATATTGCGCCTATGCTGATGCTGTTGGTGCCATTTGGATTAATTGTGGCACAACCAGATTTGGGTACGGCTTTGTCCTTGGGGATGATTACTGTTGGGATTTTCTATATAGTCGGCGCAAACAAAAAATGGTTCATTATTGCCGCAGTTTTGGGGTTAATGGCGGCACCGGCGGTTTGGTTTGGTGGACTGCACGATTATCAACGCGGACGAATAATAACCCTGTTTAATCCAAACAGTGATTTACAGGGCGCAGGATATCAAATTAACCAGGCAAAAATTGCGTTTGGCAGTGGTGGAATGCTGGGGAAGGGGTATATGCAGGGATCACAATCCCAGCAATCGTTTTTGCCAGAAAAACAGACGGATTTTATATTTACAATGCTGGGCGAAGAATTTGGTTTTATTGGGGCTTTTTGCCTGTTGGCAATTTATACTTGGATTGTTGTTTTACTGTTTTGGACGGCAAAAAAATGCCGCAATCGATTTGGTCAACTGGTCTGTTTTGGATTTATGTTGAACTTTTTTGTTTATTATTTTATAAATATTTCCATGGTTTTGGGATTATTACCAACCGTCGGTGTGCCGTTGCCGTTAATGTCTTTTGGTGGCAGCAGTTTGTTATCACTGATGTTTGGATTTGGATTATGCCAAAACGCGTATATTCACAAAGACCAACAATTATCTGCAAAGGGGAGTTAGGGTTATGAATTTATTAATTGTGGAATCACCATCCAAGGCAAAAACAATAGAAAAATACCTGGGGTCAGGGTGGCGTGTTATTGCATCGGTTGGTCATGTGCGTGACCTGGTTCCAGAAAATGGCAGTGTGGATACAGAAAATAATTTTAAAATGAAATGGCAAATTATGCCGGGCAAAGAAAAACAAATAAAACTGATTACGGACGAATTAAAAAAAGCAGATGCAGTTTATTTGGCAAGCGACCCTGATCGCGAAGGCGAGGCCATTGCATGGCACCTGTTGGATATTTTAAAGGCAAAAAGATTATTAAAAGATAAAAAAGTTTATCGTGTGGCCTTTCATGAAATTACAAAAAAAGCCGTCCAGGCCGCAATCGAAGAACCACGTGAAATAGACAAGAATTTGGTGGATGCATACCTGGTGCGGCGTGCGTTGGATTACCTGATTGGGTTTGGAATTTCACCTTTGTTGTGGCGCAGAAATTTGGGCAAGTCCGCCGGACGTGTGCAATCGGTGGCGGTAAAATTGGTTGTTGACCGTGAAAAAGAAATCGAAAACTTTAAACCGGTGGAATATTGGTCACTGGAATCTATGTGTACGGCAAATTCCGTGGATTTCAAGGCAATGCTTAATAAATTCAATGGTCAAAAAATTGAAAAAATGAGCATTGAAAACCAGGCACAGATTAACGATATTTTATCCGCATTGGGTGAACCAAAAATTAATGCCACGGTTATTAACGTGGACAAGAAAAAAACCACGCGTAAGCCGGCGGCACCATTTACAACCAGTACGCTGCAACAGGAAGCAGCACGTAAATTATACTTTGCATCCAAACGCACGATGAGTGCCGCACAGCACCTGTATGAACAGGGGTTGATTACATATATGCGTACGGACGCAACAAACCTGAACGCGGATGCGGTAAATGAAATACGTGGATTTATCGCACGTGAATATGGTGAAAAATTTGTACCCAAAACACCAAATATTTATGCAACAAAATCCAAGAACGCCCAGGAAGCACACGAAGCAATTCGACCAACACACTTTGATGCGC
Source organism: Candidatus Enterousia sp. (assembly GCA_045593685.1). Taxonomy (GTDB): domain Bacteria; phylum Pseudomonadota; class Alphaproteobacteria; order Rs-D84; family Rs-D84; genus Enterousia. Next base: position 48,227 of record JAZNXD010000018.1, on the reverse strand, counting down.
CCGCAAAAAATTTAAGTGGTGACGAGGCAAAGTTATACGACCTGATATGGAAACGTACGATTGCATGCCAAATGACATGTGCAGAATTTGATTCGGTTGCCGCAGATATAGAAACACAAAACAAGGTTGCCGTCTTTCATGCCGTTGGTTCAACACGTACATTTGATGGTTTTATGAAGGTCTATACCGAAGACAAAGATGACGAAGAAGATAAAAAAGAATCTAAATTGCCACCAATGAACGTTGGTGATAATGTTGATATTACAGAACTGATACCGGAACAACATTTTACCCAGGCACCACCCAGATATACCGAAGCGTCCCTGGTTAAGAAATTGGAAGAATTGGGAATAGGGCGCCCTTCGACATACGCAACAATTATGTCCACGATTGTCGACCGCGCATATGTTGAACAGGATAAACAACGCCGTTTCCATCCAACAAATGGCGGATGGGTTATTGCATCATACCTGAATAAATATTTTACCGATTTGGTTGATGTAAACTTTACTGCAAAAACAGAAGATACCCTGGACGATGTTTCAAATGGTAAACAGGATAAAATTAGCGCATTGGAAAATTTCTGGAAACCAACCGATGCGATGATTGATGGTGCGCGCGGTATTAAAACATCCGAAATTATTGATGAAATAAACGAATTTATGAACAAACATTTATTCCCCGATGGTAATGATAAGTGTCCAGATTGTGGCGCAAAGTTGGGTATAAAATTGTCTAAGTTTGGTCCTTTTATTGGGTGTGAAAAATACCCAGATTGTAAATATACAAAACAACTGGGCAAGGTTGATGTAACCGCACAGGCCACAGAATCCGCCGCACAGAACACAAAATCAGATGCGGTTGAATTGGGTGGTGGTATTGAATTTCGTGTTGGAAAATTTGGTCCGTATGTGACAGATGGTGGAAAAAATGTTGCGGCAAAACAATATACATCTGAAACCATAACGTTGGAAATCGCACGTGATTTATTGGCAAATGCCGGTAAAAAGGCAGAACCAATAAAAATCGGTGAAAACCCAGAAACAAAGAAGATGATATTCTTTTATCCGACCGGACGATATGGGGCATATATATCTTCGAACCGTGTAAACGTTTCTGTTCGTGAACAGCCGGATTTAGAAACCGCAATCAAGTTAATTAATAACAAAACCAAGAAGAAGTAATGGCAGGTTTGGACCGCAATTTTACAGACGAACTGCGTGCACGTTTATCGATACTGGACGTGGTGGGACGTGCGGTGCCACTGACCAAAAAGGGACAAAATTATTGGGGTTGTTGTCCGTTTCACAATGAAAAAACCCCCAGTTTTTGTGTCAATGAAGAAAAGGGGATTTTTAAATGCTTTGGTTGCGGCGAAGGGGGCGATATTGTTTCCTTTACAATGAAGCGTAATAATTTGGATTTTCGCGCCGCCATCCAGGAATTGGCCGATATGGCGGGGATAAAAATGCCGGACTATAAACCGCGTGATCCAAATATTGTAAAACGTGAAGAACAGTTGTTTGATATATGTGAAAAAGCATGTCAGACATATATGGAAAAATTATTTACCCCCGATGGTGCACATGCATTGGCATACGCACGAAATCGGGGATTTTCGGATGATGATATAAAAAAATATAGATTGGGATACGCACCAAAAAATAATATAATTGCAAATAAATTTGCGGGGTCAAAATATCTGATTGATGCGGGACTGTGTCGTCGCGGTGAATTTGGCATGTATGATTTTTTCCGTGATAAATTAATGTTTCCGATTTTTAATGCCAAGGGTAATGTTGTTGCGTTTTCAGGACGTTCCCTGGATGGGTCTGATCCAAAGTATATCAACACAGTTGACACAGATATTTTTCATAAACGCAGAACCATTTTTGGGTTTAACTTTGCACGCGAAGGTATTCACCGCGCAAACCGCAGCATTATCGTCGAAGGGCAAATAGATGCAATAAAAATGCAAATTGCGGGCTTTGCAGAAACAGTCGCACCTTTGGGTACGGCCCTGACCGAAGACCATATATCGTTATTGTGTAAATCAAACAGAAACATAACTTTTTGTTTTGATGGAGATACAGCGGGCAGCAAGGCAGCCGCACGCGCATGCGGTATCATACTACCGTTTATTCGTGATACATCCGATGTTCGTTTTGCGTTTGTGACCGGTGGCAAGGATCCAGATGAAATACTTAAAAATGGCGGTATTGAGGCCATGCGCAAGATTATTGATGATGCGGTGCCACTGGTTGATTATATGTGGGAAATGGTTAACAATCAATTTCTGGTAAAAACACCGGGTGGACGTGCACAGGCAGAAAAATTTTTAAAAAAAGAATTAGAAAAAATTGTAGATCCTGATTTGAAATCAGAATTCGAAAAAGAATATAATTCGCGTAAATTTAATACGTGGCACAGGTGGAAAAAAACAGATGTTGCCGCAAATATTAAATTGCCGGACATTGATGCGATTACGAAAAATACCCTGGTTTATATTGTAAATAATTTTCCGGAATTGGCGGAAAGATATTTGGATTTCCTGGGGTCATTGGGGGTGGATTTCGATGGCGTGGTGACTGATTTGAATATGGATGCGACCGCGGCAGAGAAATATATTGTGTCATTAAAATTGCAAAGATATTTGGAAAAATTAAGGGCGCAAAAACGCGAATTTACAAATCAACTGTTGGCCGGGGATGAAACGGCGCGCGATGAAATACAACGCATTGATGAAGAGATAAAAAAATATAATGAAAAATTAGAAGTTTTGATTTCCATATAAAACACCGGCTTTTTTGAACAAAATTATTAAAAAAGCCGGGAATTTTTAACATTTTTATTTGTTGTTACACCGGGTACAAACAAGCCTGATAAAAATGTTTTATTCATAAAAAAGAACCGATAAAAATCGGTTCTGAAAACGGGCCGTAACCTCTTGCAAAAAAACCGCATTGTAGGCGTCCCCAAAAAGTTTTTTGGCTTTTTTGCACGCCTCGTTAAATTGTTACGAAACACTTGTTATTATGATTATATCCATAAAATTTTCAATAAAAAAACACCGGTGTTTGCCGGTGTTTTTTTAACAATTTTATTTAAATTAATTATTAAACAAAAAGTGGCAAATGTCGCCGGGTTGCATAATATAATCACGACCAACCAGGCGCATTTTTCCGGCATCTTTAACCGCAACTTCGCCACCCAGGGCGATAAAGTCAGCGGGCGTAATTACTTCGGCACGGATAAACCCCTTTTCAAAATCGGTGTGAATTTTTCCCGCCGCCTGGGGGGCAGTCATACCGGTTGTAATGGTCCAGGCGTGTGCCTCTTTGGGGCCAATGGTATAATATGTTTGCAGGCCAAGCGTTCTGTATCCAGTCTTGATAACCTGGTCCAGGCCGGATTCTGATAACCCCAAATCGTCCAGGAACATTTTTCTTTCGTCAGGGTCAACGATTTGCGAAATTTCCATTTCTATTTTTGATGATATTACCAATACATCATTGGTTGCGCCGAATTTTTCACGTACCAAATCCGAATATTTATTTCCGGTGGCGGCGGATGCTTCGTCCACGTTGCAGACATATATAACAGGTTTTGATGTCAGCAAATTAAACGGTGCAGATTCAACATCACCCAGGCGCGCAGGAATTGATTTTTCCAAATTTGCCTTTATCGTATTTGCATCGGCCAATAATTTTATTGCATCTTTGTCCAAACCGCGGGCTTTCTTTTCCAGGTTTTTAATTTGTTTATCAATGCTTTCCAGGTCGGCCAACATTAATTCGGTTTCGATTGTTTCAATATCTGATAATGGGTCAATTTTACCATGGACGTGCACAATATCATCATTTTCAAAACAGCGAACAACATGAATAATCGCGTCGGTTGATAAAATATTGCCCAGGAATTTATTCCCCAAACCTTCGCCCGTTGATGCGCCACGAACCAAGCCCGCGATATCAACAATTTCCAGTTGGGTTGGTAAAATTTTCTGGGACCCGGCAACACGTGCCAATTCATGCAAGGTTGAATCCGGCACAACAACACGACCCGTATTTGGTTCGATTGTACAAAATGGATAATTTTGCGCATCGGCGGCGGCACTTTGTGTTAATGCATTAAACAGTGTTGATTTGCCAACATTGGGCAACCCAACAATACCACAGTTGAATCCCATAATTAAATCCTTTATAATGTGTGTAATATGTCATACATGTGGAACGAATTCAACATAAAAACTTTTGCAGCGGAAACTATCGTTTTCCGTGATGGTAAGTATTGTCCCGATTTATCAACATTGGATTATGCGCCAATAAATAAAAAATATGATTTACCGGTTCATATTATTTACGTTGGTGAAATTGTGGGCGAAAATAATTTGGAAATTTCGGTCGGTGCGGAAAATCAACAGGTCTGTGTCAGTATTGATGTAAAAAATAATTTGCCGGCTTTTTTGAACATTTTTATTAAAAACGCCGGGAAAAATTCTGAAATTTTGGGACACGTTAGATTGGAAAACAATTCCGAATTAAATTATGATTGCAAGGCATATCATTTATATAAAAACACGGCTATTTTAATTAAAAACAAGATTTTGGCCGGGAAAAATTCAAATTCAAAATTAAGTGGCACAGCAATTATTAACAAGGATTGTGAAAAATGCAGGTCAGATATTGCCTTTTCGGCAATGGTGGATGCGGGCGCAAAAATTAAATTTTTGCCGGCACAAAATATTTCGGCAGAACCAATTTGTGCCGATCACAGCGCCGGTCTTTATGCACCAAAGGAAAATCAAATTATTTATCTGCGTGGGGCGGGGCTGAGCGGGGCCGAAGTTGATTCTGTGTTACGAGAAGCCTTTATCAATGATTTTGATTTGTTTTAAAAAACACCGGTAAATCCCGGTGTTTCTAATTATAACATGAAAATAATTCCGCGTTATCTTCATTGTTGTCAATTTGCTTGTTCCGAATTTCCTGGGCTGCGTTTATTTTTTGTGATAACAACAATAAATCGGGATGTGAAATAAATTCATTATTTAAATCTTCGACGGCGTCATCAACATTACCTTCTGATTCAATAAATATGGGCATTACAGAATCGGCGGCACTGTACAGTGATTGATGTATTTCGGATTTAAATTCAGTCATTATCCCCAGGTAAGCATCAATATGTTTATCTTCGTGATGCAATACCGCATTATATGCACATGAATTCTGTTCATATTCCATATCAATATTTACAATAAAATTATCATAACCTATTGTGGCATCAATTCCCTTTAACGATACACAGTATCCGTTTTCAACCGGCATAACCTCTATTACCAATTCATAATTGTTAACCAAATTTGCTTCTACATTACCATGTAATTTTTCCAGTGGGGCAGATGGTTGAACAATTTTCTTTTGCCAATTTGGTACATCAACCAGAATATTTGGATTTTTTTTATATGTCAGGCACCCCCCACAAAACGCCGGGGTGATATATATTAACGATAAAAATATCACTAATGTTTTTAACATTTTTTAATCCAGGGCACCCTGGCGTTTTAGATATTCGCCAACAAAGTTATTGCCATACATTTTGTATAATTCTTCGGCCAATAATACAGATGAACGCCCCGATTCAAACAAGCGCAACATATTGCCCAATCCACCAAGTTCCGTATTTAATATAACCGATTCCCCATTTACCGGACGTGACAATAATACCGCACGTTTTAAATTCGGATAGGCACGTCCCTGGATAAAGGCCATTTCAAGCGGATTTAAATTCCAATGTGCATAGTCATTGCTGTCGGCCGCAGGATTACGGAAGAACATGACCGTTTGGGCCTGGCCACGGACAACGTCACCTATGCCCAGTTTATCCAATACATTTGCACGTTGGAACGCAACCATATAGGCCTGGCGATTTTTGCGTCCTTCTTGAAGACCGGCAATAAAATTGTCACGGAACATTTTGTTTTCCAACATAGGTGCCGTTTCGTCTATCATAATCAAAGAAGGATTACCACCAGATACTGTTATATTATTAATTCGGTGTAATATATATGATATAACCGCCGGCGCCAGGGTTTCGTCCTGTAATATATCGGTAAAATCAAAAGTGGTCAGGCGCGAGTGCAAATCCAGTGTATCGGATGCTTCGTTGAACATATCACCATATTGTAATGGATCAATCCACTTTTTAAGGGCAGGGCGCATGTTACCATTGGATGAAAAACAACTTTCCCACAGATTCTTTAACAACCGGTCCTGATCAGATAAATAATCAAAATTAACAGATACAGCACGGGCAATTTCGTCGGCCGAATTTGCATCGGATTGCCCCGATATTATCGCAAACCAGCGACGTAAAAAAGCACGATTTGCCGCCGTGTCCGGCATCTTTAATGGATTTAGACGTGTCATAAAACTTTGTGCCATTGGGTCGGTGTTTTTTTCTTTGCCCTGCATGGTGATGTATTTTCCACCAACCGCCATGGTAAATATTTCCGCGCCTTTGTTACGGTCAAAGAAAAACGCCTTTAATTTCGGGTGACGCAGGGATTGCGCAATCAAGAACGAAAATAGTGTTGTCTTACCACCACCGGTCGGACCGATAGTCATAGTATGACCAACCGCCGCCGGTTTGTCAGATACGTGAAATTGAAATTGATATGGTGTGCCCTGGGCCGTTGGAAATACAACCAATGGACCCGGACCCCAGTCTGAATTTGCAACACCACGTGGCTGGGTCGACAGCGGGATTGAAATGGCCGCCGTACGTGATAGTAATTTAAAACTGCGTGGAAATACATCAAATCCGGGGATTTGTGCAAACCAGGAAACCTTGGATGCAAAGGTTTCAACAATCGGGGATATACCAAATGAAGCAGATATCTTTTTAAATTCATCAATGTGTTTTTGTAATTCTTCACGTGTTGCACCAAACAATAAGAATAATGGGTAATAGTTTACCAGGGTCTGATTTCCCGATATATTTTCATCCATCGCCGTCTGGATTGCAGATATTTGGTCTTCGGTGGAATCCTTGGATTCTTCGTCGGCGGTTGAACGGCGTTGACGTATCGTTTTTTCGACATCAGACGCCCCCATAATACCAAATCCGTTCATGCATATCATTTCAGTTTGGATTGTGGTTACGGTATCAAAAAATTCTTCGTCCAAATAATCGGGGGATATTTTAAACGAAAGACATGCTGCAAAAGATTGATTGCCACCACTGATATAACGAATAATGCCATCACGGTTAAATTCTACGTCATCGACCGTTGTCAAATTTGCAATATTGTTATCGGCCGTTTTTGGGGCGGGCTTGGATATAGGGGATAAGATACGACCAAAGAAACGCGCCATATTATCGGGCGTATTGTTTTTTAATACACGTGGTTTGTATGCCGCCAATATAGATTCTATGTAATTACCATACTGATTTAATTTTGCACGTGCATCAGGACCCGATACAGATAACACAATGTAATAGTTGTTTAAAAATATCTTTAAGCCCTGGCCCTGCCATTTATTATAAATACGCTGTAAGACAGGTTGGTCAAATTCGTATTTTAAATTCTCGTCTGCGGCATCACGCGTGGTGTAAAAACGCAAAACTGTGCCACGATCACGTATCTGATTGAATAATTGGGCGCGTAATTCCAAAAATTTGGCCTTGGTGTCATTGTCCTGCATGCTGGTCTGGATGCCAGAAACATGATATACGCGTATCAAAGAACCATCGGTTAACGACATAGAATTATCATTGTATACCGTATCAAATGGTAAATAACTGGCATATTTGGCATAGCCAAAACGCGGAAATATCCTTCGTGTCAATGTTGGTATGTATATCAACAATACTGTGAATAATACCAATGCCAGCAATGCCATAACAGTTATAGTTATTGGAAAACCTGTGCCCGCAAAATAATTAAAGATTTCTGAAAAATTTGTCATGCCGCTAACTTCCCCGGGATTTTCTTTTTAAACAGCTGTAACTTGGCGGTTACAATCTGGCCCAGTTGGGGATCGCGTCGTGAAAATATCGCAATTATAGAATGTACCGCAATAACCGATAACAGGAAAAATAAAGGGTTCAAGGCATACCCGCCGGCAATCAGCAATATTACAAATACAACCATAAATATTATAAATTGTATCGCAAAATTCAATATAGCAAGCGAATATGGCACATAAAATATGTGCGATGGATTTGCCAATGCTTTTAATACCTGCTGTTTCATTTCCCCCGTCCTGTTGATTAATTATACCATTTTTAACATTTTTCAACAAGGGGGAAAACACAGGACCGAAAATTGTTAAAAGTGTTAAAAAGCATATGGTTTTTCAACTGTTAATTATTATGGTCTTTTTATTAACAATAAAATTTTAAGGCCGGAAATCCGCCTTTTTTTTGTTAAAAAACGGTTGATAAAAAGTTAAAAGAAGTTTTCAACAATTTCAACAGCCCCTACTAAAACAACAATAATTAATATTATTATTTGATTTTTCAAAAAATATGTTTATAATCGTCTCGTAAAAAGGATAACGACATGAAATTTTTAAGTTCATTAAAGGCTTGGAAAAAACGCGGTAATGTAAAACAAATCCGTCGTGGTAAACAAGTTATCTTGATTGACCCTGATAATCCTAAGTTTAAAGCAAAACAGGGCTTTAAGAAAAAATAAAAAATCCGCCGTTTGGCGGTTTTTATTTTAAAATGTATATCTTATGCCAATCGAAAATTCGTTAAGGTTTCTTACAACCTGCATGTTAATTGGTGTATATTGGTATTTGAACAGCGCCGATACGTTGTCGCCAGGAAATGTAAACATAAAACCAATCCCCAGTCGGGTTGTTACACGATTTTCCGATATTTTGTCAGATGCGCTTTCAAATACATTTATATAGTCATATTCATCGTAAAAGTTATAGTTTGCGACGCCAAATGTCGTGAAAAAATCAAAATCAGGGATTATTTTGTAATAACCATATATATCAAATCCGTATCCCATGTAATAAACTTCGTGATTTATGGTTTCAAGGGTGGATGTCAATTCCAAATTATTGTTTCCGGAATGTGTAAAGAAAAATTCCAGTCCAAAACCCGACCCAATACGGGCACCGGCATTTATAGTTGCAGAATAATATTGATCATCCATATCCGTTTCAATGGTATAGTCCGTAATATTTAAGCCGGCATTAATACCGATATAGGGTCGAAAATTGTTATTATATGTGTAAATTCCACCAAAACCAGACAGTGGAAATAATAATGTAAAGATAAATAATAATTTTTTCATTGTATATCCCCGTTTACTGTTTTAATTATAGCATTTTTTTAATTTTTGATAAAGGGGGGAAATATCCAGATTGTAAAAAGAAAAACATCCACATGGGATGTTTTTTTCATTAAATCTTGGTTGCGGGGAATGGATTTGGCTACGCTCCATCTGCGCGAATCAACCGCTGGTTGACCGGCATACTGCCGTCTGCCTTTCGCTGGTTGTGAACCATCTTACCCCAATGGTTCAAATCCAACACAACACACGTTAAATAAAAAATGCATCACAAGGATGCATTCTTTATTTAAAACTGGTTGCGGGGAATGGATTTGAACCATTGACCTTCAGTTAACGGGTCAGATATTTAATAATGTTTAATATTGTTTAATTTTTCTTGATTTTCTGCGTGTAGTGTCGAATAATAACTTTAACAAGATTTAATAAAAATTGGTAGCAAAATGTGAAAATTTGTGATATCAGTAGCAAATAGGTAGCAAAACGAAAAAGATAACGGGTCAAATTTACAGGGGTAAAAAATGACAGATACGACACTGAAACTGTTCCAAGATACAAATATCAGAACCCAATGGGATGCGGATGCTGAAAAGTGGTATTTTTCCATTGTTGATGTTATTGCGGCATTGACGGAATCGGATTATCAACATTCACGTAATTATTGGAAGGTCTTGAAAAGCCGTCTGAAGGCGGAAGGAAATGAAACGGTTACAAATTGTAACCAGTTGAAATTGGTTGCGCCGGATGGCAAGTTGCGTATGACCGATGTGGCGGACACAGAACAGTTGTTGCGTTTGATTCAATCAATCCCATCTAAGAAAGCAGAACCATTTAAGTTGTGGTTGGCCAGTGTGGGCAGTGAAAGAATTGATGAAATATCAGACCCTGAAATCGCAATACAACGTGCATTAAATTATTACCAGCGGTTGGGATATTCGGATGAATGGATTGCCCAGCGGTTGCGTTCTATTGAAATTCGTAAAGACCTGACTAATCAATGGGACAGGGGTGGAATTAAACAGGGGCTGGAATATGCTTTGCTGACCGATGAAATTACACGTTCTTGGTCGGGTATGAAGACCAAAGAATATAAAAAACACAAAGGGTTAAAGAAAGAATCCCTGCGTGATAATATGACGAATACCGAACTGGTTTTGAATATGTTGGCGGAATTGTCTGCGACCGAAATTGCGAAAAATGAAAATCCAATGGGATTGGCTGAAAATATGGCGGTGGCCAAGCGTGGTGGCAATGTCGCCCGTCAGGCACGATTACAGTTGGAACAAGAAACCGGTAAAAAGGTTGTGTCGGGTGCAAATTCAAAACTGTTAAAGCGTGTGGATAAAGAATAAATGTCTTCAAATCGTATCAATTTTACAGAACGGGCGTTGGAAAACCTGAGTATTCCCACATCGGGTCAGGCGGTGTATTATGATACCGGCAGCCATGATGGCCTATGTGTTATTGTGACCTATGGTGGGGCAAAGACTTATTATGCATATATGAAATTCCAAGGTACACCAAAGCGTGTAAAAATCGGTCGTGTGGGGCAAATTAAACTGTGCGATGCCCGTCGGCAGGCACATAGCTTAAAAGAAATGGCGACCAATGGCACAGACCCCAGTGTTCAAAGACGGGAAAATCTGAATGACATGACGTTGCGCCAGTTTTATGAAAATATCTATAAACCCGAATATTCCACAATCTATAAAAAACAACATTCTGTTGTAAATGATGACAGTGTGTTCAAGCACAGGTTGAATCAATTTCATAATCGCAAGTTATTAAGTATTAAGGCGGACGAGATTGAACGCCTGCATGCGGAAACTTGTAAAACACACAGTCCATATACGGCCAATCGGGTGTTGTCGCTGATTAAACATATGTATGTGATTGCGGTGAAGAAAGGCCTGATGGGGGTGCGTGGTAATCCGGCCGGCGGAATCCGTAAATTTACAGAAAAAAGTCGGGATAGATTCTTGAACGGCGATGAATTAAAAAGATTTTGGACGGCCTTGGCTGAATGCAAAAACGATGTGTTCAGGAACTATGTGATGATATCGCTGATGACTGGAATGCGGCGGAATAATGTGCTGACTATGCGCTGGGAACATGTGGATTTTACGTCGGGGTTGATATATGTGCCTGATTCCAAGGGTGGGCAACCGTTGCAGATTCCAATGGTCAATCAGTTGCGTGAATTGTTGTTAAAAATCAACCAAGGCAAGAAAAAAGGTTGGGTGTTGCCAAGTAATAAAAGTGCCAGTGGACATCTGGAAGACCCAAAACGCCCGTGGCAATCGTTGTTGCGGGCGGCAAACATTACAGATATGCGGATTCATGACCTGCGGCGAACAATGGGTTCGTGGCAGGCGATATCAGGTGCCAGTTTGCCGGTTATTGGTAAATCACTTGGACACAAATCCACCAGCGCAACACAGGTTTATAGCCGCCTGACGGTTGACCCAATTCGTGATTCAATGCAAACCGCCACAGATAAAATGCTGGGGTTTGTTGTCGAATCGGGGAAAAATTAAGTAATCCGAATCAGTTAAGTTTGTAAAAAAGTTAAAAAAATACACAAATATAGGTTTTGTATCAGAATACCGATTCTGTTTTCCTTGTCAAATATGCAGAATATCCGCCTTTTTAAAAGTAAAGCAAAAAGTAAACAAAATTTAATTTTTATGTATTGTTATGTTTTATTGAAAACTATATATTGTGGTTATGTGGTTGGTTTGTTGACTATATGTTGTGAAAAAGACTGCTGCATATAGCAACAATCTTAATCACTGGGATACCTAATGATATGCCCCTTCCGTTGCATATTATAACAGAGTCCCGAATCGAAGGCAATCACTTTGTGTTAGGTATGGTTGCCAACTTGACATAACCAAAGGAGTTTATCATGTCAAGATGTACAAGAACATGGGACTTAGAAGTTCATCATATCCGTATCGACGGTGGTAATGGTTTAGATAACGCACGTGTTTTGTGTAAAAAATGCCATCAGAACACAAGTACGTATTGCGACCCAAATCACAAGAGTCCACCTGCTTTCACTCAGGAAACGAAAGACAAAGCATTAAAGCGTGCTGGTCATCGTTGTGAATGCACTAAGGGTACATGTTGTTTGTAATAAACGAATCCAACTGGTCGTATGGCCAGTTGGTGTTTCTTTGAGTGGCGGTGTGTTATGTGGGAAATGAAAACACTGAAAGATTTGGTGATAATTAAAGCGTTTGTGCCAGAAAAAATTCCAAAATTTGTCGGAACGGAATCAATGTTTGATTTTGTTATATGGAATCTGTATGACAGAATTGCGAATGGGTTAAAGTCGTTTGATTTATTGTGTGATAACAGACGATTTTATGATGCGTTTCTGGTTGCGGGTAATGTGTTGGAAACGTGTGCTGTGCTTAGTTATATCAAAGACAAGCAAACAGAAAAAGAACGGTTGGGGCATCTAAATAAATATCTAGCACGTTCGTCAGCTGGTCAAATGGTTAAAATATTGTCATGGTTATGCCTTTTGTTTTCGGGTGATTATGAGTGTTCTGTTTATGGGTTAGGTATGTGCAGATTATTTTCAATCCATGTGTCTAAATCAGCTTTGCGGTATCGTATGCGATTGCCCCAGCGCACAAAGGGAATAGTGTTTTTGCCGTAGTGTCGCCAGCAATTAAGTGTCCCGACAGTTGTTCCAAGATATTTTGCGGCCTGCGCCTGTGTCATTAAAATAGTATCTGTGTTCATGTCTTTCCTTTTCTTTTAAATCTGATTAAATCTTGCTGCGTGTTGGTAATAAAAACAAGTGCAAGCATAGCTTGCACAAATTGTTATCTTGATGAATTTACGTGATATTTTTTTAAATTTTGTTTAATGTTTTGAGTGCAGATAATACGTGTTCTGAATCATTTTCTGACAGAAAGCAGTGTTCTTGGATGTATAAAATTTGTTCATCGTGTGGCTTGTTTTTTATAATTTCATAATGTTTATCTTTTAATATTTTTGAAATGGCTTTGTTTTGTCTGTTTTGTGGTGTGTGAATTATGTGTCCGCCGGCAATGTATTTTGCTTGTTTTTGTATTGTTTGGTTAATTTCGGTTATGTCGGCTATAATGCTACCAAACACGAAAAAGTCATTGTTGTGAATTGATTTTATAAGTTCTGGCAGCAGGGCAAAAATACATCCCGCCAGTAATGTTTCAGGCATCGCTTTAAAATGCTTTTTAAATGTGCGTCGTAATGACGTATAAGCTGATTTGTTTATTTGCCAGATGTATTCGGGTGTTTTGATTTGATTGTTTTTGCTTTTGTTGTTCTTGTAGAACCAGTGGGTGATAGCAATGCGGGTGTAATAACATATTGTATGTTGTGGGATGTCGTTTGGTTCAATTTTCGGTAGTGTTGAAATTAACAAAAGACAGGACTTCAGTAGTATATTTATGTGTGTAAGTTCATCTGGGGTAAGGTCTGAATTGAATGTATATGCTTTTTGAAAGATTGTGCGGTATGCGTTTAACACAGGGGTTTGTATGGTGTGTAATGCTGGATATTTAATAAATATTGTGCTTATATTATTAATGTTAAAATCTTCGTATTTCATACGTACCCTTTTTGCGAAATATACTAGGTATTGCCGGGATTGCAAGGTTTTTGCTTAATAACGATTAGTGTCGTTGGTAGCAAATAGGTAGCAAAAGGGTGAAAGCGGGGCGGTTTTTAGGGTATAAAAAAGTATTAAAAAAGCCCAGAAAACTGGGCGGAATCTTGGTTGCGGGGAATGGATTTGAACCACTGACCTTCAGGTTATGAGCCTGACGAGCTACCGGGCTGCTCTACCCCGCGATAAGGTGTGTGTATTATATATTATTTATGATAATAGTCAAATGAAAAAATCAGTTTTTGGATTTTTGGCCGTTTTTCTAGTCTTTCTTGAATTTTTTCTTTTTTATTGCTATCATTTTGATGATAAAAGAAAAAAGGCGCGTTGTGTTTCAAAATAAGACTTTTAGAAAATTATGGAAGGGCTTTTGGGAGCCGATTTTGCATTTGGGGATTTTTCAATGGATTGTTGCCGTTTTTATGTCGATTCCAATTTGGTTTGTGTATTTTACATCGATAAAAAAAATTACAAATATCAATGTGTTCTATGAATATCGTAAAAAACCGGCGATTTTTGTTTTTTGGCATGGGCGTTCTATGATGTTAAGTCCGATAATTTGCCTGGGGGGGATGCGCGCATATGCCGTGGCCAGTCGTCACAAAGATGGGCGGATGATGGCAAAATTACAACATTTGTTTGGATTGCGTGCGATTTATGGTTCTTCGCATCGTGGGGGGGTGTCGGTATTGCGTGAAGGGTTGCGTGTTTTGGCGCGTGGTGATCATGGAATTTGTATGTCGCCAGATGGACCGGGGGGGCCGTCGCTGCGTGTGCAAGATGGGGCTTTGTATTTTGCAAAAATGTCGGGGGCACCGATTATTCCGGTATGTTATACGACTTCGCGGGCATGGTTTCAAAAAAGGTGGGACAGGTATTTGGTGGCGTTGCCTTTTTCAAAAATTGTTTGCAATATTGGAAACCCGGTCTTTGTCCCGCGCAGGGCAACAGATAAGGAATTTGAAAAAATTCGTTCTGATTTGGAAAATTTTATGGTGGCACAAATGCGTGAATTGGATGCTGAATATAATTATACGCCCGTCGAACAGGATTTGACCGCGTCTGAATTTAAGAAAAAATTGCGTGAAGAGAAAACAAGAAAAAAATCTAGGTAAGGTTTTGTTTATGAAAACACCAAAATGGTTTTTAAAAAAGAATTTATTTTCGATTTTGTTAATCCCTGTGTCTTGGGTTTATTATGTTTTTAGCAGATTGGTATTTTATGTGCGGCGTTCGGGGGCAATGAAATCGCGCAGAAAAATTATCTGTGTTGGTAATATTCTAACAGGTGGGGTTGGAAAAACACCAATAGTGCGACAAATTGCAAATTATTTTGATGCGCCCGTTGTTATGCGTGGATACAAGATGGATAAATCCAAAAATAATATCGGTGACGAAGCAGAAATGTTGGCGCGTGCCGGTTTGGCCGTTCATGTTGGGGACAGAAAAAGTAATGTAATTTTATTAAATAATCAAAATGATGCGGTTGGACCGATTGTTATGGATGATGGACTGCAAAATCCAACCATTGCCAAGGATGTATCTATTATCGTTTTTGACCAGGGGATTGGATATGGAAATGGATTTTTGTTGCCGGCGGGGCCTTTGCGTACACCCAAAAAAAGTGCAGGTAAGGCAGATGCGATAATTGTTATTAGAAATAAAACACCAAAAAAGAATTTTAAATTACCGTCAAATGTGCCGGTATTTTATGCAGATAATAAAACAATTTCACCATATGAAGATGATGAGAAATTGGTTGCCTTTGCGGGAATTGGGTATCCGAATAAGTTTTTTAAGTCTTTGAATAATGTTGTGGCAACGCGTGCCTTTGCGGATCATTATCAATATACGGATGATGATATCAAGGGGTTGATTGAATTGGCAAAAAAACATAATGCAAAATTAATAACAACAGAAAAGGATTGGGTCCGGTTGCCGGTTCAAATTCGTGATGAAATAAAATATGCAAAACTGGATACGGTCATAGAAAACAGATTTTGGGACTGGATAAAGGAGAAAATATAATGGCTACTTTTAAAAATCCTATACATATTTCAGGGGTTGGTATTCATTCGGGTAATAGGGTTAACTTGGTCATAAAACCGGCGGATAAACCGGGGATTTTTATGCGTCGTGTTGATATGAAGGGGACCGACCTAATCGATGCAAGGTTTGATAATGTTGGTGAAACAAAAATGCGTAATACCACGATTGGTAAAATGTCGGGGGCGCATGTTAAGACGGTGGAACATTTGATGGCGGCACTGTTTATGGTTGGGGTGGACAGTGCAATTATTGAAATAGATGGTCCCGAAACCCCGATTTTAGATGGCAGTGCGGCAGAGTTTATCAAGGCCTTTGAGCAGGCGGGGGTGACAAAAGGTGGTTTAAAAAAGATTGTTGTTAAGCGCCCAGTTATTGCATATGCGCATGAGGTATTAAAACAATTACCTTGGTTTGTCAGGTTAAAGTTATGGATTGTTAATAAAATTATGGGACGAAAATCGGATGGTTTTGTTAGTTTGAAACCAAATAACGGTGATTCTTTGGATATCAAGGCCACGTTGGTTTATCCCGAAAAAATTATAGGAAGGCAATCTTATACTTATTCATATGATGGTTCAAAAAAGTCAATTCATGATTTTGTTGAAAATGTGGCGCGGGCGCGTACCTTTGGTAAGTATTCTGAGTGGGAATATCTGAAAAAACGTGGTATGGGGCGTGGTGCGTCCGAAGAAAATGTTATTGCGTTAAATGATTCAGGGGATGCAACAATTAACCCAACAATTTGGCCGGATGAATTTGTGCGTCATAAAATTGTGGATGCCGTCGGTGATATGTTTACCAGTGGGGGCATGATTTGTGGCGAATTGGAATCATACAAGGGCAGTCATGCATTAAATAATATTGTATTGAAAAAGTTATTCAGTGATCCAAAAAATTATGATATAATTGATGAGAAATAAAAAAGGAAAGAAAGTTATGAAAAAAATATTTGCTTTGATGGCTGTGATGTTTTCTGTTGTGGCGTGTGGCGGTATGATAAAAAATGAAAATGGCAGTCAATATTTGGTTCAGTTGGATGCAGAACCGATTGGTTGTACCTTCTTGTACAAAATAGAGTCCGAAGTTTCGGTTTATGATTCTGATGATGCACGCAGATATTTGGAAAACAGAATTGTTGATCAGGCACGTAATGGTAATGCATATTGGATTACAAGCCAGCGTACAAAACCAAACGAGTGGGTAATCTTTGGGCCGGAACGTGCGTTTGTTTTGGTTGCAAATGTTTATGATTGTCCACATCCAAACAGTGTTCGTACCGCGCGTGGTGGTGGAACGGTTACATATTCCCCGGTGGAAGAAACATCTTGTACGTATGGGACATGTCAATAAATTAATTCCCGTCATTATGACGGGTTTTTTATATGTTTGTCGTGTGTTTAATTCGTTTGCCTTGGTCCCGGATTTTATGTTATAATTATTAAAAGTACGTACGAGAGAGAGTTTTTTGGCCAATCAAACAATTAATATTAACAGAAAAAAATATGCCGTTGGTGTGTTTTGGCAACCAATGGGTGTCGGGCAGGGCGCGCGAAATTATGCGCGTTCTTTGGCACGTGGTGTTGATAAAAAATTAAATCTGTATACAGAATATCGTGCAATGGTTGGTTTGGCCGCACGTAAAAATGGTGCACGGGCAGGTATGATGTCCGCAGCGGCCGAGGTTATGGAAAGTTTTTCCGAATATACTTCGTTTTTGGCCGTGTTTACCGTGCCAAATGGCTTTTATATGGTTGCCGCCAGAAATGGTGTTATTTTAATTGATAAACTGTTCGAATTGGAACAAGATGCCCGAAATGAATATGTGAAATTGTCCGAAATACCGGATTGGGGGGCGTTCTTTGCACCGGGGGCATGGGGGATGCCGCGTGCCGCAGAAAGAAATTTAGCAGATTTATTAAATGGCCAATCGCGTGCGGTTCTGCATACAATCAGTCGTATGGGATCACGTATGGTTTCGGTGATTATTTTTGGGGTCTTTGTTTTGGCGATGGCGTTTGTTTTTCGTGATTCTATTGTCCAGACTTTGGCACCGCGTCCACAGGTTGCCACGTTAAATCCGGAATTGGTTGCAGAATATAAAAGACAAATCGAAGAAAAAGCAAAAGAATTAGATGAGCAATTTGAAATTGAAAAGACTTTGCCACCGGAACCGATTGTTATGCCATATGAATTGTTACCAGATATGATGGCGCGTGCCGATCAGTGTTATCAGGCGGTTGCGTTTGTTATGCAACCCGTTTCCGGTTGGAATCAGGTAAATGCGGTTTGTGGCGAGGCGCATGCCATTGCCGAATTTAAACGTGACTTTGGAACGTTGGATGAATTTTATAATATTGCAACGGGGTTGATGCCGGGTGCCTTTGTTAGCGAAGTAGATGAAGATACCATTCGGATTCAGGTTACTTTGCCGCAATTAGAAACTGTTTCCAGTCAGGATGAACGTGATGCGGATACAATCGTGCGTGATATTACGTCGGTATTCCAGGCAATCGATACACCGATAGAAACAGAAATTGTGGTCGATACCCTGACAAATGGTGTTGATGTTAAATCTGTTAATGTGGTAGAGGTGGCGGTGCGTTCAAAACTGATACCGCAACAATTTATGGAAATCTTTGCTGATTTCGGTGGTGTTTATTTGATACAGGCGGCGTGGGACGTGCGTACGCGTTCGTGGAACTATGAGGTGTTAATCTATGCAAAATAAAAAAATGTTATTGGGTTTTATTTTCTGTGGGGCGTTTTTGTTCGCAAACGCGTCGTGGGGTGCGGGTGTCTTTATAGAAGAAGAGGTCACAGAGGAAGTGGATATTGAACAAATATCCGCAGATGCCGTTGCGGCATATAATCCGGATGGATCTTTGTTTCAACAGATAACCGACCTGGAACAGGAAAAGGTTTTAATGCAGTTGGAAAAAGAACGTGCGCAATTAGACCTGGAATTGGACAGATTGGCCGCAGAAAAAATAAAACTGCATATGGAAATTGATACTTTGTCCGGTCGTGCGGAACAGCAACAACAGGAAATTGAAACACAAAAGGCAAAGTTAGAGGCCGAAGCCGCACGTATTGAACGTGAAAAAGAATCTTGGTTAAAGGAAATAGAACAGGCCGAGGTAAACAGCACAAAATCTGTGGCGGGGTCAACGGCCGTGGTTCGCGAAGAAAAAGATGTGGATGTTTCAAAAAATTGGAGATTGGTCAATGTAGTTGGTGCCGGTGCGCAATTACAGGCA
The DNA here is from genome assembly GCA_045593685.1 of Candidatus Enterousia sp. Taxonomy (GTDB): domain Bacteria; phylum Pseudomonadota; class Alphaproteobacteria; order Rs-D84; family Rs-D84; genus Enterousia. The sequence goes on along the minus strand of JAZNXD010000018.1, from coordinate 28,942 downwards.
ACGGTTGAAGATTTGAATAATGGGCAAAAACGTCGTGTAAATGTTGGTAAGGAATTGGATGGTCTGACCGTGAAATCCATATCGTTATATGATGGGGTCGTATTGGTTGATAAAGATGGTAATACCCAGGTGTTAAACGTTAGTAGCGGAAAATAATTAATATGGCAAAGGAAAAAGAAATCTTGGGCGAAGAAAATGTTGCGGATATGCCGTCTGTGCCGGCGGGGTTAGAGGCAGCAGATTCCAAAGATATTATCGATTTTTTGTTCGAAAACGGTAACAGGCTGTTGACCGCGACGGGTGCGATATTGGAATTGCCACATGATACCCAGGGTTTGGTTGCCTATTTTACAGGTGGTGAAATTATTATTTCGCGTACACACCAATATGATGGACGCGTGTTGGCCTTTGTTGATTTATTGAAACGCCGTGGCAGAAAGGTTCGTAAACCCTTTTATTCCGATTTGGGGTTGATTTCTAATATTTATAAATCATATGAAATGCGTTTGGGTGGTGCGGGACGTGGTCGTGTGGACTTTGATAACCAAATGCAAAAGGACTTTGTTGATATTATTGCCAAGGCCGCCGCACAGAAGGTATCGGATGTTCATATCGAGGTTGCAGACCAAACAACCATTTTCTTTCGTATTGATGGCAGTATGCAACCCGTTATGGAATATAATTCACAATGGGGTGAATCTTTTGTTCGTGCCGCGTTTGCTTCGTCGGATATGTCCAATGCAAACTATGCCCAAAATGAATATCAGTCTGCACAAAAAGATGGGCGTACACCTTTGCGCGGGACCAAGGATTTGTATTTGCCAACAGGTGTGTTGGGTATTCGTATGCAATTTAATCCGATTGCTTTTGGCAGTCGATATGTTGTTATGCGATTGCTGTATGATAACCCGTCCGAAGGATTAAAGACAGAACAGGAATTTGGACCATATGAACAAAGGTTGTTGGCGCGTTTGCGTTCTTTTCCGACGGGATTGGTTATTGTTGCGGGACCGACCAGTTCGGGAAAATCAACAACATTGGTTCGTAATATGTCCATGATGTTGCGCGAACGTAATTATGAAATAAATATGATTACGGTGGAAAATCCCGTTGAACAGAAAATTTTTGGCGCACGGCAAATGCCCGTGGTAAATACAACCGACGAAGAACAGCGTGAAAAAAAATATGTCGAAGCATTGGCGGCGGCGTTAAGAAGTGACCCTGATACGCTGATGGTTGGGGAAATTCGCACATTGGCGGCCGCCGAATTGACGGTGCGTGGGGCGTTGTCGGGACATAATGTGTGGACGACCCTGCATGCGAATTCTGCAATGGCGGCTTTGACACGTTTGTTGGATTTGGGGGTTGAATCTTTTAAATTAAAAGAAGAAACATTGATGCGTGGTTTGGTGTCAATGCGTTTGTTTAAAAAGTTATGTCCGCATTGCCGTGAACAATTAATTAATCATCCGGAACGTGGTGCGTATCGTCGTGTGATGGATGCGTATGGTGAAATTGGCCTGCGTCAGGTTTATCAACGTGGGGCCGGATGTGCGCATTGTCACGGTACGGGTAATGTTGGACGTGTCAAGGCCGGTGAAATTATTATCACCAACAGTGAATTTTTGCGTTTAGCATTGGCGGGAGATACGGATGCCGCCGTACGGTATTGGATAGAAGAAATGGATGGGCGTACATTGAAAGAGGCGGCAGTATCTTTGATGTTACAGGGTATTATCAGTATTGACGAAGTAGAACGTTGGGTTGGTCAGTTGGATCAACCGGGGGTGTACTGATATGAAAAAATTGGAACTGTTATATGCCAAGATGATGTTCCGTTTGAATACGGAAAAACGTATGGCAATTTGCCGCAAATTGGCATCGTTGTTGCGTAATGATTTTACATTGATTGATGCGCTGGAACGTTTGGAAATGGTTGAATCAAAAAATGGAACCAAGCCAAATGAACCTTTTGCGATTGTTATGCGCCAATGGCAAAAAAATTTGGAACGTGGGATGACCTTTTCCGAGGCCACACGTGGTTGGGTTCCGCCAAATGAAACATTGTTGGTGACAAGTGGTAATTTATCCAACCTGGTTGTGGCGTTGGAAAATGTTGGGCGCGTGGTTGATGGTATGCAACGTATCAGACGCGCGATGACGACGGCCGTGGCATATCCATTGTTTTTGTTGGCGTTGACATTTGGTATTATTATTATGGTGGGAATCTATTTGGTGCCACCGTTGGCCGAAGTTGCCGGAAATACCGTTGTGTGGCGTGGAACGGCGCGCAGTTTGGTGTGGCTGTCAGATTTTTCAATTCAGTATTGGTATTTGTTTTTGATTGTTTTTGCATCTGTTATCGCAGTGATATGGGGCAGTCTTGCAAATTGGAGGGGACGCATTCGTGCGGTGTTTGATAAGTTTCCACCGTGGAGTACATATAAAATTCAGGTGTCTGTTGGATGGTTGATGAGTTTGGCCGCCATGGTCAGCGCAGGGGTTACCATACCCGATGCAATGCGTATGTTGGCGGATAATGCAAACAGGTATTTGCGAAATATACTGGATCGGACTTTGCGATTTATTGCAAATGGTGATAACCTGGGGCGCGCGTTACAGAATACGGGGCGTGGATTTCCGGATGATGAAATTATCGGTGATTTAACAATTTATGCCGATATGAACGGGTTTGATGAAAATTTAACCCAGGTTGCCAATGACTATTTAAATGAATCCGTCCGTAAAATGGAGAAGATTTCAAATACACTGAACAGTTTGGGGATTTTGTTGGTGTCAGCAATCATTGCGTGGGTTGTATTGGGAACGTTTCAGATGCAGGACCAGATTACGAGTGCGCTGTCTTAAAAAACAAATATAATAGGGTGGGGTAATAAAGTATGTAGAGTCATGTACATTGCGTTATTTCCCCATCCCATGTCTAAATTATTACCCCACCGTAAGTTGTGGGGTAATTTCTTTTAAACCATAAATGGCAGGTTTTCCAATGTGCCTTCGGCAACGCGAACATTTACGTCGATTAACATAAATATTGAATCCGGTGTACGTTGAATTTGGTCAGAAAATATCCCGGAATCAAGAAGGTGACTGGTATTAACAGACAGTTTTGTTATTAAATGGTCATCGTCCAATAATGTGTAAATTGGGCCGATGTCACGTGGGGTGTTTGCGCCAATTTCATGTTCGTTTTGTGGGCAACGCAGACCGTCCATTATCGTCTTGACACGGTTATCAATATCAGAGCGGGGAACACCGATGATTTCCGGATGTAACATTTGAATATCCAGTTCCGCCAATAATTTTAAATTTGGTGTAATTATTGGGTTCCAATCTATGCCACCAACATGACGGGTGGTTATGGGACTTTTGGTTGGGTTTGGAACCATGTATTGGGTCAGGTTGTTCCAAGGACTGTGTTCTATTAATTTTTTTAATTGTGGATGAAACTGCATACGAATATCCGCGATGTGTTGTGCACGCTTCTTAGGATTGATTAAAATATCACCAAAATATAATAGTTTAAATTTCATATTATTTACCCTTGGCTGATTGTTCTTGTAAAAATTTTGCGATTTCGTCCAATGCATCGTAACGAAGTCTGTATGGTAAAATCCCCGGTTTTTCAAAACGTGAGTATTTTGCACAGATTACCATTGGACGTGGGGATTTATTGTATCCGGTTTTGACCATAACAGTTGCACGGCGCAGATACATGGTTTTAAGTGCACGATATGCCGTTTGTTCGTCTGTTTCCAATATTTTTGATACCTGAAGCGGGGTCAGGTAATCAGATTTTGTGAAAATATGGTCAGATGTGTCTGTCACGATATTTTTCCCCTTTTTCCTTGATAATTATAGCAGAAATTGCTATGTTTTACACAGAAAAAAGAAAGGAATTGTATATGGCAGTAAATAATGATTATACAGGTGATTCAATTAAAGTCCTGAAAGGGTTAGAGGCCGTTAAAAAACGTCCGGGTATGTATATTGGCGACGTTGGCGAAGGGGGCAGTGGTCTGCACCACATGATTTATGAAGTCGTTAATAACAGTATCGACGAAGCAATGGCGGGGTATGCCGATACGGTATATGTGTCCCTGAACGCAGATGGAAGTGCCACAATTCGTGATAACGGTCGTGGTATGCCGTTTGATATTAATCATGATACTGGGCGCAGTGCGTTGGAACTGATTATGTGTGAATTGCACGCGGGTGGTAAATTCGATAACGAAGGTAGTGGTGCGTACAAGGTATCGGGTGGTTTGCATGGTGTTGGTGTGTCGGTGGTTAATGCGCTGTCCACCTGGTTAGAGGTTAAGGTTTGGCGTGGTGATAAAGAAGCCTTTATGTCGTTTGCCGATGGGGTGCCAACATGTGATTTAAAAATTACAGAAAATAAGTCCGGTCATGAACATGGGACCGAGGTGACCTTTAAACCGTCGCCGGATACCTTTACGGGAACCGAATTTAGTTTTGATACGATGGAAACATGGTTGCGTGAACAATCTTATTTGAACGCAAATGTTAAAATCATCTTGGAAGATTTACGCGGTGGGGAAAAGAAGGAACGTGAATTCCACAGTGTTGACGGGTTAAAGGGATTTGCAACCTATTTAGATAAGTCCAAGGAATTATTGAATCGTGACCCAATCCAAATGATTAAGCAGTTGGATGATACGTATATTGAAATTGTTCTGCAATGGACGACGGCATATACGGAAACATCGTTGTGCTTTACAAATAATATTCCCAACCGTGATGGTGGAACGCATTTGGCGGGTTTTCGTGCGGGACTGACACGTGCGATTAACAAATATATATCGGAAAAGGGAACCAAGAAGGATATTAATCTGTCGGGGGAAGATTTCCGTGAAGGTTTGACCAGTATTGTTAGTGTAAAAATTCCCGATCCAAAATTTGGTTCGCAGACCAAGGATAAATTGGTATCCAGTGAAGTGCGACCCATTGTGGAAAGCACAGTTTCGGAGTTATTGTATGAATTCCTGGATGAAAATCCACAAATTGCAAAAACGATTGTTGATAAAATTATAGAGGCCGCCACCGCGCGCGAAGCCGCACGCAAAGCGCGTGAGTTATCACGCAAGAAAACGGGACCGGAACTGGGCGGACTGCCCGGGAAATTGGCGGGCTGCTCTGAACGTGATCCGGCAAAGTGCGAATTGTTTATTGTAGAGGGGGATTCGGCGGGTGGTACCGCAAAACAGGGACGTGACCGTAAAACCCAGGCCATTTTGCCATTGCGTGGCAAGATTTTGAACGTGGAACGTGTGCGTTTTGATAAAATGTTGGGGTCGGATACCATTGGCGCGCTGATTACAACAATGGGTGCGGGGATTGGTAAAGATGACTTTGATATCGAAAAAATGCGTTATCACAAGGTTATTATCATGACCGATGCGGACGTTGACGGTCAACATATTCAGACGTTGTTGATGACGTTCTTTTACCGTCATATGCCCCAGGCGATTGAACGTGGGTACATCTATGTGGCGAAACCACCACTTTATGGTGTAACACGTGGAAAACAGCAGATTTATCTGCAAAATCAACGTGAAATGGATGATTACCTGATGGAACAGTTGGCGGTTGACGGTATGATTGAAACGGCCACAGGTGTTCAGGTGTCGGGCGCGGATTTAAAGCGTTTGCTGGGGTTGGTGTTGGATATGCGTAATATCTTGCAACCGTTGAACCATATTATGCCTTTGCGTTTTGTTGAAGCGTTGGCACTAAATGGTGCATTTGAAAATGAAAGTGCAGAAGTCTTTGCCGCGGTGCAGGCGATGTTGGATGCCCAGGAATTGGAATTTGAACGTGGGTGGAAGGTAAGTGCAACAGATGCAGGTATTGAAATTACCAGAACACTGCGCAGTGTACGTGAAACATATGTTTTGCCACGTGAAAAATTAAACGGGATGGAAATTCGTGCATGGCACAAAATGGACGGGCATGATGAGTTGATTGAAACTTTTAGCAAGCCGACCGTTTTGCGTGTAAAGTCCAAGAATCAAAAGATTTGGGGCGCGTTAAAGTTACTGGATACCGCGTTTGAATATGCCAAAAATGGTTTGAAGATTCAACGATACAAGGGTTTGGGTGAAATGAACGCCGAACAGTTGTGGGAAACAACAATGGATCCAAATCATCGTTCGCTGTTCCAGGTCAAGATTGATGACGCAGCCAAGGCAGACGAGGTTGTATCAATGTTGATGGGTGATGTGGTTGAACCACGTCGTGACTTTATCGTGGAAAATGCGTTAGAGGCAAATTTGGATATTTAATAAATATGGCGCGGTTTTCCGCGCCATGAATTTATAAGGGGGCAATTATGGCAGATGATTTTAAAATTGCAGAAGATGGAACTATTCTCCGTGAACAAAACCGGGGGGTGGAATATAAAGAAACAGAAGAAGAAAAACTGATGCATGAATACAGTTTGTTGAGTTATGAGGTTCATCATGCGACGCGACCAACAAAAGACCCGGAAAAAATTGCAAGATATGAAGAGTTGAAAAAAATTCTTAAAATAGATGAAGAAAAACAAGGTCAGGCTTTTAAAGATGCGTTTGTAAAAGCAAAAGAAAAAGCATTGGCGAAAATAAAGGCCAAGGAACAGTCGGGGAATTCTGTACTGAAAATGGCGTTGCTGAGACAGAGAAAGGAAAATCAATAATGTCGGAATTGCCAAAGATTATTAATCGTGGGCCAAGTCAGAAAGATAAACTGACCGCAGAAATGCATGCCTTGGAAAAGGAAATAGAGGATTTAGGGTCGGCCGTTTCCGAGAGTCAGATTTGGCACAAACGCGCACGTATCGAGGCAATAAAAAAAGAAATAAAAGCGTTAGAGGCAAAACAATTTAATACCGGTAGTGATAAATTAAAGTCTATGATGGAGGCGCAACAAGGACAATCTTTTAGTCCGGATATGATGTCGGCCATGGGGGCAGGGCGCGAATAAAATGGATTTTACGCGGAATTGGTTTTTTGAATTGGATGCACAATTACGTGCGGCGGGACTGGACAGTGATGCCCAGTCTTTTGATGAAATTTTGGAAAATATGCGTTCGCGAAAAATTTACGATGCGGACACGTTTGCGGGGCATTGCGTTTATGTGATTTTGGCCGGTGGATTTTCACAAGTTACCGCAAAAAAAATTCATAAAAAAATTATGGATTGTTTGTATGAATTTGGTCCCAAATACAATTTGTTAATCAAATTGTTTAATAATAAAAATAAAGTTAATGCAATTTGTAAAATTTGGGAAAGTCGTGTCGCTTTTCGTGATGGATATTATGGATTGGAATCGGTGGATGATAAATTAGATTATTTGCAAAAGTTGCCGCATATCGGAAAAATTACCGCAAATCATTTGGCACGAAACCTGGGGGAAGATGTTGTAAAATATGATGTATGGATTCAGAGGCTGGGGTGTGCGTTCGTAAATAAAAATTTGATAATCGATAATGGAAAATTGTCACCCGAAATTAAATCGGCATGCGATGATATGTTCGCGCATCTGAAACGTGAAACGGGATTGCCACGTGGGTATATAGATGTGGTTTTATGGAAATCTTGTCAGGTAAAATTAATTTCTATGGACGATTACTTGCACAAACCACCGGTCATGTAGCGAGTAGTACACTCCCTTTGGTTTGTGTTGCGTACTCGCCTTATATAAATTAATTTTGAAGTTTGTTGAGGTTGATAAAGTTATGGATGTGAAAATTGAACAATCTTGGAAGGATGCGTTAAGTCACGAATTTGACAAGGATTATTTTGTTAAATTAACGGATTTTGTACGTGGGGAATATTTGTCGGGACGGGCGGTTTATCCCGCACCACAGAATATTTTTAATGCGTTTAATTTATGTCCATTGGATAGGGTGCGTGTTGTGATTATTGGCCAGGACCCGTATCATGAACCCGGCCAGGCGCATGGGCTGTGTTTTTCGGTATTGCCGCCAACGCCCGTGCCACCGTCATTGGTAAATATTTATAAAGAAATAGAATCTGATTTGGGGCGAAAATCTATTACAAATGGTGATTTAACGCATTGGGCAAATCAGGGGGTATTGTTGTTGAACGCCACACTGACCGTGCGGGCGCATGCGGCCGCATCACATGCGGGGCGTGGTTGGGAAGAATTTACCGATGCGGTAATTCGCGCAGTCGGTGCACGTGATAATATTGTTTATATGTTGTGGGGCAGTTTCGCACAAAAAAAAGCCGCGTTTGTAAACCCGGACAGGAATTTAATCCTGAAAAGTGCGCACCCGTCACCTTTGTCGGCGTATCGGGGATTTTTTGGAAATAAACATTTTAGTCGTGCAAATGAATATTTGGTACAACATGGTTTTTCACCAATAGATTGGTAGTGTATTTTTATTGCAAATTGATTTTTTATGATATAAAATCAAGGCATTGCAGATTTGGGGGTGATGATGTGACTGACAACCACGGAATCCACAAATGGCATAAAAAGTTACAAGTCGGGGTGGCACCGCGCGGTGGAAAATAACCTGCGCCCCCGAGATTTAACAAAACATATGGGTGCCAAAAATCCAATTTTTTTTGATGCCCATAAAATAAAAAAGGGACCAAAATGTTATCTTTGAAATCAAAATTCAGAACACATACGTGTGGGGAATTGAATACAAAAAATGTCGGCGAAACGGTTGTTTTGTCGGGGTGGGTACATCGTAAGCGTGACCATGGGGCATTGCTGTTTATTGATTTGCGTGACAATTATGGAATTACCCAGATTGTTTTTGATGGTGGTAATGAAGAATTGGAAAAAGTGCGTCCGGAATCTGTTATCAAGGTAACGGGTACGGTTGTTGCACGTGATGCGGCCGCGATTAATGATAAAATCCCAACGGGTGGTATTGAAATTCAGGCAAAGGAATTCGAAGTTCTGACAAATTGCGAGGTTTTACCGTTCCAGGTGTTCGGCGATGATGACAGTGTGGCAGAAGATTTGCGTTTAAAATATCGCTATATCGATTTGCGTCGTGAAACATTGCACAACAATATTTTGATGCGTAATCGTATTATTAAATTTATGCGTGATAAAATGTGGGATATGGGATTTTCAGAATTCCAAACACCGGTCTTGACCGCATCCAGCCCAGAAGGTGCACGTGACTTTATCGTCCCCAGTCGTAATCATCATGGGATGTTCTATGCTTTGCCACAGGCACCACAGCAATTTAAACAAATTTTGCAAATTGCGGGATTTGACCGCTATTTCCAGGTGGCGCCATGTTTCCGTGACGAAGATTTGCGCGCAGACAGATTGTTAGAATTCTATCAGTTGGATATGGAAATGTCTTTTGTCGACCTGCCAGATATCCAGGCCGTAGGTGATGAATTGATGCCGGCGATGATACGTGAATTTGTTCCAAATGCAATAATTGCGGCGGATATTCCACATATTCCATTTGATGAAGCGATGTTGAAATATGGTTCGGATAAACCGGATTTGCGTAACCCGATTATTATTCATGATGTGACGGAAATATTCCGTGGGTCTGATTTTGGTATCTTTGCAAATGCGATTGAAAATGGGGCGGTTGTTCGTGCAATACCGGCACCGGCATCCGCAGATAAACCACGTTCTTGGTTCGATAAATTGGGTGACTATGCCGTTAAAGAATTGGGATTGGGTGGTTTGGGCTATATCGTCTTTGCAGATGAAGCCAAGGGACCTGTGGCCAAGAAATTGGATGAAGGGCGTGTTGCAAAACTGCGTGAAATCGCCGGGGATAATTCTTCGTTGTTCTTTGTCTGTGATATGGCGGATGCGGCGGCCAAGGCGGCGGGTAAATTGCGCAATAAATTGGGCGAAGATTTGGGCTTGATTAATCCAAACGAATTCCGTTTGTGTTGGATTGAATCTTTCCCGTTCTTTGAAGAAGATCCAGAATCACCGACGGGGATTGCGTTTACGCATAATCCGTTCTCGTTCCCGATGGCAACATTGGAAGAATTAAATACGAAAAATCCATTGGAAATCAAGGCGGCTCAGTTCGATATGGTGTTGAACGGCGCGGAAATTTGCAGTGGGGGATTGCGTAACTATAATCCGGATATCATGGTGAAATGCTTTGAAATAACCGGTTACAGTGAAGATATCGTCAAAGAAAAATTTGGTGGTATGTATACCGCATTTAAGTATGGTGCACCGCCGCACGGTGGTTGTGCATTTGGTATCGATCGTTTGGTGCAAATTATGTTGGGCGAAGCAAACCTGCGTGGGGTTGTTGCGTTCCCAACAAACCAGCGTGGCCAGGACTTAATGCTGGGGGCGCCAACAAATGTGACCGAACAGCAACTGCGCGAAGTGCATATTCAGGTCAGAAAAAAGAATTAATACTAACACCGTCCCGATTGGGACGGTTTTTTGTTTGTGAATTCATACCTGGTGCCAAAGATTTTATTCCAGATATAATTTTATACCGAATTTAATAGGGGGATAAAATGCAACAGTATGTGGATAAATTGGCCAGAAATTTGAATCTAAGTCCGTATCAATCAAGTAAATTAAAATCTAATTATGACAGATATAATATTTCCCGGTTGGAAAAACGGGGGGCGATATTGTTTGCGCCATATCAATCATCGGGGCTTTGGGGATTTTTTATGCGTATGTTCCGTGGGGTACGTGCCGATTTAATAGGTGAAAACAAAATGCTGTTACAGGCACAGCGTAATATAAAATTTTGTGCAAATGGATATCATTGTGTGCGGGTGGGACGATATACGTACTATGCCGATGCGACCGGAAATGTTGTGTCGCACAGTCAATTTGTGGAAAACGCCATTGGTTAAAAACGGTCGTGGGTTTTTATAAACGCACGCATAAATCCAACATCCATATTTTGCATTATTTCAGATAATGAATACTGGCGGTCACCACCCGGCAGTATCCCCAGTTGTATTGTTGCGGGTTCGGGGGATGTGCCACGCATGATGATGTCAAATTCCGCCGTCATTAATCCGTCTGTTATTGCCATGCCACCGACAATATTGGTGTGACGGGTTGATATATTTATGGCTTCGGTTGAAATAAAGTTTCCATCGGAATATGTGCCAACAACACGCATGTCCTGAATCTTGGATTTGCCACCGGATAATGCGCGTGACAGGGCGTATTCTGCGTTTAATGTTGTTATGTTTTCCGCGGATGCATAAAAATCATCAAACCCCAGTCCGATTATATATCCGCCGGTAAATGATAGGTCAATATCACCGGCCATGTTGTAATAGATATCGTGTGCGATTTGACCCGATGTTTTCATTGTTACCTGGCCCGTTATTGTGGTGTCAGTTATGTTTAATGGCATGTTGGATGATAATAAATTACCATTTATGGCAAAGCGGTTAAACTGGGCAAATATATCATAATTTGTTTTGTTGCGTTCGATTGTTGCCAACAGATTTCCGCGTGTGGCATCCGTGATGGAAAATGTTTGGGAATTTGGCTTTAACGCGTACAGAAAATTATTGTATTGATTGCCATGGTATACCAATGTGTTTGCAGACAGCGATATGTTAAAGGGCAGGTTAAATAAACTTAATACCGGTAAATTGGCCAAAAATTCCATTTGTTCGGTGTTGGCCGAAAATTCCGGATTGATAAAGGATTCCAGGTTCAGGACACTTGTGCCCAGTGTTAAATTTTTTCCCGATGCAGAACCCGAAAATTCATGACCGGATATTTCAAGTGTCAGGTTGGATATGCGGTTCTTGTCGTAAAATCCGGACAGGATATAACCTGCGTCTGATAAAAAGCGCGTGTCCATATTTTGTGGCAACCATGTTTTATAACTTGTGCCGGTCAGATAAAAATAATTGTCGTATGTGGAAAGACTCCATTGTTTATCGTGTGGGGTAAAGGTTAACATACCGTCGGTCCATGAAAAATCACCGGGGGTGTTTTGCATGAATTCCGGTAAAAATGGAATATCCAGGTTTAACCAACGCAGGGTTTTGTTTTGGGCATAACTGAAAGATGGGATGATGTCTTGGTCCGTGATTTTATATGTGCCGGCAATGTCGGAAAAACGAAAATGTATTGTGCCCCTTTTGCCCAATTTACGTGCCAATGACAGCAGTGTTTCGTCCGATGGCATGGCCGCATCAGATTCGACGTTTATATAAAAGGTGTCTTGGTCGACGGAAAGACTGCCCCACATGTTGCTGTATGAAAATTTTGAACATCCCCAGTTTGTTGGTGTGCCGGAAAATACGCACATTGCATCAATGCCATTTATTGGCATTGTTATCATTATATTTTGTGCACCGGTTGCCGTAATTGTTCCGCCGGTAATTGCAATGTCGTCTGCGATAACGTTTGCAATTTGCAGGGTGTCGTGGTTGCCGGTTGCCTGGATACGAAGATGATGAAATTTATGTCCAAGAAAGGCCAGGTCGCCATAAAAGTCAAGGTTCAGGTTTGTGCGGTGAATTAATTCGTCGGGATTTAACAAAAAGGAAAAATCCATTGTTAAATCATTTGATACCAGTTGTATGTCTTTGTCGCCGTTGGGAAATATTTCAATGTTTCCGGATATGTTATCTGCGGAAATGTTAGAGAATTTATACCCGTTGCCGCCGTTCCATTGAAAATCCATGCTTAGTTTTATATGTTTTGTGATTTTAGGATTTGAAAAACCAAACCAATCATTTATATGGTCTGTTTCAACGGTTATGTGGCCACGAATTGAACCGTCAGAATACATTTGACCGGTAATGTCCAGGTTGTTATTTTTGTTCTTGATATTAAAGGTGTCGCCCGAAAATTCCACATCGTATTTGTGTTCGTCGGTGCGAATTATTCCGTGAAATTCATTGTCCGTGAAATCGGCGCGCACAATATGAAATCTGCGCCCCATAAAGGTCAGGTTACTGTTATATATTTCAATATTATGGTTGAAATTGGCGGGGGCCAATTTATCAACCGTTATGTCGGCATCATATACAACAACAGGCCCGTTCAGGCGCGCGTTTTGTATGTCAAAAAAACTGCCAAAGGGAATAGAAAACATAACAGACCCAATGCGCGCGGTTGGAACAACAACATCGTGGGCAACAATCGTTGCACCACCAATTAAACTGAAATGTATATCACCATTTAATTTTGCGGGTACCGCCGTTTGTTCGTAAACGGAACGTTCAACCATCGGTTTAAAACCGTTCAGGGTTATCATGGGTGGGATTATTATCATTGCCAAAACAATCAGCGCAATGGCGCATATTGCACCCCAAAATATTTTGCGTTTATGTCCAGGTTTCAATCCCATGATTTTATGCCCCCTACTTGTATTTTAATTATAATGAATTATACTGGTGGTTGTTAATAAAAAAATGAAACGTGCAGAATTTTATCTTGAAAGTAATTATCAGCCGATGGGGGATCAGCCAACGGCCATTGCCGAATTGGTTGATGGGGTAAATGATGGGCGTCGTTCCCAGGTGTTGTTGGGTGTTACGGGATCGGGTAAAACATTTACAATGGCAAATGTTATCGCGAAATTGGGACGGCCGGCACTGATTATGGCGCCAAATAAAATCTTGGCGGCGCAATTATATACGGAAATGAAATCTTTCTTTCCGCGAAATCACGTGGAATATTTTGTGTCTTATTATGATTATTATCAGCCCGAAGCATATATGCCGACAACCGATACATATATTGATAAAGATGCATCGATTAATGAACAACTGGACCGTATGCGGCACAGTGCAACGCGTGCAATGTTGGAAGAACGTGATGTTGTTGTGGTGTCCAGTGTGTCCAGTATTTATGGTATGGGGTCGCCCGAACAATATGCCGGTATGAAGTTGGTTTTAAATGCCGGTGATATGATGTCTATGCGTGATGTTATGCGGGCGTTGGTTGATATTCAGTATAAACGCAATGATACCGCTTTTGCACGTGGTGATTTTCGTGTGCGTGGCGATACAATGGATTTGTTTCCGTCACACGCAATGGACAGGGGATGGAAGTTGTCTTTCTGGGGGGATGAAATTGAAGAAATTTGGGAATTTGATACACTGACCGGTGCAAGATTACAAAAATTAGACAGAATTGTTGTTTATCCAAATACACACTATGCAACCCCCATGCCCAGTGTTATGCAGGCGCTGAAACAAATTCGTGATGATTTAAAGGAACGTTTGGATTACTTTCATGAAAATATGAAGTATATAGAAGAACAACGGTTGCGGGAACGGGTGAATTTTGATATCGAAATGATGGAAAGTACCGGTACGTGTCGTGGTGTGGAAAACTATTCGCGATATTTGTCGGGACGGGCGCCGGGGATGCCTCCGCCAACGTTGTTTGAATACTTGCCAAAAGATGCCGTTTTGTTTATTGACGAAAGTCATGTGACCGTGCCGCAAATTGGCGCAATGAGTCGAGGTGACCGTGCGCGCAAGGAAACTTTGTCCCAATATGGATTTCGTTTGCCCGCATGTGTTGATAATCGACCGTTGACATTTGAAGAGTGGGATAATTTACGTCCACAAACCATATTTGTGTCGGCAACACCCGCGACATGGGAAATGGAACAGGCGGGTGGCATTGTGTCCGAACAGGTTATCAGACCAACCGGATTATTAGACCCGGTGTGTGAAGTGCGACCAACCGAACACCAGGTGGATGATTTATTAAATACGGTCAAGGGTATTTCGGGGCGCGTGTTGGTGACAACACTGACAAAAAAAATGGCGGAACAATTAACCGATTATTTAAATGAAAATGGGGTCAGGGCAAAGTATCTGCATAGTGATATAGAAACATTGGAACGTATCGAATTGTTGCGTGAATTGCGTATGGGAAAATTTGATGTGTTGGTTGGTATTAATTTGTTGCGCGAAGGCCTGGATGTGCCCGAGTGTGAATTGGTCGCCATTATGGATGCGGATAAAGAAGGGTTTTTACGATCAACGCGGTCGCTGATTCAGACGATTGGTCGTGCGGCAAGAAATGCAAACGGGCGTGTGATTTTGTATGCCGATAAGGTTACAGATTCTATGAAGGAAGCCCTGGGCGAGACGGCACGCAGACGTGAAAAGCAGATGGCGTATAATGCAGAACATGGTATTGTACCGCGGACGGTTTCCAAGGCTATCTTTGCCGAGGTTGGTGAAAAACAGGAAAAGACAGATAAGGCGCGCCGATTTGTTTATGATAAATCGGGTGGGGTTATGGATGCAGATTCTTTGCGGAAACAGATAAAAAAATTAACCCAACAAATGCACAGTGCGGCAGAAGACCTGGAATTTGAAAAGGCGGCGGAATTTCGTGATATAATACATAAGTTAGAAGATGATTTATTATTGGTGGAGTAGGCTATGATGCAGGAATTTATTCTTGGTAATGTTGAAGAAATGCGTGCGTGGGCGCGTGATTTTGCAAAAAAATTAAAGGCACCATGTGTGGTTGCATTGCATGGGGATTTGGGGATGGGAAAATCGGAAATTGCACGCAGTGTTATACAAAGTCTGCGTGGGGCGGATACGGTTGTCCCCAGTCCGACTTTTACAATCGTGCAATCGTATGATGGGATTACACATTTTGACCTGTATCGTGTTGAAGATGCCGATGAATTGGTCGAGGTTGGTTTGGAATATGCAATGCAAAATGATATAACCCTGATAGAGTGGCCCGAGATTGCCGAACCTATGATGCCAAAGGATACAATTCATGTGTATATTAGTGCACATGGTGATGGTCGTCGTGTGCAGGTTATGAATATATGCTGATTGATTTTGTGGGGCCGATGGCATAAAATTTGTCTGTAAACGTTGCACCAAAAATAAACGGACTTTCTGAGAAGGACCCGAACCCACATCCCTAGGGGGCAAAGTGTTTACTGAAAAAAAATACACCGCAAGTGCGGTGTGTTTTATTTTGTCGGGTCTGGTGATTTTTTTAGTAAACTGTGCACCGCCAGGGGGAAATCAGAACTGTGTGCCAAATATGAACCGGATACCAATAAATCTGCGCCCGCATCCCAACATAGTTGCGCAGTTTTATCGTTTACACCACCATCGACCGATATTAAAAATTTTAAACCGTACTTTTTGCGTGTTGCCGCAAGGACAGATATCTTGTGCAGGGATGCGGGGTCGAAATTTTGTCCCGCCGCGCCCGGGGCAACAGACATTATCATGACTTCATCAATGTCACGTAAAACGGACTTTAACAAAGATACCGAAGATTCCGGATTTAATGCAATGCCAACACGGCGCCCCGCATTTTTTACCACACGAATTGCATTGCGCAGACCGGATGTGTTGGTGGATAATATGACCGTGTCAGCACCCGCAGATACGGCATCGGCCGCCCAAACAGATGGGCTTTCCGTCATTAAATGTACGTGCAGGTGTGCATTTGTGTTGGCGCGGATTGTTTTTATTTGTTCTATGCCACCGGCAATACGGTCAACATAAAATCCGTCCATTACATCAACGTGTATCATTGATATGCCACCCGATTTAAACAGTGCGTATGTATTTGGATTGCGCATGTCAAAGCACAGGGTGCTGGGTAATATTGGGATAAATTTTGCCTTTGGTTTTGGTTTGCGGTGGAATATGCGACCAATCCAATTTGCACGATTGGACCAGCGTTCATGACGCGATATATATTTTTGGCGATTGGATTCCTGGGATTTCCATATGTAATCAGATAATGCACGGACAGATGCGTCAATCGGCATGGTTTCCGTTACAACCGCAAAGGCATTTTCAATAAAGTCACGCAAACCATCCATTTCCGCGCCGCCACCGGTTAGTATAATTTTTGTTGGGCGATACTTGGTAAAAGATGGCAGGCACTGATCCTTGATCTGGCCGATGATGTCAACCAATATCGGCAATATTATGTCGTTAACATCCCCACGTGAAAAATCATATGCCGTGTCCGCCGGGGTAAAACGATCCATTTCGCGTGGTACCAGTGATGCAACCGCACGCTTGATACGGTCTGCGGATTCTGGGTCCAGGTTTAGCGTCGCAGATACCGCGTTTGTTATATCGGTGCCGCCCAATTTTATCTTGGTATGCCAAACGGGGCCACGATCGGTCCAAATGGATGCAGATGTATATTCGGCACCAAAATCAATGAACATTGTGGGCTGTTTGTGTGTGCGATAGATTGCGTTTTGCAGAAAATGCGGATCATACATGGATTCCGACATAATATGTGCACCGCGCATATATTCATTTATTTTTGTAATTCCATCGTGTGAATAGAAAATAGATGCAAATGCGGATATTAATTGGTGATCTGTGTGTCCGATGGGGGATAACATGTTGCGTGCCGATGGGGTGTCATATCGCAGGGGAACAATATGCATTGGAAAGTATCCATCGGGTGGCGTGATTTGTGAAATTTGATTGCGTATGTCGGCGGGGCCAATTTTATGTTCGCCGGACCATGTTGTGCTTTTGGCGGTCATGTCAAAGGCAGATGGACCAAAATTTCCCGTTATGTATGCGGAATCAAAATGTGCGCCAATTTGCCTTTCCAATTCATCAATCACAGATTTTATGGCGAACACGGTATCAACACTGTCCGTTGTGAAAAATGCAGAACGGTCGATTTGGGCATTACGAACACGGTGGGCAATGCCACGTACACCATATGTGCCAATATCCAGGCACAAGAAAGATGAATCAAACAGGTTCATGTTCTTTATTTAACCAAAATGCGTGCATCATCACGCATGTCGATGATTTTTATGTTTTTGCCCAAAATACCATGATTGGTGTTTAATGTAATCAGGGTATTTATCGCCATTGTTGGATTTTGTTCGGGTAACATTATTGTTATTCCGCCCGTTGTGTGGATGTTCCAGCGGCGGTCTTCAATCCATTGCAGATAATCCAGGTGGCCAATCAGATTGTGTGCCGCGCGTGTTATTTCAGATATGTCGTTGGGTAATTCGCCACGAAAAACAACGTGGGCAATATCGCGAACGTTTGTTGGTGTGTTTACGATTGTGCCATCCGCAGACAGGGGAAAGTAATTTTCGCCATCGGTCCACAGGGCAACCGCATGATGCATGGTTGTGCGTATGATAATGTTACCGTTCGGCAGACGTCGTACCGCAGATAATTTTACGCCCGGAACGTTAGATATGCGACCGTTTAAAAAATCCAGGTCAACAGAATATGTGTTTGTATTTGGTGCCATGGCGGCCGCGTGTGCAATCGCCGACAGATTCTGATTTTTTGTATCCGAAGATATTGATATATTGCGCACCCGCGCCAGATCCCCATGTCCCATACAGGTCATAATTGTGCGGGTTGCAAAATAAACCCCAAAAATTATGGCAAGTACAAAACATAACCAAAACCAGATTGAACGCTTCATGGGTCACATTATATCACAAAAAAGTATATATCGCAAAGTGCAAGAAGAAAGATTTTTACATTGCGCGCAACAGGTATCCACGACGGAACATACAGCGACGATACGCACCGATTGTTCGTGATGCGGTGTTGCGGGGAACGGACATCAGGCTGCGCTGGCCCACGTCACGGTATTCGTTGGATTGAAATGTTACCCACAGACCGTCCCAGTCGGGCATAATTCCCGCCTGGTTTGGGGATAATAATTTGGATATTCGGGACCGTGGCTGGTACGAAGGGCGGTCTATGCCCAGGCAAGATTTATGGTCGCGAACAAATTGTTCGGTTGTGACCGCTTCGTTTTCCCAATTCAAGACCGTGGCATCATCAATGCTGCCGCGATTAACAGATGCGCATGATGCCAAGATAAGTGTTAATAATAGGGTCGGAAATTTTATTCTCATACATCTATTATAATTTAATTGCCTTTTGGGGGCAATAGTTTTTATAATGTAAAAAAGAGAGAAGGAATATACACATGGCAATAAATGTTCAACAATTTATTCGGTTGGCAAATTTTTATAATCAAACCGCAATGATTATGTCGGCAATTTGTGTGCAAAAGGGCGGTATCGCAATGGAAAATTATGTCGGGCGTTTCTTTGTGGCGGATGTGTTGGAATATATTGTCGAATACGGTCGGCGATTGGTCGCACAGGAAAAAAATTTATCGCCCGAGATTGTTGCGTTGCTTAATAGGTTCGCGGCCCAGTTTGAACGTATGCGTGGTTTGACGACACCAACGCAGAAACCTATACATGAAATGACATTGGAAGAATTTGAAAAAATTATGAATATTTAGTATGATATCAGGATAAGGAGAAGTTTGTTATGAAGTTGTTTAAGAATCTGATTTCGGCGATTGTTTGTGTCGTGGTTTTGGCGGGGTGTTCGCTGTTGGGGAAAAATAAGGAAGATCAACCACAATATGATAATGTTACGGTGGTTGAAGAAACGGTGATTGATTCACGGTCTGTGCCAATCTTTCCGAAAAAGGCCGCGTTAACGACGGATACGGCGCGCCGATTTTCAATAGAATTGCCAATGCGGTGCGAAGTTGATTGGAATAACCAATCGGTTGTGTCGGTGGTGCCGGCGGAAAAAATCGAAATTGTGCGTTTGGCGACGGGGGACCCCCTGCCAGAAGAGTTGACGGTGTCAGATTATGAATTTCAAAAATTAACGGTTAAACAGGCGTTGGATAAACTGTTAAAGGGTACCGATATTGCCATTGTTGAAGATGAACCATTGTATGAAAAGATTTCGGGGACTATAACCGCGGGGTCTTTGGAAGATGCGGTGGAATTGATGACCAAAATGGGGCGTGTATATTATTCCTATGATGCACACAATGGTGAAATTCATTTGAAGCATCGGGCCAAGTGGTTGATAAAAATGCCGCAAAATCAAACCATTATTATGGCGTTATTGGATGCGATGCATGGGGCGGATATGCGTAATTTATTGGTTGATTGGGCGGACAAGACGGTGGTGTTCGAAGGGAATTATCAAACAGAACGCGAAGTGGCGCGTATTATTTCCGATATTTCGGGAAAGAAGTATATGTTGGCGTGGGATATAGATGTGTATCGTGTTTATCCGCGTACCGATAATCCGATTGTGTGGATGAATTTGTTGCCGGCCTTTGGGGATAAAAATGTAAAAATGTCAATACCGGGTGTTGTGGGGCGTGCACTGGTCGTTGGACCAGAGATTAATACCAAGACATTACAGGAATTTATGGCGCAACAGGCAAATGTGGTTTTGATTTCCCAGGGAACTTTTGCAATTCCAAATGGATGGCAATCGCGATTTGATATTGGACAATGTGGTCGCGAAGAAAGACTGGAAACAGATTTAATTGTTGGGGCGACGGGTACATATGGCGACTTTGCGGGGCGTAAAAAGATTGATGCAAAAATTGTTCTGCGTACCAGTCAGGGGGAATTAAGTTCGTTTAATATTCCGTCAACCGTTGGGGATAATTATGTTATTATTGGTATTCCAACGCATTCTTTTGTGACGACGCCGGAAACTTTGATTTCGCCGTTTGCGGAATTGGTGGTCTTTATGTCGCCACGTGTTGTGTCCGTTGTTGATGGGGCGGGGGATATGTCGGGTGCAAATGAATTGATTGGTGATGCGTTGCGTGATTTTTTAAATGACTAAGGAAATATAATTATGTTTTCAAAATTGGAGCGAAAGATTGCTTTTAGATATTTGGGGGCCAAAAAGCGGGGGTTTGGTTCGGTGATTTCGTGGGTGTCCCTGATTGGTATTATGTTGGGGGTTGCGACGTTAATTGTTGTTATGTCCGTAATGGGGGGATTTCACGATACTTTGTTGGGGCGTATTGTGGGGATGAACGGGCATGTGGTCGTATATCACCAGGATGGTGCGATTTCTGATTTTGATTTCTTGATTGATAAAATGAAACAAAATCGCGTGGTGGCACAACAGGTAACCGCAATCGTACCAATCGCCGAAGGGCAGGTTATGGCAACCGCAAATGGGAATAATACGGGGGCCATGATTCGTGGTATCAGGATGCCGGATTTGATTGCCAAGACCCAGACCGGTACACGTGTCTATGGAAAGCCCCTGACGGAAATTGTGGATGGTGAATTGGTGGCGGGGGCGTCACTGACACGGGCCCTGCGGGTTACAATGGGGGATAATATTTCGTTGGTGTCGGCAAATAATGCAACGCCAACACCGTTTGGTTCGATGCCAAGAATTATGTCATATCCGGTAAAAAGTTCCTTTTTTATGGGGATGTATGAATATGATTCGGGGTATATATTTATGCCATTGGAAACGGCACAAAAGTATTTGAATATAGGCAATAGCGTAACACATATTGATTTGTTTTTGCATAACCCAGAAGAAACCAAGCCGGTGTTGGAAAGTTTGGCGCGCCTGTTGCCCGATGGGTTTGTGGTACGCGATTGGCGTGATTTAAATCGTGGTTTTGTTGGGGCGTTGCAGGTGGAATCAAATGTGATGTTTTTGATATTGATGTTAATTGTTATTGTTGCGGCCTTTAACATTGTTTCCAGTTTGGTTATGCTGGTTAAGGACAAAAACAAAGATATTGCGGTTTTGCGTACTTTTGGGGTGTCACGTAAATCCATGATGAAGATATTTATTTTGTCGGGAACATCAATCGGGATAATAGGCGCGTTCTTTGGTACGATATTGGGGGTGTTGATTGCGATTTATGTGGAACCAATACGTCAATTCTTTCAATGGTTGACGGGGCGTGATTTATTCCCGGCAGAATTGTATTATTTGTCGGAATTGCCATCGAAATTGGTGTGGACAGATGTGTTGGGAATTGCATTAATTGCAGTATTATTGGCGTTTTTGGCGACGCTGTATCCGGCGTGGAAGGCAGCGAATACGGACCCGGTCGAGGTATTAAGGGATGAATAAAGGTAACATATAAATGGCGAATATATTGAATTCTTTGTCAAAAGTGCATGCGGGTGACGTGATTATGTCCGTGCGTGATATCAAGAAAACCTTTGTCGAAGGCGGTCAGCCATTGCATATTTTGCGTGGTGGGGGTTTTGATTTGCATCGGGGAGAGATTATCGCACTGGTTGGTCAGTCGGGGTCGGGTAAGTCGACCTTGTTGCAATGTGTGGGGCTGTTGGATAAACCCAGTTCGGGCAGTATCCTTGTTAATGGGGCCGCCGTGCAAAAAATGGATGAAGATATGCGTACGCAAATCCGCAGAAATAAAATTGGATTTGTATATCAACGGCATAATTTATTGTCGGACTTTACGGCATTGGAAAATGTGATGTTGCCAATGTTGGCAAATGGGATGGATGAAAATATTGCACGGGCGCGGGCGATAAAACTGTTAAAGTCTGCAAATGTCGCGCATCGTGCGTCGCACCATCCCGGGGAAATGAGTGGCGGTGAACAACAGCGTACGGCCGTGGCACGTGCGTTGGCCAATAATCCGGATATCTTGTTGGCGGATGAACCAACGGGCAGTTTGGATCCGCAACATGCAACGGTTGTCTTTGATTTATTATTGGATTTGGTGCGCAAAAATAATATGGCAATGTTATTTGTGACGCATGATATGAATTTGGCGGCGCGCGCAGATAAAAAAATTACGATTGACAACGGGATTGTTATGTAGTGTAATATTACATAAGTAATAAGAATAGGAGAGGGGACAAATGAAAAAATCACAGGATGTTCGTGTTAAGCATACAAAATCACAACGTGTTTGGGGTGTGTTGGCGTTGGTTGCCCTGTTTGGTTGTGGGGTTATGGTTGGGTTGGATTTTGGGCGACTGAATTCGCAACCAAAAATGCCACAAGGTGGAACTGTCACTTTTTCGCCAAATGCAAATATCGATTTTACAAATATGAACGTCGGTGAAAGTCGGGCGCATAATGTTCATGTTGCCGTTGGGGTCCAGTTGGAAACCTTGGTGGTCAAGCCGATAGAAGGTATCAGTGGGTTAAAGGTTACAAACGACTGTGCGGATGTTGCGGTGGTTAATGCCCGGGGGGGGTGTGATATTATTGTTGAATATACGCCACGTGGTGCATTGGATTTGGGACGTGTGCCTTTGATTGTAGGGTGGGCGGATGTATCCGGTGAAGAGTATGTTGCAGAATTGCCAATATTAATCAAAGTGACAGATCCAAATCAAAAGGCGACCTGTGTCGTGATTGAAGAATTGTTGGCACAAAGATTATATCCAGAAGAATCCCAGTATGTGCACGAGCATGAAGAAAATATCAAGATTTATGAAAAGTTGGTTGTGAACGGATGTTCAGAAAATCAGATGAAATACCATACAATGGCCATGCGTGAACGTGAAATCTTGGCTGCGTTACAGCAATCTGGCACAGAACAGCAGACATGTATGCAGATTGAATCTTTGTTGCTGGAACAGTTGCCGTATGCGGGTGGCAATGCGGTTGACAGAATAGATCGTGCGAAAATTTATGCAAATCTGTCGGAACGTGGATGTGCGGAAAACAGCGCAACGTATGTTGAAATGGCCAAGCAAGAATTGGAAATTGCGCGTGCGTTAACAGATGATGAATTTAGTAATAATGATACAATCGAAGTTGTTGAAACGTACAAGCGTTTGAATATGCAGGCTGCGGCCGAAGAAATCTTTGAAACTGCGAAGAAATTAACCAATCCGGCGATTGATTTTATTTTGGAAGTCGAAAAGATTATTAATGAACAATAATGGATAGACGGATGAAATTTTTTGTTGCCTTGTTGGGTGGTGTTATCGTGTCGTCTGCATTGGCGGATGATGTGGCGGTTGGTGCGCGTATGACGTGTGCCGATATAAATGCAAAGATATCGGAATTGTCCGCTGTGGTTGAACCCGATACGGATGTGATTGATGAATTGACCAAATTAAAGGCAGATTATCGTCGTTCGTGTTCGCGTGCCGCGCGTGGACGTAAGTCTTCGGCGGGTGCGCGTGTAGTGATAGAGGCCAGCGATAATACAGAACCACAGCAAAAAACAGATGAGGAAGTGGTAGAAGAAGCGTCCGAAGAAGATTTGACCCAGGTGCCAAAAGAAGATGTAACTCAGCCCGAGGTTGAGGTGGAAGAGGTGGTGGTTGATGCCGGACCAACAGAAGACGAAATTTTGGCGATGGAATTGGCAAACCTGGATGCGGGATTGTGTGTGGATGGAACAAAGCCAAATAAGTTTGGCTGTTGTGAAGGGGAGTTGTTCAAGGATTTGGGTAATGCCGTATTTGCGTGTTGCCCCAAGGAAGGTGATGGGGAATGCTTTCCGCCGATTAAATAAAGGTTGTGTATATGAAAAAGAATATGAAACTGTGTTGGGTGATAGTTCTGTCGTTTGTAATTGGTTTTGCGTTTGGTGTGTTGGCGCATGCGTCGCGTGATTGGTTCCCGACGGGTGGGGCGGGGCTGTGCGTGGATGGAACCGAACCGGACAAGCATGGTTGCTGTGATGGGGAACTGTATACCGATATGGGTGATTTGGGATATAATTGTTGCCCAGAAAGTGGTGGCGATTGTTTTCCGCCAATCAAATAATTTGGGGTTGATGGTATCTTGGAAACGGGTTGGTGTTGCCAATCCGTTTTTATTGTTGTAAAAAAAATCCCCCAAACGGGGGATAAAAATCGTTGCGCAGATTTTTACTGTTGCTGTTGCTTCTGTTCATACAGTTGGGCAAAATCAACCGGCTGCATTGTAAATGTTGGGAATCCGGATTCCGATGTCAGACGGGTTATCAATGCGCGAACCGACGGGAACAATAATGTTGGAACGTCAATCAGCAATGTACGTTTTTTGTCTTCGTCGTCCTTTTCGCCTTCTAGCTGAACCAGGCCGGAATATGTTGATTCAATTAAAAAGATTGATTTGTCGCCCGCGTCCAATTTCGAGTGAACCTTGGTAATAACGTCAACCATGTACAGGTTGTTGTCGGCACCCTTGATTTGAATATCAATGTTTATTTCCAGTTTTGCCTGGCCGTTGTCGTTTTTGAAAAATAATTCAGGTACGTTTGGACTTTCAAAAGAAATATCTTTTAAAAACTGGGAAATAATATTGAATTTTGCCATTGTGTGTTCTCCTTAGGTGTTTTTTTATAGGCTGGACTTGGGTCCTTGTTTTATGTTAATATAGCATTATAAAAATGTTTTACAAGTGGGGGGAACACTAAAAAATGCAATTTTTTCAAAAAAATATTTTTATGCGATTTGGGGCGATGTTGCTGGTTGGTTTTGTGTTGACGTCGTGTGATGTTTCAACCCCAACGGTTGTGGGGGATAATTCGGTTATTCCATCTAATTTTAAGCGGGTGTCTTATTCGGATTTGCCGGGGTGGCGTGATGATGATGTGCGGTATGCTTTGCAGGCTTTTCGTAATTCGTGCAAGGCCAAAATTCAATATACGGGGCGCTTGATACCGGATCGGGAATTGTTTGCAGAAAAATGCCGTATGTTGCCGTCGGCGTCTGCGGATGTGGCAACGGTGCGGGCGTGGTTTGAATCTAATTTCCAGCCGTATCAGATTTTCAATGATAATGGTGGGGACAGGGGAACCTATACCGGATATTATTCGCCAATAATTCCCGCATGTCGGACCAAGACAGATGTGTGTAACGAACCCTTGATGGGGGTGCCGACCGATGGTCGTACGTACAAAGGCGTGGCAAAAAAAGATATTGTTGAACGCAGAATAGGACGGGTATTGTACTGGGCAAATATTGTTGATGTGCAAAATATTCAAATTCAGGGTTCGGGAAATTTAAGATTAGAGGATGGAACGGATGTTAAGTTGAACTTTGCGGCCGTAAATGATATGCCGTTCAAGTCCATTGGTGAAGAACTGCGCAATCGTGGTATCAGACCCAAGGGGGGATTTTCTTCCGAGGCCGTATGGCAACATTTAAAGGCAAATCCGGCATTGGCCAAAGACGTGATTTATAAAAATCCGCGTTATGTTTATTTCTATGAATCAACGCCGCCGGATGTGATTGGAAAATTAGGGACGCCTTTGTCCAAGATTCGCAGTGTCGCAATGGACGATGATTTGTACACGTTGGGATTGCCGGTATATGTTAATACAAATCTGTCCGATGGACGCCCGTTCCGTCGTCTGATGATTGCCCAGGATACAGGCAGCGCAATTCGTGGATGGATTCGTGCAGATATCTTCTTTGGCAAAGGGGACGAGGCATATAAGTTTGCCCAGGGTCAACATGCCCAGGGTCAGATGTTTATACTAATGCCCAAAGAATATACATATGTCAAACCACGATAAAAAATTTGATGAACGCAGCAAGCGCCCCCAAACAATCGCAGGGGCATTGGGTGGGTTGATAAAAATCTTTGGTGTGCGTGCGTCGGATGCAGACCTGGCCCAGCGATGGGCGACAATTATGGGGCCCGATATTGCGTTAATTGCACATTTGGCGGCAATCAGAAAAAATCGTGATAATACATTTAATATTGTGATTCGACCAACAAATCCGGCGTATACGTTGCAATTATCGTATCAAAAAGACGAAATCATAAAACGAATAAACAGGTACTTTGGCTATGATGCCGTTGGAAAGATAAGTTTCAGAAAATGACAACACGTGTTTTGGGGATAGACCCCGGTTTATTGCATACAGGTTGGGCGGTGGTGGAATCGTGCGGTCAATCGCGTAAATATATCGCCAGTGGTGTGATTTTGCCAAATGCAAAAATGGAAATGTCACAGCGCTTGGTTACGATATTTCGTGAATTGACTAAAATTTGTGAAGCCTTTAGTCCGGACGAGTGTGCCATAGAAATTATTTTTGTGAATAAAAATCCAAAAACCACATTGTTACTGGGCCAGGCGCGTGCGTGCGCCATTGTTGCCGTGGCAAATAATGATGTTCCGGTTTTCGAATATGAACCAAATGTTATAAAAAAGGCACTGACCGGTGCGGGGCATGCCGACAAGACGTCGATTGATAAAATGGTGAAAATTTTATTGCCGGTCGCAAAGCCCAAGACCCCGGACGAAGCCGATGCAATCGCAATCGCATTGGCACATACAAATATGGCACGATATAATTAAAAGTTATAAACCAAACCCAAACCGTAAAATCCGTATGAGTTGTTTTCGGGTGCGGTGTTGCCATTGGAAAAATGTTGGACAAATAATTCCACCGCGGTGCAGGGGGACAGTTTATATCCCGCGCCCATTTTAAATCCAAATAATAATTTTGAACCGATGCGTTCGTTTTGTTGGGCCTGGAAGCCGACGCCCATGCCGATAAATGTGTACCAGTCGTCACCATGAAATGGTATGACATCTTCGGATAACATTGCGATTGGAATTGTGTATTTGTCCCAATGCCATCCGTATTTTTTACCATGTCCCAATGTTTGAATAATGTTTAATGATTTGCGTGCCGGCAGACCGAAAAATTCGGTCGGTTGTGAATATTGGGCCTGCATCATTAAAAATGGTACCCATTGAGTCGGTGGGGGCAGTAAAAAACCACTGTTTACACCATAGCCCAGATTAAAGGCGATTTGATTTTCATAGTCGCCAAAAAAAGGGTTTGATTCCGCATGCGCGGTGTTCAGTGTTGATGCCAAAATCAGGGTGTAAAAAAATTTTTTCATAGCGGTGCGCATGATATCATATTTTTGGGGTTGGTTCAATGAATTTTGTTAAAATTAATAATAATTGTAAATAAGAATAAAATCGTGTGATTGGTTTTGCTTGCATTTCAAAAAAATATTGTTATAATTCGTGTCGCTTGGCAGCGTAGCTCAGTGGTAGAGCAGAGGAATCATAATCCCCAGCCCTAGATTTGTATTGAGTGCTGTTGAGTATGAATAACCTAGGTTTTCCGCAACATTGACCGAGGTTAGGATTTGTAAAATTTTGTTGCGAGAATGATTAAGATTGTTCTAAACTGTTGGATAGTTTTACATAGACTAGACATAGAGATGGACACAAGTTTTGGCAGCGTAGCTCAGTGGTAGAGCAGAGGAATCATAATCCTTTGGTCGGGGGTCCGAATCCCTCCGCTGCTACCAAGATAAACAGCCCCTATTTCGGGCTGTTTTTTGTGTTTTGAATTTATACCAATACTTGATAAAATATATTTGTATTCAAATGAGGAACATGATGTTATTAAAAGATATGTATTGGGACGGTAGTCAAATAATAGATATTGAGTATAAAGATACAGATGGCAATATTGCAACCAGAACAGTAAGGTTGGAATCAGTTAGTCCAAACCCATTTTCACAACATAATAATTCACTAATATTTTATGGGTTTTGTTTTCTGAGAAACGAGTACAGAACATTCAAGTATTCTAATATTCTATCCATTAAGGTTGATGGAAATATTGTAAATCCGGTAGAGTTTTTATCGGATTATTGTGGTATTAAATACGACACAAGAACACTGGAAAGTAAGCAAAAGTTTCCAAATGGGGTTATGTGTATTACTGGAACTTTCTCTATTCCAAGAGCAGAAATTGAGGCTTATATAGAATCTTGTGGATTTGATATACAACAACAAATTGGTGCTAATACAAAATGGTTGGCGGTTGGTGAAAAGTTAAGAGGCGATAAGCCGACATATTCTGTTTCAAAAATAGAAACTGCGGCAAAACGAGGAATAAAGATTATTAGAGAATCCGAGTTGATGGATTTGATAGAATCTAATAAGTAAATTTTGTCTTGCATTTGTAAATCGCATTTCAGTATAGTTCAATTCAAGGAAGGAAAGGATAACTGACCTTACTCTGGTTTTACAGAGAAACAATGACAAAAATGGCGACCATCTGGCCGCCGTTTTTATTGGTGTATAAACTTGATTATTTGCTTTTTATTTGAGTTTGTTTTTTATATTTTTGTGTATAATAAGATTTGAATCCATAGGGATATGGATTTAGGTGCTTTTGTAAGCCTATGTCATTCGGTG
>JAZNXD010000017.1:0-34454 GCA_045593685.1 Candidatus Enterousia sp. | reverse complement strand
ACAGCGTTACATTGGCCGTCGGTGTGTATGATGCACCCGCATCACCAACCTTGTTCGTCAATGCACTTTCCTTGTACCAACCACCAAATGTGTATCCCATATTTGTTGGCTCTGGCAAGCTATACAAATTCGGTGTCCACTGCGCCACAAGTGTTGGCGAATTCACCAAATTGGCCACACCTCCCTCTACAATATACCCGTCACTATTAATATACCAAACACCATCTTCACCCTTATACCCATCAAATATATAATCCACCACAACACTTGACGGCACCCCAGTTCCACCATTCAGATTATACGTAACAGTGGCCGAACGACCCGGAAGCGTAATCGGGTTTGTCATTTCCGTCATCTTCTTGGTCTTGTCGGCATCCAAATACGCCACATCGCCCACAACATATATATTTTCCGTACCCGCAACCGTTGCCCCATTACCATCCAACGTGACCTGCGATGTTGGAACTTCGGCATACGTCGCGGCAAAAGTAATATCACCGGCCCAATTATAATTTATGGTCTGTCCCGGGTTAAATGTCGCCGCGAACGATTCGGATGCGACAAAAAACATCACTGCAAAAGATGCAAAAAGTGACAGAAATACGGACGTAAAGCGTTTTAAGTTCATGTACTTACCCTCTCATTTAATATAAATCCTAGAAAAAAAAGGGGCTTTACGTCAACCCAAAAAACGGATATCGGGTCGAAAAAAAACACATGTATATACACATATGACAAAGGAACAACATGTCAACAAAAAAATACGACCTTATCGTCGTATTTTTTGTGTCTGTCGGGCCACCAATTCCGAAAATAAAACAAAGGCACGTGACAACGCCGCATCACGCCATCGAACATCCGAAGGGTACCAACTTTCCGTTAAATTCGCCCATGTTTGCGAATTAATCTTGCCATGATTTATCAAATCATAACGCGCATCCCCCATATCCATACGTTTATATATTGGCGACATTATCGGAAATTCCCCCGTACCAATTTCAAAATCTGCTGTATATACAGGCCGTCCAGGCGCCCCATATCGTACCTCTAAATAATCCACCAGGTCACCCAACAACACAGGTCCATCCTTGGCACGTTCATCCGAAATTATGGTTGTGGCACGAAATATATCTTCGAAAAAACGGGTGTTTTCATGGCTTGCGGGATGCGACACCAATAACTGAGCCGTAACACTTCCTCTTTTTCTGTCAAAACGCCCCAGCCCCGTATGCAAACCAATCGACAGCAAACTTGTTGCACCACGCATAATATCATCATAGACATGAACGGCCATCTTGTTTTCTGTCATTGGCGCGGCACCACCATAAAACAGACCAAATGGGTGTTTGTATTGGCCATGACTTATCGCATCCCACGCACCATCTTTTATGTGATTTTGTCGAAATTTCTTGATTGCATTTTTCTTTTTTATCGCATCGGGCGCAGACAACAATAAATCATGCGCCAAATCATACTTTGGGTTTTGGGACAGGGCACCAGGGCGCGAAAAATCAACCCCAAAATTACGGTTCAAATCAACCACACCACCACGTTTCGTATCAAATACTTCACGCATCCGATTTTGCATCCCCCAACCATTTATCACATGAACCAACACAATGGTATAATTCCGCAAAAAATCAGGTTTTAATTTCCTGGCAAACACGTCCAAGAACATATTTTGCGCTGCACTGCCAAAATAGCCTTCGATACCATGAACACCGGAATTTATAACAATCTTGTTTGGACCATCACCAATTAAAACATACGGGATATCAAAATCATGCCCCGGCGCCACACACCACCGCAAGTCACCACACGCGCCCGCATTTTTATAAAATTTTTCTGTGGCCTGATACCAGTTTTCAGAATAATACTTTTGCATATCTTTGCCTTTGGTCTATTCCCTCTCCGCCGGCCCCACATTACATGACTTTACCCTGGGTTGGATAAAAAGTTAACTGAATTTTTTCCCACTTTGAAAATTCTTTTTCCGGCAACATACGCAAAGGCTGGCACACATTAATTGCATTACGTATTGTTTCCAACACATACGCAAAGGCCGGATCTGTTTCTGCGCGTGCCTCGGATTCAAACCAAACATCACGAACGGTGCCATTTTTTCGCATGGTCAAATGCGCAACGGCACGAATATCGGCAATATCGGGACGCTTGCTGTCAATTACCCAACAACGCGTCATCGCAACACGCAACGCATCAACAACAGACACCGTTAGCGTTCTGTCCAACGATAACACTTCGCGATTAACACGCACAACCCTTTTCTTCTTGGGCGCAGGCGCCGGTTCAACCGGTTTAGACTCAACCTTTTTTTCTTCCTGCTTTTTATCGTCTTGCTTTTTATCTACTTTTTCGTCTTCCGTCTTGGGCTTTTCTTGCGGTTCTTCCACCAACGTTGGCTGTTCTATCTCTTTTGGTTCTTCTTCGGCGGGTTTGTCTTCCTTGTCCGGCTGCGCCACGGGTGCGGGCGTTGGCACATCAGGCTTAGGCTCCGCGACATTTCCGACATTATACAACTTGGTTTCTTCGCCCGATATAACAACATCATCCAAATCAATTTCCATAATTTGAATTCTATCGGGCGCAACCATTTTTGCACGATTAACCACAATCACAAACGAGGTCAGCATAATCGCCACCAACACCAAATGCCCCGCCAGTGATATCAAAAAATTTTCCGATGAAAACAGGTTAAACTTTGCCATATCTTATTCCGGTTGCGTTCTTAATCCAACCTTTTGGAAACCAACATCCTTTAAACGCCCCATAATCGACATAACTGCGCCATAGTCAGCATGCGTGTCGCCGTTTATCATGATTGTCAAATTTGGATTTTCCCCACGCATTGCAATCGCACGTTTAACGACCTCGTCACGGGGCAATTCCATCTGACTCAAAAAATAACGTCCCTTTGAATCCACACTAATTTGAATTGCATGATCATTTCCGGTCATGGCCGATGCACCCGCGCGTGGCAATTCCAAATCAATTCCCGTTGTCATCATTGGTGTTGTCACCATAAAGACCGCCAACAACACCGTCATAACGTCAATCATCGGCGTTAATTGAATTGCAGCATCTGAATTTCTACGTCTTAGCCTGGACATATAACACCACCATTATTTCTGATTTTTTAATTCTTTACATGCACATTGCAAACGTTCATATAAATCATCAGATTTCTTGGAAAAATATTGATGCGCAATCGCCGCCGGAATAGCCGCAATCAACCCCAGCGCAGTCGTCCCCAGTGCAACCGCCAGCCCCGGCGCAATAACCCCAATACTGACAGACTGATTAATACCAATCGCCGCAAAAGAATCCATAACCCCCCAAACGGTTCCAAACAAACCTATAAACGGGGAA
Organism: Candidatus Enterousia sp.; assembly: GCA_045593685.1. Classification (GTDB taxonomy): domain Bacteria; phylum Pseudomonadota; class Alphaproteobacteria; order Rs-D84; family Rs-D84; genus Enterousia. The sequence continues at coordinate 31,067 of JAZNXD010000017.1, read as the reverse complement.
ATATACGCCACCATGGACAAGAACCACAAATTCTTGTCAAAAGGCCTAATAAACACATCCAAATTTTCATTTGGTTTCATTTTTACCGGATTTCTTTTCTGCCCACGCCACAATCGAATTTTTTCAACAATCACGGCCCACGACATAACACTGAATCCCAACAATACGATTGACACAAATACGGTCATCCAATCGCCTGTAAATAAACTTAACAAAGAAAAACTGCCTTCCATCTCTCTTACCTTTTATAATTTTTATTACATCAAAGCATCTATAAACTGACCCGGAATCCGTTTCGGACGCATATCCGCACCCAAATACGCAACCCTGAGGGTTATTATAGCACAAATCACGTCATCTTTCACGAACTTTTGTTCTATTTTTACAACCGCCGCCCCAACATCAATCATTTGCGTTTCAACAACTAAATCATCCGCAGCCCGCAGGGGCGCCATATACCGAACATTTAGTTCCCGAATAACAAAACCGATATCATCACCCACAACAACATGCCCACGCAGCCAATTCATGCGTGCACGCTCGGCTATTTCTAAATATCGTGCATGATACACAATACCTTCGGCATCGGTATCCGCATAGGCAATCGTAAAAGGGAATTTGTGTATTTTACTCATAGTTATTTCTCTACCTTGATACGCACGCGTGCGGTTCCAGAATTAACCATCCCCAATTTTTTTGCCGCCGCACGTGACACATCAATAATACGCCCCTTTACAAAAGGGCCACGATCGTTAATAACCACACTGACAGACTTTTTGTTTTCCAAATTCGTAACACGCACCCGTGTACCAAATGGCAAAGTCTTGTGCGCAGCCGTCATGGCATTTTGATTATACCTTTCACCACTGGCCGTCTTGCGCCCATGAAACTTTTTTCCATACCACGAAGCCATCCCTGTTTCAGAATACCCGGTTGTCGCCGTGGCCATCGGGTAATACTTATTACCACCCACCTTGTACGGTTTGGTATTATTTTTATACACCACATCCGATGCACATCCCGAAACCATCAACAGCACTATAAAGAAACGAACAAAACGTAACATACTACTTCTCCAATCCCAAATGCGCATACCCCGCATCCGTTATAATACGTCCACGTGGCGTGCGTTGCACAAAACCCAACTGCATCAAATACGGTTCTATAACATCCTCGATTGTGTCCGCCGGCTCGGACAAAGCCGCCGCCAGGTTTTCAATACCAACCGGTCCACCCGCATAGAACTTGATTATCATATTCATGTATTCGCGATCAATTTCATCCAAACCACATGCATCAATATGCAACTGAAACAGGGTGGTTTTAATCGTATCTGCCGTTATTTGTGTTTTCCCCAGCGCGCCCGCAAAATCACGCGCACGTTTTAACAAACGATTTGCAATACGCGGTGTACCACGTGCCGATTTGGCCAACATCAGCGCCCCATCTGCATCAATCGGGGTCCCCAAAATATTTGCACTGCGCATAATAATTTTTGCCAAATCTTCCGGCGAATAAAAAGTCAAACGCAAATCAATTCCAAATCTGTCACGCAACGGATTCGACAACAACCCCGTACGCGTTGTCGCCCCCACCAACGTAAACGGGGGCAGGTCGATACGAACACTTTTTGCGCTGGGACCTTCGCCCAACATGATATCCAACTTGAAATCTTCCATCGCAGAATACAAAACTTCTTCGATGGCGGTTGGCAAACGATGAATTTCATCGATAAACAAAACATCCATTGGTTCCAAGGCGGTCAGTATTGCCGCCAAATCCCCCTGTTTGGTCAGCATAGGCGCCGCCGTCGCACGAAAATTCGTTCCCAATTCATTTGCCACAATATGCGCCAACGTCGTCTTGCCCAGCCCCGGTGGCCCATATAACAGGACATGATCCATTGCCTCGGCACGGGAACGCGCCCCCGAAATAAACACGGACAAATTCTGCTTTAAACTTTCGTGTCCAATAAAATCAGACAGTGTCCGCGGTCGAATTCCCGCCATCATTTCATCTAGAATATTGGCATCCAAAAACCGTTCTTTATTTTGCATTACTATAACAACCTGTCTTCTGCATTTTCACGACCAACATAGGCCTTTAAATCATTATACATTTGTCGCAAATCGGCGGGCTGGCTGTATCCGGCATCCGCCCCCTTGACACGTATAGTCTCTAAATCTATACGCGCCTGTTTTTTCAAAACCTGGGTCAAATGCGTCGCAAAGGCCCGTGAGTCTTCAACCTCGGCACCACCCTGTAACAACAGACCGCGATTTGGGCGTGGCGACAGGAACGCAAAATCAGACACAGAAATATCCGGCGACACCAACGCAAACCCCGACACTTCGGGACGACGCATCATCGCCTGTAAAACATACCATGCACCCAACTGATGTCCCGCCAACCAAATCTTATCACTATCTTCATTATGATTTTGAATCCAATCGATAACGGTTGCAATATCCAACATGTTGTCGGACGTGGTACCTATGACCCCTTCGGAATCACCCACACCGCGATAATTAAATCGCACAACCGAAAACCCCGCATCCATAAAAGCCCGAAACATGGCATATGACACACGATCGTTCATATGATACTTTTGCCGTGGATTTCCCGACAAAATCACCGCCAATGGCGCGGCCTCTTGTGCCGATTTATGATACACCGCATGCAGTTTTCCTGATTCCCCTGTAATAATCAGATCCACCATAACTTCCACCTTTCTTTTTTATAATTCGTTTTTAACTTAGAACAAACAAAACATAAATTTCAATAAAAATATTTTTGTTTTGACACAATTATCAAAAATGTTCTAAGATTTATCCGAGAGAACCAAAGGCTTTACCATGTTAAGACCATTTTTAACAGCGTTTTTTATTGTTTTTTGTGGATTTTCCGCACATGGCGCGGATGCCGAAATTGTGCAACAGGATTTTCAAACCATATATACCCAAACACCGGTTCAATCCTATTATGCATACCCGGACGATCCGAATTTTATTCCGGAAACAGAATTTATGACCCGCATGGACAGCCTGGACTATGACCAAAATATAACAGATGCCCGTGCCCAGGAAGAATCCGAGCATCCCGGTGTCATGTTTGCCAATCGTCCAATGGTAATATGCCGCAATTTTGGTTGCACACGCCTGAACGAACGCATAACCCGTTCATTTTTATTCAACAGTTTGACCAACATGTTTTTAATGAACGCCCACTCGCGCGTGTATATTTGCGAAGCGGACCCATTTTCGCGTGATTGCCTGCAATCTGGAATTTCCTTTCCGGTACGCAGCGGCATTGCCAACGCCATGGTTAAAATCCCCAAAGGGACCATTTCCCAGGTCAGCACTTCAACCGGCCTGTCCAAGGCAACCGTTGGCATGACATATGAATTTTTGGTAAACGGTATTGATCGTGTATGCGAACCAACCGTTATGGACATTGTGGTCCCCGTAAATTCCGAAGCACTGTTGTCCAATCGTGAATTCGCCTGTAATATGACCAGTGACGGCATCAGCAGCGTTTCATTAATTCTAAGCATTGATTACATCGACCTTGATTACGGGATTATCGGCGGATACTATTCCCTGGGGATGCAGGGGCCAACAACCGGGGGTGGCACGGGATACGCACTGTTTAAGACAGAATTTACAACCAACGGCATGCATTTCCGCGCATCCATTGACCAAGAAGATATGATGGGCGCCAACAATGCCATGCGCACCATACAACCCGGCGAATACGCCGTTGAACCGTTACAAAAATAATGCACAGAACAGTTCTTATTATTGACGATGATGATATGTTGCGCAACACCCTGGCACGGGCGTTGCGCAATGATAATTTTAACACCCTGACGGCACCTTCCGCCGAAAATGCCATCGAAATACTAAACCGCATATCGGTTGATGCGATAATTTTGGACCGCATGATGACCGGCATGGACGGATTAACACTGTTGGCACAACTAAGGAAATCCGGCAATACAACGCCTGTGCTGATGCTGACGGCGATGGGGGGCGCTGAAAACGCAATCGATGGCCTGACCGTGGGTGCAAACGACTATTTGGCCAAACCATTTCAAATACGCGAATTAACCCTGCGATTAAACAACATCATGAAACAGGGCACAACAAACGAAGCCAAAATGCCATCGGGTTTGGAATTCACCAACGGTGATTTTTTTATCGCAACATCGACGGGTGCTTCACAAATACTGCAACTATCGGGCGAAGAAAAAAAATTACTGCAAAATCTGACCCATCCTGTCGGCAACACAGTCCCGGCATCACCAATGGTTGCAAAACGCTTGCGCAACAAATTAAATGTTGTATTATCTAACCTGGACATCATAACGGTTCGGGGCCAGGGATATAAATTACTGGACCTATCAACCACACAAACAAAGAACGGTATAAAAGAATGAGATTGACACCACGCTCCTTTTTATGGCGCACAATTTTAATGATATTAATTCCGCTGATTGTCGCCCTGGCGATTGTTGCCAATGCCTTTTTTGGCAATCACTGGTCACGCGTTCACGACACATTGGCACGCACACTGGCGGGCGAAATCACAACAATGACCAAATTCATTGACGAAGGCAACACCGACGCGGTCGAAAAGATGGCGCGTGACATCGGCATCAACGTCACATTTCACGAAAAATTAAACCGCCCAAAACATAACGACAATCACGCACATGAAACGGGCAAATTGGCATACGAGTTGTCCAAGCGGCTGCAACGTCGCGCACAAATATACATGGACCGCGACAAACGTTTGGTTTACATTGATGTTCCAACCCAAGACAATCGAATTGCAACATTTGGCACATCGCTTTATCGCATATATTCGACCAGTACCGAAGTGTTTCTGATATGGTTATTGGGTTCTATGTTAATCGTATCTATATTGATTGCACCATTTATAATCATGCACACACGCAGCATTCGTCGCATTGCACACGCCGCCGGTCGGTTTGGCCGCGGTTTGGATGCACCGGGTTTTGTGCCAACCGGATCCAAGGAAATCCGCGAAGCGGCAAAATCCATGATAACGATGAAGGAACGCCTGGACAGATATAACCGCACACGCACAGATATGCTGAACGCGGTCAGCCATGATTTAAAGGCCCCGCTGACGCGCATGCGCCTGGGGATTGAAACCGAAACGGCCAAACCAGCGGACCTGATACGCGACATAGACCGCATGACAGAAATGGTAAACGGATACCTGGCCTTTGCACGTGGCGAAGCCCCGGAAATAGAGCAGACAACCGAACTGCCCCCAATGCTGACCCGCATTGCACGCGATGCGGCACCGGACAAACGTATAATCACGGATTTCCCAGAAACACCAACCCAGTTTTATGCACGCCCAATGGCATTGGCGCGCGCGTTCAGTAATATAATTGAAAACGCCGCCCGCTATGCAAATAAAATAATAAAAATAACCGAACACGACACATCGGATGCAATCGAAATCATAATCGAAGACGACGGCCCCGGAATCCCAGACGAACGCAAACGTGACGCCATGCGCCCATTTGTCCGCCTGGACGAAGCACGTGGCACGGATACAGGTGGCACCGGATTGGGATTATCCATTGCCCAAACTGCGATCGAAAATCACGGCGGTCAAATATTCCTGGAAGACAGTGAATTCGGCGGCCTACGTGTCAGAATTACTTTACCAATATAACACAAGTATCTTAGAAGCAGGGTAAAAAAATGAACTTATATAAACACGTATCAAATGCAATAAACGAAAAATTAGGCACAACCGTAAATTTAGAAGTGCCACGCAACCGCGACTTTGGCGATTTTTCAACAAACGCCGCCATGGTAATGGCAAAATCTGCCGGTAAGAATCCACGTGAACTTGCGGCCGAAATTCTGCCAAAATTAACGGAACTGGATTTTGTTGCCGACGCATCAATCGCAGGTCCCGGTTTTATCAACATCAAATTAAAGGATGAATTTATTTGGCAATCTGCATGCGCGCCACAATCACCGCGCACAGACACACCACAAACAATCGACCTGGATTATGGGGCATACAATGTTGCAAAATCGCTGCATATTGGGCATTTGCGCACATCTATTGTTGGCGACACATTTAATCGCATTGCAAAATTACTGGGGCATAAAACATATTCATGGAATCATATTGGCGACTGGGGTAAACCAATGGCATTAATTATCGCATGGATTGAACGGTTGCACCCTGAATTGCCGTATTTCAGTGATAATTTCGACCCAACAACACCGGTTGATTTTGAAATTAACACATCAGAATTGAACACATATTACCCCGCGGCCAGCAGTTTTGCCAAAGGAAACCCAGAATTTCAGGCCCACGCCCAGGATATCAAGGCCAAATTCCAAAACGGCCATCCCGGCTATTTTGCACTGTATGAAAAGTTCCTGAAAATTTCTATGAAAATGATGCAAGAAACGGTCAGTCGCCTGAACATCCTGCCATTTGATTATGATTTGGGCGAACGCAATGCCGCAAAATACCTGAACGACGTAGAAAAAATCCTGCGCGCCAAAGACCTGATTACAGAAAGCGACGGCGCCCAGGTTATCATCGTAAAACGCGACAGCGATAACAAACCAATGCCACCATACATGTGGACGGACTCGCGCGGTGCAGACACATACGATTCAACCGACCTGGCGGCTGTATATTGTCGCAAACTGACCGACAACCCAGACAAAATCATTTATTTCACAGACCTGCGCCAAAGTCTACATTTCGAACAGTTGTTCCGCGCATCTCAAATTTCTGAAATATTTGACTACAACAACCTGGAACACATCGGATACGGCACAATCAACGGTCGCGACGGGAAACCATTTAAAACCCGCGACGGCAACGCCGCAGGCCTGGATGACATCATTGATGCGGTAAACGTCGCCGTTCGCGAACGCGTATCAGAATCCGGGAAAACACTGGACGAAGATACAATCCGTACGATTGCGCTGGCCGCGGTAAAATTCAATGATTTAATGCACGATGTACGTTCAGATTATATCTTTGACCCCGCATCCGTCACCAGTTTCGAAGGACGCACCGGTCCATATATTCTATACACTGCCGTCCGCCTGAACAGTGTATTAAAGCGCGCAACATTTGACGCAAATTCCACATACATGCCCGTAAATACCGACGAACGCAATTTGTTAATTGGTATACTGGACTTTGAACGCACCGTACACAGCGCATTTGAAAACCGCGCCACAGATATGATTGCGAACTATGCCTATGATTTGTGTCAATTAATTAACACATTTTATCATAATTGCCCAATTTTGCGCGAAGATGTTCCATCCAACACACGGGCGGGGCGCCTGCACATTGCACAAATTGCACGCGACACATTGGCAAAAACGATTGATTTAATGGGTCTAAAAATCCCCAACGAAATGTAATCTAAAAAGAAAAGCCCGATTTGGGCATTTCTTTTTACACTTTATGCGGTACAATAATACCGCAATGATTTTTCTTGACTTTTCTGCGGATTTCCATAATAATAACCGTCGCTATAACAAATAAAAACAAGGAAAAACAAAAATGGCAGCGACAAAATCGTTAAAAAAGTGCGAATTGGATGCCAAATGGTATCTGATTGACGCAACTGATTGCACATTGGGTCGTTTGGCGGCATATACCGCGAACATCCTGCGTGGCCAGCATAAACCAACATGGACACCAAACATGGATTGCGGTGACCACGTTATTATCATCAACGCGGACAAGGTTGCATTATCTGGTCACAAGGCCGACAAAGACCGTTTCTTTTGGCACTCTTTGTGGACCGGTTCTTTGAAATCCCGCACATTGGGTCAGATGCGCAGCGAAAAACCGGAAAAATTGGTTTTCAACGCTGTAAAACGCATGATGGGTCGTCGTACTGCGGTTGCATTGGCGAACCAGCGTTTAACAAAACTGCACGTATATGCAGGTTCCGAACACAAACACGAAGCCCAGAAACCAGAAGTTATTGATTTCGCAGGCTTGAACCGTAAGAACAAAAGGGGCGAATAATGGCAGAAGCAAAGAAAACAGCAGCAAAGACAACGGCAAAAAAAGCCGCCCCTGCAAAGAAAGCAACCACCAAAAAGGTTGTTGCACCAAAATTAACCGATGCCACATATGCAACCGGTAAACGTAAAGATTCCGTTGCACGTGTATATTTGATGCCGGGCAAGGGTAACATCACGGTAAACGGCAAAGCATCTGCTGAATACTTCCGTCGCGCAGTATTACAGATGATTATCGCCCAACCATTTGGTATTACAAAGCGTGAAACATCTTATGACATCGTTGCATTTGTCGAAGGTGGTGGTTTATCGGGCCAGGCCGGTGCCGTAAAACACGGTATTTCCAAGGCCTTGGAAAAGATTGAACCAGAATTACGCGCCACATTGAAGTCAGCTGGCTTCTTGACCCGCGACAGCCGTGTTGTTGAACGTAAACACTACGGTTACCGCAAGGCACGTCGTTCCACACAGTTCAGCAAACGTTAATATACGTTTCAAACAACAAAAATCCCGCCCATGCGGGATTTTTTATTATTGCTTTCATACAAAAACATTGTATAATCACGGGGCAATTCTACTATTAACAGGGGAAAACATATGTTTAAAAAAGAAAAAATCAAAGATTTACATTATTCCGTTAATGGCCTGATTTCTGCAAATGATTTACAGGCGGCCGCCGACGAAATCTTGTTGGAATACGGCAAAAAGGTAAAAATGCCGGGGTTTCGCGCGGGCAAAGTCCCATTAAACATCCTGCGCCAAAAATATAATGCATCCGCATACGGCGAAGCGATTGATAAAATAATGAACGACGATTTGAACAAATATATCGCTGATAAAAAAATTCGTTTGGCCGGCGCACCCAAGGCAGATTTGGCGGGTTGGGAAATAGGCAAAGATGCCGAATACAGCCTGGAATTTGATATTCTGCCCACATTACCCGAAATTGACTTGGGCAAAATCACTGTGACCAAAAAGGTGGCGGAACTGGACGAAAAAGAAGTCGAAACCGCACTGGAAAACATCCGCAAATCACGCAGCGTTGCCGAAAAGCAAGACGCCAAATACAAAGCGGCCGACGGCGACGTCGCGGTTATCGATTTCAAGGGTTTCGTTGGCGACACAGCCTTTGAAGGCGGTGAAGCAAAAAAGCATCACCTGATTTTGGGTTCCGGCGCTTTTATTCCGGGCTTTGAAGATCAGATTATCGGTCACAAAATTGGCGATAAATTTGACGTAAACGTAAAATTCCCGGACGATTATCATGCAAAAAACCTGGCGGGCCAGGACGCACGTTTTGCGGTTGAAATTCATGAAATCCGCAAACACATTTTGCCGGAATTGAACGACGAATTGGCAAAACAGGTGGGCCAGGAAACGGTTGAAGCGCTGCGCGAACACATCCGCAACATTTTGAACGAACAATATGCCGATGCGGCACAACGTGAAATGCGCGACGAATTATTGGACGTTTTGGCCGACAAAGTAAAATTAGATTTGCCAGAAACCCTGGTTGACCAGGAATACAACATGGCAAAATCCGAATTTGATCGCAATCATGCGCACTGTGACGATGCAAAATGCGAACACAAATGGGATGAAAAAACCGAACGCAAGGATGCAGAACGCCGCGTAAAACTGGGGCTGATTTTGGCCGAGTGGGGCACCCAAAACAAAGTAGAGGTCACACGTGACGATCTGCAACAGGCAATTTGGGCCGAAGCGGCACGCTATCCAGATCCAAAACAGGTATTTGAATTCTATAACAAGAATCAAAATGCCTTGGCCATGTTGCGTGGCATGCTGTTCGAACGCAAGGCACTGGATGCCATGTTGACACATGTCAAGACCAAAGAAAAAAAGGTCAAAGCCGACGATTTGTTTAAACAGGCATCAGTCCGTTAAAACAATAAAAAAAACTCAGGCGCGCCAATGGCGCGTCTTTTTTTTACCGCATCATTGACAACGTTTTATTTTGTGCTAACTTGTAACCCATGAATAATCTTGAAGTCTTCTTTAACACTTCACATTTCGTTACGACAAAGCGACCTCTATCCGTGTACCTTAAAACATTTGACATACCACGAAAAAAACTCTATCGCATGCGCGGGAAAAAGATATTATTAATCGGCGGTGGCAATTCACCAATCCAACACACATTTAACAGATTGGGGATTGATTGCGACATAACAAACATAGATCCATACATAACCAACACTCGCACGGCCCGCACAAATATCAGGTGCGACTTTACAAAAACAAGTTTTACAAATGAATTTCATGAAATATGGGCCCTGTATTCACTGCCACTATATTCACCAAATATTCAGCACGCACTGCAATTTTATTGTTGTGCGGTCATGGCACTGAAACCCGGGGGCATATTGCGCATTGGCGGTCATCCACGCACTGTTATTAACAGTTGGTTGGCCGCACCAATACATTTTCCATGCGACCACTTCAACATTAACGCACTAGATTTGTATTTAAATGAAATATATGGATTAAAGATAAAGCTGCACCATCAATACGAAGAATACATCGCCCCCAAAAGGGTCGCACAAAAACAAAAACTAAATGAACGATTAATCAACCTCAAATAAAAACCCGCCATTACGGCGGGCACTTTTATTAAATCAGTGGCGGGAAACACTCGTCCGTGCCAACACCACAACACATATATTCGCCATCAACATCCACCAATTCTTCACCCGCGCAACATCCGTTCATATCCGGCGCATTACCATCGGCACATGTTTCCACTTCTTCGGTTTCTGCAAAAACTTCCTGGGTCACATACTGATTTTTTGCATCCGGCAAGTATTGATTTTCAACAATCGGTTCCGGGCGAACAACCGGCGTATCCATTACATCGGTCACAACATCACTAACATCTTCGTAAACAGTTTCTTCTTCTACGAACTCTTCCGTCACAACATCGTCAGTTTCAAAATCTTCATCCGCAACAAACATTTTTTCATTCTGCGAAACACCATACGCGGGCTTTTTTGCCAAAATTTCTTCAACCGTCGGCCGTTTTACAGGCTGAACTTCATCATCTGACAAAAAGGGCGATTCTGACTGTACCGGTTCCACTGTGGGTTCGGGCACATCGGGCGTAACGGGAACAGGCGTTGGTTCCACCACCGGTGCCACCTGTATTGGTTCGGGTTCTACCACCGGAACGGGTTCGGGTTCAATTTCGGGCGTAACCGCTACGGGTTCGGGCTCTGACACAACCACCGGAACGGGTTCAGGCTCTTCAATTTGCACCTCTGCGACCGGTTCTGGTGCAGGTTCTTCAACAACCGTCTCGGTTTGAACCTGGGCGCCCAATTCGGGTAACGCATCATTGGCCGAACGTTGATACACCCACAGCGTAAATATCGACAGCACAATTAACACAATCAGCATAACATAGTACAACAGGGCGGGCTTGCCACGTTCCGCACCAACCGCCACAGGCGCCGCCGGCGCCGTCGGCACATCCCCCGAAATCGGGGAAACCGGTCGCATCCCCGAATTTACCGGCGCCGCCTCTATTTCGGACATAGAAGCGATTTCTGGCGCCACAACCGGTTGTGCAACGGGCCGTTCCACATATTGTTGCGCCGGCATCGCGACCACAGGTTCCGCCACCGGTGCCATGGCCGGCATCGCATAATCAGTTGTCGGCACATCCGGAATCGCCACAGGTTCTATCATTGGTAACAACTCGGGATCAATCTGTTCAATCGGTGTTTCAACCGGCTTAATAGTATCCAAGACCGGCGTTTCCATCGGCTGACTTGACGTCACGACATCCACCGATTGATTCATTGGCGCAACGGGCGGCACAAAAGACAAAGGCTCTACAACATCGTCCGATGTTTCATATTCTTCGGTGGCAACCGGCACGGTCGGCACATCATCCATCGGCATCACGGCCAAGGGTTCATTATCCGCATCCGTATGCGCCATTGGCACCACGTTGTAATTATCAAATTCAACAGGTTTAAAAGCAATGTTTTCATCCAAAATTTTTGGATCTTTATCAAACAACGGTTTTACATCTTCATCTGCCATTTTTTCTGCCTTTGTTTCTGTCGTAATTTCCGAAAATTGGGGTATATCCGCCACCACGGGCATCTGGGGCGACGCCATGGCCACCACATCTGCTTTTAGCGGTTTCGTGGGCAAACGCACACCCGCACTTTCTTCAACACCCGCATACTTATCATCCAGTGTATCCAAAATTCCCTGGACCAAATCCATTTCTTCTTCGGCCATCGCCAAACGCCGCTTGGCATTTTGCAAACGCTTTTTTGCACGCCCCAACTTATCATTTACCGCATCAATTTGCGACTCGGTCCGCAAAATTTTGGCCGCCGACTGTTTTGTTGGTTCGCGCCCGATTTCTTTTCTTTGTGCCGCCAATTTCGCCCGCAAAGTCTTTAACTTTGTCTGCAACCCAGAAATAGTTTCATTTGTTTTTTCAATCGTTTCACGGGAACGCGCGACCGTCAAATCCGCCGCCCCCAATCGTTCCAATGCCGCGCGCCGCGACGCCATATCACGAAAGTATTCCAAATCCGCCAATGCGCCCCCCACATCTTCACCGGCATCATCGGCCCGCACCAGGTTATCGTATTCCGCCAACCCAGTATATTCGATATCTAACTTTTGATATTTATTATCCTTTTTGGGACGCACCGTTTCCAAATCAACGCCATAATCGTTCATCAGGATATCATCCCACTTTCTATCACCAACGGGATTAATTACCAACAAAACGTTTGGTTTGGTTTCTGTTTCCACAAAGTCAAGAACAAACACCAACTTGTCATCGGCATCATAATACGCGCGGAACACATTTCCGGAAATATCATAATCCCTGAAACTCAATGGCTGATAAAGATTTTCTCTCTCGTTCTGCATGATTATCCCTACTTAACTATTTCTTTTTTGGTGGCGTAAACTGATATGCCTGTTTACAGTGCTCGTAACAATATGGTTTTCCCACAAACACTGTTTCGCCACAGAAATGAAAATGTTCGGAATCCGGATCACCTATTGGCCAACGGCACTGATTCGGTTTCAGGTTCGCCATTTCCAACGAATGCTGAATAATCCGCTGATGCATGGCCAAATTTTTCGCGCTTGTTTTGGCCGATGTTTTTGGTTCTGCCTTGGGCGCGACTTCCTTAGTTTTGGACTTTGCCACCGCATCTTTCTTTGCAGTCTTTTTATCATCCGCCTTGCTAACGGTCGCCTTGGACATTGTTTTTGAAGCGACCTTTTTGGTCTCTGCCTTAGCCACAACTTTCTTGGTCGTCGCCCCGGTCTTCTTTTCCGTTGTCGCCTTCTTGGTTGCCGTTACCTTGGCCGCACTTTTCTTGTCTTCTGCATTTGCGGCACCGCCCGCCTTGGCGTTCCATCCCAAACGGTTCAACTTGCCAACAATGGCGTTTTTTGACATCCCCAAACGTTTACCAATTTCAGACGTCGATAACCCCTTGCCGGTCAAGGCCTTTAATTTCTTTAACGCGGTACTATCCCAACCCTTGCTCATTTTACAAAACCCTTGCTATACATTATAATGACAGTATAGCACGCATCCGATTCGAAAGGCAAGGGGGAAAAACATGATTTTTTACATATTTTATGTTGTTTTATTGGCCATAGCGCTGTTCTGCGCGACCAAGATAACAATCGCGGACTTTCGCCGTCGCATTATACCGGACGCATATCTTTTTCCCCTGATGTTGGTGGGGCTGATACTAATCGCATTTTTCCCATTTCCTATATCCCTGGGCGATGCCGTACTGGGGGCAACATTTGGATACATAACCACATGCATTATTGGCATTATATTTGAACACCGCATGCAAAAAGCCGGCACACAAATCACCCCACCGATTGGCATGGGCGACATAAAACTGATTGGCGTGGGGGGGCTGTGGCTGGGGGCCACCGGATTGGCCACCGCACTGGTTGTTGCATGTATTGGTGGCGCGATATGGGCACACAGGCGGCATCAGAAATATATCCCATTTGCACCGTTCTTTTTAGTTGGTGGAATTTTATCTTTCATTGGAAATTGGATTTTGTTATAATATCAAATATTACAAGGGACCCGGGAAATGAGAATAAAATTAAACAGCGTACTTTTTACATGCCTGATTGCCTGCTTGGCACATGTGCAGGCACGGGCGGCATCACCGGCGCCATTTTCAAAGTACGGCAACATACAAAATGTACAAACATACTCGTCAAACCCATATTGGACACCGGATTCACCGTATAATTTACGTATGCCAACACCCGTTTATGCAACGGGCACTGACATTGAAACGGCCGAATGTCAACAGGTTGTTGCCCAGTTAATCGCATCCGTATGTTCAATGGCAAATAATTGCGCAACACATACATTGTCGGACATCCGTCCAACATTAATGTTGCAACTGTCACGCATGCCGGGTGGCAATTATGCGACCGCCTGTGCGGGCTATATCGACACCGCATTTGACACATATAAAAACACATATGCAACGGGCACCGCCATGGGCACGGGCGCATTTCCCGCCCCAACGGCCCCAAACCCGAACGCAGACACGGCGCCATACAAACCGGAAAACCCATTTACAACACCCCAGCCCGATTGGGCAGAAGAGGTTCAGGAACGCAAACAAGAATTAGAGGATCTGCGCGCCGCCAGCGGGTACGAGGTTCCACACCTGGAACGCGCCGCATTTCCCGAAACCTATGCGGACCTGTCATTTACCGAACGCATGCAAAACGCCACCGCGGGCTATGAACCGTACAAAGGTGTCAGCGCATACAAAACAATCAAAATCGAAAGCGAAGAAGATTATCAAAACAGACATAAAAAGAATCAAAATTCTAATCAACAAACCACCCAAGATAACCACACTAAGATAGTTCTTAGTTATTTGGTACACTAGCAATGAAGAAATATATTTTAACATTACTGTTTTTATTATTGCCGACTTTGGTTTCTGCGGCACCGGTTTCAACATGTCATGAAAAACTGACCCAAGAACTAACATCGCTATTAAAAAAATCAAACATAAACTTAAAATCCCCCACCTTGGCAACAGATGTTACCAACATACTGAAACCCAAATTTGAAGACATCGTTTCCAACGATCCGCTATGCAAATCTAAAAATACCGAATTATTGGCAATGAACGGAAAAACGTTATCGGTTCCAATATCTGGCCACACGTTTGACATAGAATTTCGGTTTTCTGATAAGGCCGCCCCCGTTCCAATACCCGAAGAATTAGAAAGCGTTCTTCCCTGGTATGGAATTTTGGTTGTAAAGAAGGGCAGTTTGGACAAATATGCCAATTCCGACACACCGATCATCTCAACCGAATATATGAAAAACAATAGCGATACATTTTTCCCTGCAAATTCTGACAAACCATTGGGTTTATGGGGCGGTTGTACCCATGGCAATCACACCGCAGCAGACAGCGACGTTGTAAACCGTGCCGCACACATAACCTTTGAAGAAAAAGACAGTTTTTGGACCGGCAACGACTACTATGTTTATGACGGCGAAGACGTGTACTGGGGAACAGCCCAACTGGTGGGCGAAATCGCACTGGCCCTGATTACCTTGGGCGCCAGTTCCGTCGTCAGCGCCAGCAAAACCGCCGCCCAAGGGGCCGTTGCCACCGATCGTGCCATAAAAGCACAACGGGCAATCACACTGGCCAAACGCGCAGAAAAACTAAAAAAATTGGAAGACTCCTATACGGCTGCAGGGCGAACAGCAAAAGCAACAAAAGCGGCGCAACTTGGCAAGGAAACCAGACAGGCGGCCCGCCTTGCACTTGAACAAGCAGGTGCCGGCCCGGTACCACAATTAACGAACACCGCAACGATTGCCAATATGGGACGACTGCTCGAAGCCAGCGGTGTTGCAAATGAAACAGTTGCTGCCGCAAAACCCCTAACATGGGTATCCGCTTTGGCAAAACCTTGGCGTTTGGTAAAACCTGGGCTTGCGACCCTGAAACCTAAAAACGTGGCGAAATTATATGGTCCGGGCGTAAAATGGGGCGACCGCATAAAACGCGCCGCGATAACCGCCGGCGGCGTTGGACTTGGCACAGCACTAATACAAGCTTTTGGATACTCTTCTGCATCAACAGAAATAATGGAAAATGTAAAGTTTAACAGTTTTGGTCTGCTATCCGCCGATGATCTAGAAGGACGTGACAATGTCGTATCCCATGGTGCATGGATTCAATTTGAAGAGTCGGGCGAAATAAACCCAGCAGACACTCTGAACGAAGCACTTGCCTTTGCCGAAGCGTTCCAAGAAGACCTAAACAAAATAAATACAGAAGATCCACAATGCGACGTAGATATTTACGTTGTTCAACCGGGTATCAGCAACCCAGAAAAATTGGGCACACGTGAAGTATACTATATAATCCAAAACCCTAGTGGCAGCCTTAGCGTATCAACAAAATGATAAAACAACTGGGATTTTTTATATCTTTTATATTTCTATCCTTCGCATCATATGCCGACACGACATGTGCGACACGCACGTTTGCGGATGCTTTGGCCACAAACATTGGCAATATCAATGAATCTGATGACGAAGTTGTTATTGAACAATGGGTTCATGGCACTTTTTCCGACGCCACTGTTTTACGCACGGTTTTGGATTGTCCGGAAATAAAAAATATACCCGACAACAAAACCATTAAATTTATGCCAATAACCTATACCTTTCCGGGTGGGCGCGAAATTGTCATAAATTATGAAACCCAACCAAAAATTTTAAAGCAACGTATAATGTTGGCGAACAAGCGCGCCACCCCATCATCCGACCCCAATCCCAAAATAGGCGACGGTTCGGATGCCATATGGACCAACACAGATCCCGCATGGTACGCAATTATGGTGACCCAACATGGCGCATTGGATAATTTTGTGGGCCCCGACAAAAACAATACGATTTCACTGGACTATATTCGCGACAATATTGATGATTTATATCCCGCGGGCTATACCTGTACCAGCAAAAGCGCCCTGGCCACCGATGATGATGCAATTAACGTCGCCGTGACAAAAACCGTTGACATGGAAACACAATCTGGCGAAGAAGACACCAACGATTATTACGTGGCGGGCGACGTTAACCTGCAATGGATATCATATGCCGAAATTGCATTGGATGTTGCATTAACTGTTTTTACAATGGGCGGTTGGACCGTGGTCAGCGGTGTAACCAAGGGCGCACGTGCCACGCGTGCACTAAACGGGTTACGTCAAACAATGGCCGCGTTGCGCGCCACCGACAGCGTTCGTGACTATATCCGCCTGACTGCACGCGCCGCCGACCTGGCCGATCAAATATCAAAATTGGACAAAGTAACCGATGCCGCGAAAATCGCCGATTTAACACGCGATTTAAATCGTACAAACGATTCCATACGCGCCCTGGAAAATATAGATGACGTAAAAAAGTATAAAGACGGATTGAATACTTATCGCGAACTGAATGCGTATCGCAACAGTTTAAAGTTATACAAGAACGCACGTCGTGGAAACATACTGGTCCGCACCGCACGCGCAACAAAATCGGCACTGTCGGGCAATAAATTAATTACACACGCCACAAAACTGGGGCGCAGCGGAACCTTTTCAGCCAAAGCCCGTGATTGGCTATTTCATTCCACCCTGCGAAATGCGGGCGCCGTTGCCAAGATGGGCGCAACCGGTGGCGTAATCTATGGCGCCATCAGATTTGTGGGCAATATGTACGATTGGACCGAAACCAGTACCGACGAATACACCAGTGGCGTTGAATTTTTACCACTGTTACTGTTGTCGGCCGACGACCTGCGGGGCCAGGAAAACGTTATTAATCACGGCATGTGGCTGATGTGGCTGGGCGATTCGTTCAACCCCGCCGATGATGATGCGGCCTATCTGCAGGCCATGGATTTTGCATCAAAATTTCACGAAGAATTAACCGACGAACAAAACAATACCGCATCACCGTGTGATATTGATATATATGTCGTCCGCCCAATTTTGCGCAATCCCGGTTCGGATGATGCCGGCCTGTATTACCTGATAATGAACGATATTCCATGGACAACACATGAATAAAGCAACATACACATTTTTAATATCCGTACTTTTGGGCGCTTTTGGACACATTTCAAATGCCACATCTTCTTTTTTACAACCGACCGGGTTCCCAAAAACATCGGCCGACGCATCGTTTACAACCCGCACCGAAAATGCCGCCGCGGGATACGCCCCATATGCCGGCCACAGCGCATACCAAACATTAAAGATAGAAACCGAAGAACAATATATCGACCGCATGGTCAAATCGGCCGAAGCGCAAAGCCAACGCGACCTGGCCACTTTATCACGTGCCGAATATTGCAACCTGTACCCATTGGACGACCAATATTGTCCCCAGGCACCGGGTCTGACCGAATCCATAATTGCGATTGGCAATCGCCCATCTGTCACGCAACAGCAATCACCACAACCACAGCAACAAAGGCCAACTTACCCCCAGCAACAAGGCCAAGGAATCACACAATCTCAACAAACGGGGCAGGGAAGCATACAGCAAATCGTCCCCCAGATTATATCACCAACAATCCCACACACAAAAAATAATAACGCATTTAATGGTCAATGCACCCCACCGCAACGCAGCAACCATTTTCCAAATAAAATTTTAACCAGTGGAAAATACGCAAACATTGACCCCGCATTTGAAAAGGCAATGATAACTATATTTCGCACCGAAGGCGAATGTGGGTATGATCCAGATGATTCCGGTGGCTATACATGCTATGGCGTATCACAAAAGAATAATCCCGAAGTGGACGTACGCAACATCACACGCGCCGACGCCGAAGATATTGCATACAAAAAATACTATACCCAATATAACATAGATAAATTACCCGATACATCCCGCGGCAATGTATTTATCCTGGGGTGGGCGGGCGGTACCGTTACCGGCATACGTCGTTTTTGTAAATTCCTGGGGATTCCCCAACGCGATAAAATTGATGATACCGTCGTATCCGCCGCAGCGAACTATCCCGGCGACATACACAATGACTTTTTGGACAATCAACAACAATTTTATATTGATGTATCCAAGCGTGGCAATAATAAAAAATTCTTAAAGGGATGGATGAATCGCGTACAATTAATGCGTGAAAACGGATGTCACACCGAAACGACCGCACCATTAACCCGCTAAACATTAATTCTTATTGTTTTTTATATCGTATTTACATATAATAAACACAAGGATCCAAAGGGGGAATATAATGAAAAAATTATTTCTTACATTGACCATAATTTTCACAACCGTATGCTCCGCCAATGCATACCAGGTTATATCATCCAAAGAATTGGGCAAAAACGATGCAAAAAATCAAAACGTTGTCGTCAAATGCACAACCGACACCGGACGTGTTTCAAACCAAACCTGTAACCTGCGTCGCTATGCCAAATGTACGGGCAACGGTTCACAAAAACGATGCAGCGGATGGCAGCCATGGCGCGATCTGCGCAACCCGGCCAAGCAGTTTTCTGATTGGAAATCGGCGGCTTCTGCATGCTGTCGTGCCAAGGGATTACGCTAGTAAAAAATCGCCATTATGGCGATTTTTTTACCTTTGACGTTTATATAACCACGGATAGGCCGGCAAAACATACCGTCGTATATTTTCGTCTGTGTTTGAAATCCCCCACCAACGTTCCGTAGAAAATTCGGTTTCGGGCACGAACCAAAAACCGGCACGCGCCAATTCCTGTTGATTAACCAGGGCACGCCCCGCGATTGGTAATGCCTTATACGTGCTGTGCACACTGTCCAAACTGACCCCATCGGCCGAAATCGCATAAACATATGTATCCGCATTAACATCTTTTTTATACCAATCCGTCCCCAGCAGATGCGCATTATATATAACCAACCTGTATTTTCGGGTACAGTACACATAGAAATCGGTTCCACCATATTGATCACGCCCACACGCACGAACCAAAGCAAAACGGATCGCCATTGCAATATCACCCGCATACACACAGTTATCACTGCGCTTATGAAAACCTGGCTTTATGATATCGTATCCCGGTTCCATTTTCGCGGGCGACCCATGAAAAACCAAATCATCGGAAAAACTTCTGCGCACCATGTCCCGCAAAGATACATTTCCCACGGAAACATTGCCTTGCTTTATTGCATCTTCCTGCGCAACAGGTTTTGGCATAAAAAACTTTTGAACCCAACTAAACATACGCGCCCCAAAATAAATAATGTGCGCGAATTATATCACGCATATCCGCCATGTCAACGCACACAATGCAAAAAAATCCGGGGAAACATATGGTGGATGTGATTGGACTCGAACCAACGACCTCTTCGATGTGAACGAAGCGCTCTAACCAACTGAGCTACACATCCATATCAGTTCAAACAAAAAAATCGCCGTCCATTTGGCGAAGTATGGTGGGGATAGTGGGACTCGAACCCACACGGTCGCAATGACCAAAGGATTTTAAGTCCTCAGCGTCTACCATTCCGCCATATCCCCGAAGACTTTTTAAATTAATGCCACATACGTGGCATTAAAATTTTGGTGGAGCTGATGGGACTCAAACCCACGACCTCTACGATGCGAACGTAGCGCTCTATCAACTGAGCTACAACCCCAAAACTGTGGTGCGGATAAGAAGACTCGAACTTCCAAGGTATTGCTACCACTAGTACCTGAAACTAGCGCGTCTACCAATTCCGCCATATCCGCAAGTGTTTGCTATATTATATTAATTTTATAAATTTTGCAACAAGAAAAATCACAACTATGCAATTTTTAATCACTTAATGCTTCTTCCAATTCTCTATCGGGCAAAACCCACATTATTGCCACCCCAACATACACCGCCACCGACGCATACGGATACCACATTGCCAATGCGATTGCTATAATCAGTGCCACAATCGATGCGCGTTCACGCCGTCCCTGACGCAGCGTGCGAACAATCAACGCATTTCCATGATGCGCGCGAATTAATACCCACTCTAACAATCGATAAGACAATATCACAATCAGCAACAATCCCCCATATGCCGCCACAGGCACGGGTGCAGCCTGGTTTTCATCGACCCACGCGGTGGAAAAAGGTATCAGTGTTAACCAAAACAAGAAATTTAAATTAGCCCACAAAATTGCACTGTTCACCCGCGATGTTGCCGCCAAAAGATAATGATGATTTATCCAAAAAATCCCACCATAAACAAAACTTAACACATACGTTAACAACATTGGCAACATCATCCCCAACGCCGCCCACGAAACATTACCAAATGGCACCCGTAATTCCAAGACCATTATTGTAATCATCACAGAAAATAACCCGTCACTAAAAGCCTCTAAACGTTCTTTATTCATTTCAAAATCCTTTACCCCCAGAAACCCTAGCAGTTTTATGCATCAACAACACCAGGTACAAAATCACAATATCCGCATTGATTATTCGCTTGCGCTAAAAATCATAAATTTGCTAAGATTTCTATCAGAGATGAAGAAAATTCTGATTTTTGGTGCAAATTTGCTGATGTGCATTGGCATCGCCAACGCGGCTGTTCGTGATGGCACATCAATTACACGCACAAAAACGGAAAAAAACACCCCACAACAAACACAAAGTCGCATATCCACAACACCGGTTCGTACAACCACGGCACGCACAACCACACTGTCGCCACGTGGCCAGGCCACACAAACACGCACGCAATCTGGCACCCGCGTGGCAACATCGGGGCGGGGCGGGGCAACTGCAACAAAATCACGCACGGCAACAAATCGTAATTTTACACCGGTCGTTGCACGTGCCACAGACACCGGCACGTTTTCTATGTCTGAAACACGCGTTGGCGCGGAATATGAACAGTGTAAAAACACATACTTTTCATGCATGGATCAATTTTGCAGTCTGAAAAACGATGATTATCGTCGCTGTTCATGCAATGACCGCGTATTCAAATTGGCTGAAAAGCGTGCGGTTCTGACCGATGCAGGCGAACAATTAACCGTTTTTACCGAAAATTTAGATGTTGTTGGAATGACCGCCGCCCAGGCCGCTTCCATGCGCAACGAATCCGAAGGGGAAACCGCACTGACCCGGGACAACTCTGCATCCAAGGCATTATTACAGGCGATTATGAATTCAATACGTGGCGAAGACAGCAATGTTGGCGGTAAATTTTCTGATTTAAACAGCATCACAATATCCTTTGACACAACCAACGCATTTGGCATGGCCGACATAGGCCAGGCCGTCGCCGCATACAACGGCAACGCATTATATTCCGCCGTTTATCCACAATGCCGCAATGCCGTACGTGCTGATTGCAACAATGCATCATTACAACGTGCAATCACCGCATATCTGATGGCCATTGAACAGGACTGTAACACCGTACAATCCGCGATTGAAAACACACAAAAACAAATGAAGGCCGCCGTCCGCGAAGGCAGCGCAATGTTGGACCTGGCACGCGTAGAAAACCGCAAGAAACATAATTCTTCGGACATCACAACATGCATTAACGAAGTTGAATCCGCGATTCTCAGCGAAGAAGTTTGCGGCAAAAACTATCACAAATGTTTGGACAACGGCGAATATATCGACATCGCAACCGGTAAACCCATTATTGGTGTCGAAGATTTCTATAAACTGGAACAATTATTAACATTTCGCGATGGCATCGAAGCCGCCGACCAAAAATTAGCCCAACAAAATAAGAATCGCATATTCGTTAACAATTTTGAAAAGCGCACAAAAAAATTCGCGGCCGGCGCCTTGGATAAATGCCGCGAAAACGCAGATACTGTTTGGGCCGAATACCTGGACAAGGCCATGCTTGAAATATACTATGCCCAACGCGACAAGGTTCGTGAAATTAAACAGGGATGCTTTGAATACATCTCCACGTGCTATGCCAATAACGAAGCAGCATTAAATTCTGCCACATCTTCCATATCCCCGGACAATTTGGTCGTATTGCACCCGGATACCATAACCCTGACCAATAAAACCTGTCTAGATTATATAAATTCATGCGACAACATGTTTGACAACAATATAATCAAAGAATATGTTGAAAACATGAAAGATACCGACACCCTGACCGCGTGCCGCGCCGTTGTAAAACAATGCTTTGATCGCTATGGCGGCACAAATTACGAAAATTTTTACTATCCATACAGCGGTCTATTTGATAAAGGCCGGGCCTTGGATTGGTTTACATTATACGAACAGGACAACAAAACCGAATATGTATCTGACTGTGCCAAGCAATTACAAAACATAGCCGCATGTAACAAAAAAGAACTTATAGAAAAGGCATTTGGCGGTCTAAACAGACAAAGTAGCGCTGAATCCACAAAATATGGCATGACAGTATCCGTAAACGGCACCGATGTTTTTGGTACACATGAAATTCGCCCATCCGGTGTCGCAACCGAGGTGTTTAATCAAATAATTTCAATCCTGACAACCCAATGCACCAACCTGCAGGGCCGCTTTGTCGAACCACAAAATTTAAAAAGCGCATTTCATTCCGATCAAAGCGATCCATGCAAAATTATGATTTCCGAAGAACACAAATCAGACTATAAAAATCTTACAACATTTTATGCCATCGCCGACACAGAAAACATCTGTCCACGCGAATATGGATTGGGGGTTGATGTATTATCATGGGGTTCATGTTCATGCTGGGAAAATGGCGGACGCCGCAGCAAAAATGGCAGATCTGTCAAATGCATGGCCGCGCTTCCCGTACAATCAAAAGAAGAAGAAATCAAAGATCCCGACGGAAACACGACAACCAAAACCATATATGCAAATGACGCCCCCTGTTCAGATTGGGAATTAATTTCAGATTGGACCAAAGACAAAAATTTTTCAGAAAACTCATGGTGTACCCAGGTCCAAACAACAACCCAAACGAACCAAGTGTGTCCAATCGGTGCCACGGCCCAACCAGAGGGCTGCAGCAACTGCTGCACCACCGATGCAGACGGAAATAAAAAATGTGAACCATCATGTCCTCTATCGGCACTGCCCAAGGGGATGTAACACCGAACACCACACATATGGAATTTCAAACAAAAAAACACCCGAAACTATCGGGCGTTTTTTATTCCATCGGCAATTAATTCCCCGGCGGTCCCCTGTGGCCGTCGCCACAATTTATCAGCATCACACAATGCATCTATCATCTTTTCACGTTTGGACGGAATTGTTAATTGTTGCACCGCATTTACGACATTTTCCACCGTTGCATCCGGCCCCAAAAATTCCGGATACACACCGCGTTTTAATAAAATATTAACCAACGAAACCCAGTTCACACGAATTATTTGACGTACCAGCCACGTTGTTATCGGATTCATCTTATACACAACAATCGTCGGCACATGCAACATCGCTAATTCGGCCGACACAGTACCACTGGCCACAATCGCAATATATGTCTTGGCATAAATATCATATCGTTGCGATGCGGGCACCAATTCCGGCTTTACACGCCACCCGGCCACCTGTTGTTTTACATATTCGGCGGTCGTTTCAACCGTAGGGATAACAAAACGATACCCCATATATCCGTTACGTGCCAACATATCAACCACATCACGCATCAATGGCATCAGGCGTTTAACCTCGCTCATCCGGCTGCCTGGGACCAACGTTATAATCTTTTCTGTCTGTTTTTTCCCTGGCTTATATTTACCAACCAACCCATCTGCGATTGGATGCCCAACCGCCACTGTATCCAAACCATACTTGGTGAAATAGGGCACTTCAAAATCAAAAAAAGCATACAGTTTATCAAACGTACGTGCATATTTTTTTGCGCGTCCCGCGCGCCACGCCCACACCTGGGGGGCGACAACATGATGAAATTTCAAACCATTGGAAATCAAATTACGCCCAACGGCATGTTTTCGAATTTGTTTTATAACACTTTTTGCAAATCCGGGCGCATCAATCGACACAACCACATCGGGTTGCTGTGCAATTATCGCATCCACGGTTTGGTTAATACGGCGTGTCAAAGTACGCGCATGCGCTAAAACCTCGACCGCGCCCATCACCGCCAAATCAGACATCGGAAACAGCGACCTTAACCCCGCCGCCTGCATATTTTCACCACCGATACCGATAAATTCAACATCCGGCATTTCGGCCATAATACGCCCCCCCAGGACATCCCCAGAAACCTCGCCGGCGATTATAAAGACCTTTAATTTTTTATTCTGCATTTTTAGATGTGCCAATACCACGCTTGGACCGATTTTCGATAAAATCAATCGCATCCATGGCGTATTTATTATTCTTTACTTCTTTGCGCACCTTGGCCAAGCGTTCCGAAACCGTACCTTCACCACCACGAAATACGGCCGAATACACGGCATGAATCGCATGCATATCTTCGTTTGTAAATCCATGACGCATCAAGCCCACACGATTAATCGTACGATATACGGCACGCGGACTGCCGTCATATATTGCATATGGCAACACATCATTACCAACGCCCGACATACCACCAATAAAGGCATTACGTCCAATACGCGCAAACTGTAAAACCATTGCGCCACCACTGATAATTGCAAAATCTTCAACCTCTACATGTCCGGCCAACTGTACCAAATTTGACATAACGACACTGTTACCAACCTTGCAGTCATGCGCAACGTGCGCATTAACCATAATCTGACAATCGTCCCCAATAACCGTTCCGTCGGACGCAGGGGTTCCCGAATGAATTGTCGCATATTCACGGATTTTACAGCGTTTACCAATACGCACACCGGTCATGGTGCTTTCATCCTGCCATTTTAAATCCTGACTCATAACGCCGACAACGGCAAACGGATAAACAATAGAATCATCACCAATAGACGTCTTTCCATCAACCACAACATGGGAAACCAATTCCACACGATCCCCCAAAACAACATTGGCGCCCACGATACAATATGGGCCAATTTTACAATCCGCCCCCAGTTTTGCACCTTCGTGAATAATCGCCGTTGGATGTATTGCCATAATAAAACTCACTTTTTTTTGATTAATTACGGCATAAATAGTACATCATATTAATGCGAAATGGTATTCAATAAATATAACAAACTATAACAAAGCCCGTATTTCCCGCCAAAAATTAATCCGCGGAGTATTTACCCAATACAAAATCCCCAAACAGGTTATCACGGGCATAACAGTTATTATACCAAACAGCATCAACAGCATTGCAAACAATTTATCCACCAGCACACCATTAACACTTTGTGCGTGCCACACCGACATTGCAAACAATCCCGCCACACACACCAACGTCCCCAGAAATATTGGCACGGCCTCGGTCAACAGGAACAACGCCCCCCCCAGCGCACATATCACCCGCATCAACCACTTGGCTTTAAAGAATATGCCCCGACTAATTTTCCCACATGCGGACACATTGGCAATCACGGCCAAGGCCGTCGCCACCACCCCCAGGCACAAAATCGCCACTAAATGCACAGCGGTCAGATTTCCCAACTGTCCAAACCTATAAAATTCCGGTTGCATCAAAATTGCAATAACTGTCATCAAAATAATCAACACGGTTCCGGCAATCGGACGCATTTGTCCACGCGCCACGCGCCCCAACACCACCCCCACACAAAACGCACCAATTTGCAACAATGGTCCCCACCACGTATGCACATCGGACAACCCCACCGCCAATAACACACACGCACCCAACAACCACTTTTGCCATTTTTTGCCGTTCCACGTAACATCACGCAAATACGACGACACAAACAGGGCACCCAAAAACACTATTGCCGCGTTCATCATTGGCAAAACAGAAACCCCATCACGCAACACGCTATAATTTCCACCAAACATAATCACCCACGCCAAAATCAGCAACGCCACCCACATCGCCATACGCGATTGCATATTTTCCCGCGTAAAACCAATACGTCGCACCAGGTATTCCCCACACATAAACACCACCACAAACAGTGGCAACGCCAATAATCCCAACCACATAAATGCCGGCGCCCACAACGCCGCATTATTAAATGCACTGACCGCGCTTTCTACGACCATAATATCTTCAAACATAAACTTGCCTTTTATTTTCTATGTTTTATTATAAAACGCAATGAGCACAAAACAAGAAATTTTTACCCTGCTGGGTGGACGCGTTAAAATACACCGTGGAATTTACAATCCCACATCGGATGCAGTATGGTTGGCGGCCTTTGCGCCCAACACCGCACACAGCATACTGGATGTCGGCATTGGAACGGGCGGGGTGGCCTTGTGCATACATGCCCATAACCCCAACGCCAAAATCACGGGCCTGGATACCAATCCAGAAATGCTAACCGCATGCGCCAACAATGCGAATCTGAACGCCTGGCCCGACCTAGAACTAATTAACGCGGACATAACCACATGGCGCACAAATCGAACATTTGACCTGGTGGTAACAAACCCACCATACTTTAACGGAACCCCCGCCCATCACAACGCCCACCATAACGCAGATTTGGACACATGGGTATCACGCTGTATTGCACGCGTTCGACCAATGGGCACATTTTGCATAATAACCGATGCATCGACGATTGGTATTGTCATCGCACAAATGGCAAAAAAATTGGGCGACATAAACATATTCCCACTGTTTGGCGCAAAAAGCACCGCCGAACGCGTATTAATATCCGGCCGCCTGGGCACCCACGGCATCAGCGTTTTGCACACAGGTCTGTCCATGAATTGCGAACCTATTTTGCGCGACGGCTTGACTATTAATAATTATTTGTCTAAACTTAACCCAAAATGATAAACTTTATAACACGGTACTTTACGTCACTGTGGGCTTTTATAACGTCCCCATTTCGTGCCATTTGGCGCGTGATTTCACGCATATTCCCACCACGCGAATTTACCGTAATGGACACGCCACGTGGCAATGTTTATACATATAACCAAAGCAGTTTTTGGCGTTTTACGCGTTTTTGTGGCAAAATAGGCCTGTTCTTGTGGGCGGCGTGGTCAACATACGTGTTCGTTTATCATCGCCCATTATTACAAAAGCGCACCCAACAACTGGAAGAAACGCGTGCCACACACGAACGCCATATGTCTGAATTACAGACCTATTTGAACAAGTACAACAACCTTGTACGCGATTTGAACGTTATTGATGACAAGGTATTAAATTCAAACAAATTAAAAGACGGCGAAAAAGAAAAATTAATGAATTCCCGCATAAAAACATGGGGCGAATTGGACTTTTTGCGCACCCGGATTGTAGAAATGTTGGGCAACGAAGATTTTGAACCTGAATTTTCAAAATTATCCGAATTATCCATGGAATATGAACTAACACGCGCCGAAAACGAAGAACTTAAACGCCGCAACAACCAAATTATCGAATCCATGACCCAAATTGCGGATGCCGACAACATCATTGTTGACACGGTCACCGCACTGACCCGGGAAAACACCGAAGAATTACAAAAAAGCATTAAACGCATCAACAGCACGATTATATCCCTGGGACTAAACGAAAACTATCTGTTACGCAACGCAAACAAATACACAAATCCATTGGTCGGTTCGGCCTTTACCCCCATAGAATTCGATACCAAACTGGACGAAAAATATCAAAAATTGGCAAACGGCCTTGAACGGTGGAGCGGCCTGCGCAGATTAAACGAAGTTTTGCCACTGGGCAAACCGGTTAAATCCCGTGTAACGTCAAACTATGGCACACGAAACGATCCGTTCACCGGAAAACCAAAAAAACATCGCGGCATTGACTTTGCCGGCAAAATAGGCACAGAACTAATGGCGGTCGCACCGGGCCGTGTTGTATCGGCCGGCGAACGCGTCGGATACGGCACAACGGTTGAAATTGACCACGGACTGGGCTTTACAACATTATACGCCCACCTGTCACAAATATTGGTATCACGTGGCGATTGGGTTCGTCCCGGCACAGTTGTTGGATTGGCGGGTTCTTCGGGCCGATCTACGGGCCCACATCTGCATTACGAAATACGGTACAAGGGCGCACCATTTGACCCAACAAAATTTGTAAAGGAAGAATAAAAACATGTTGGCATTTACAAACGCATCAGAAAAACAATCACCCACCATAATCGGGGCAGGGTGCAAATTAACCGGTGATATAAAAACCGACCACACCGTCCAAATTCACGGCGAAGTCATCGGCACAATCACCGCCGAAACGGTCGTAATCGGTCGCGGGGGGCGCGTTGTTGGCGAAGTACGCACCCCGGTTCTGTTTTTACACGGCACATTGGACGGCCCGGCGATTGTAAACACCGCAAACGTATTTAATGCGGCCCAAATGACGGGCACACTGTCATACCGCACATTAAACATAACCGGCAACACCGGTTTGGAATGCAAACTATCTAAACGCAAGGGGGAAGACGATGAACAAAACAGTTTCTAAGGTTTTTATTGCCGCCGATCATCGTGGGGCAGGGTTAAAATTATACTTAATCGAAATGTTATCTGCCGCGGGCTATAACGTTGTAAACCTTGGGGTTGACAACCCAAACGTCCCCGCCGATTATCCGGACGTCGCCGCAACATTGGCCGATGCTATGATTGACGACAAAAACGCACGTGGCATTATTATTTGTGGCACGGGCGCCGGTGTAATGATTGCCGCCAACCGTTATCGCCATATCCGCGCATCACGCTGCTGCACCCCATCCCAGGCCCGCGACGACCGTTTTCATGACGATATAAATGTGCTGGCCTTGGCGGCAGACGATATTGATATCGAGGTTGCATTTTTATGCGCCCAAACTTTCCTGGAAAGCCCATTTGATGCCATCGAACGCCGCATCCGCCGGGTTGAAAAGATTTCATAAAACCAAATAAAAAAACAAAATCCCCCAAACGGGGGATTTTTTCTGCAACCAACAACAATAAAATAAAAGATAATGGTATAGATGCAATTAAACCCGCAACCGCAGTGTACAGACGCTACATAAGGTTGTGGGTTTAAGTGCAGATATGCTACAAATTTTATAAAATAAAAGATAATAGTATAGATAAAGTGAATGGGGGAATCGTAGTGTACAAACGCTACACGAGCCACCACCCAACCCCTTGCAGCGGGGTAAAAAATAAAAGATAATGGTATAGATGCAATTAAACCCGCAACCGCAGTGTACAGACGCTACATAAGGTTGTGGGTTTAAGTGCAGATATGCCATTAGATTTTATTTTACAACAAAGTTAACTAACTTCTTTGGCACCACAATCGTTTTGATTATTGTTTTTCCATCCAATTTGGCACCTGCGGCTTCCTTGGCGGCGGCAACGATTGCTTCTTCACCACTGTCGGCGGGCAGGGTAAAGTCTGCCGCACGCTTGCCATTAATTGACACAACGATTGTCATTGATGTTTCAACCAACTTTGCCGGATCAAATGTCGGCCATGGTGTAAACACCAACATTTCATCATGTCCCAATTTTTCCCACATTTCTTCGGTCAAATGTGGTGCAAATGGATTCAACACCTGTAACAACGCTTCATACGCCACGCGGGGCATTTTACCACCCGGGAACGCATTAATGTATTCCATCATCGCAGATATTGTTGTATTAAACTTCATGTTTTCCAAACGCTCTGTCGCATCCGCAATTAACTTATGCATCAAGCGTTCCTGATCCGCCGTCATCGCATCATCGGTCAGGTTATCTGCCAACGCCTCGACACGTTTCAAAAAGCGTTCCACACCACGCAATGTATCTTCGGACCAATTTGCACTTTGTTCCCATGGGCCCAAATATAATATTGCCATACGACACGCATCCGCACCACTGCGCGCAACAACATCCGAGCTTGGCACCGTATTA
>JAZNXD010000016.1:0-4457 GCA_045593685.1 Candidatus Enterousia sp. | reverse complement strand
GGGGTTCTTGAATAAGGATATGACTGGGCAATCCCCTGTTGCGATTTTGTCTTAAATCGGCTATCGTTATTACATGCCAAAGATATTTACAATCGGTTTTAGTGGTAAAAGCCCCGAAGCATTTCTGGAGGTGCTGGATGCGGCGCGCATTCGTTGCGTGTGGGATATTCGCCTGTGGCGGGTCAGCAAGTATGTTCCATATTACAGTGGCGAAAACCTGGCGACTGTCTTGGGTGACCGATATGAATACCACCCGGAATTTGCGCCTGAATTTGAAACGCTGACCGCGTTCAAGGATAAAAAGGCAACCTGGGCGGATGCCGAACCGATTTACAGACGCCTGATTGCGGGGCGTGCGCCATTGGCGGGGCGCAATCCGGACGAATTGGACCGCATATGCCTGATGTGCACAGAAAAGACCGCACACCAATGCCACCGCCGCTTGGCCGGCGAATACATCGCATCACAATTCCCAGACATAGAAGTTGTGCATTTGTGAAAAACGATTTTTGCCCCCCGAAACACCACTCTTGATTTTTTTTGACAATGCAACTTTTGCATTTTATACTGGACCTGTACCCCCAGCCATAAGGATTTGAAATGTCCGAAAAAAATACCCTGGATGATAATTTGCGCAATCCAGTTTCAACAATTGAACGCGGGCAACCAATCCCCAGCGGATTGAACAAGCTGTCTGTGCATGTATGGATTGTAAATGATGCCGGCGAATACCTGTTGCAACAACGCATGGGTACGGCCAAGAAATTTCCAAATATGTGGGGCCAGACCGGAGGCGGAGCAATCGCAGGCGAATCCAGTTGGGATGCGTGTGTTCGCGAAACAATGGAAGAGTTAGGACTGACACCAGACCCCGAAAAATCTGTACTGGTTGGCACAATTAAGCGACCAATGGATTTTGTTGATATATGGCTTGTGCACAGCAATGCTAACATTTCCGAACTAAAACCACAGGCAAGCGAGGTACAATCCGTCAAGTGGGCAACACTGGCGGATATTCAACACATGCAGTACAACAATGAATTTATTCCGTCTATTGTTCCAGGGTTTAATATGGTTTTGAATTATCAGAAAATGGTAAATCCCAAACCAGTCAATGCACGTGATTTCTTGGGCAAATTAGTGCGTGTACAAATGGATAGACCCCTGGGCAGCAAACACCCAAAACACGGCTTTACATACGAAGTGAATTATGGATTTATCCCAAACACCATATCGGGCGATGGCGAAGAATTAGACGCATATGTATTGGGTGTTGATACACCGTTGGCAACATTTTCTGGAAAATGCGTTGCGATTATTCATCGCACAAATGACAACGACGATAAACTGATTGTTGTGCCAGACGGACAAAATCCAACAAACGAATATATTGAACAAAAAACCGCTTTCCAAGAACAGTGGTTCAAGCACACGATTATAAGATAATACACCACGCTTGATTTTTGTGGAAAATGGTGTAGAATATATGTGTGCAAGTAATTGCACAAGCGACATTAAAAGTGAGAACGGGTTTGAACACCCAAACGTCACGACTTCTAATGTCCCGACAATGGTCGGGATGCTGTTGCTATACAATAAGGTTTATCCTGAAGGCACAGAGTTCTACGTTTGAACTGTTCAACGCCCGACCACTCTTTCATTGAGTGGTCTTTTGTTTGGGGTTGTATGGTTATCAGACAATGGACTTTTGTTACTGCGATTGCGTTCGTCATTGGGGTTGGCGTTGGGGCGCAATTGCCCACACGGACGGTCACACCACCCAGCGCACCCGCACACATAGAAGCATATTTCACCCCCGGCACCGAATGCGAAGACCGCATAATCGCAGAAATCAATCGGGCCACGACCATTGACATTGCCGTATATTCCATAACCAATCCGAAAATTGCCGATGCCATTATCGCCGCCCACCGTCGGGGCGCCCGTGTCCGCATCGTCACGGACCGAACTATGGCCGGACATAAATCGTCCATGATTGATGAACTGGTCACCGCCGGCATACCCGTCCGCGTCAATCGCCGGCACAAGATTGAACATAACAAATTCGCCGTCTTTGATAATCGGCGTATGGTGACGGGCTCTTATAACTGGACCACCGCCGCCACCAAGTATAACAGCGAAAACTGCATCTTCCTGACCCACACAGCGCAAGAATACACCAAACGGTTTGAATATTTGTGGAGGATGTATAAGCGCCATTGACTTATTTTTTTGCCAGACATTCAAAAAATTGCTTGTTGTTTTGGGTTATAAAATCTTGCAAATTTACTACTGTTCCAGATATTATCATGTCCAATACTTTTCTTGCCGCCTGCCGTGCAACATTATCCAAACGAGTTATATATTCGTTTATTACTTCCATTGTAAGAGCTTGCTTATGACGCTCTTCATATTTTTTACGGTAAAAAGCTGGCGCAACTTCGCCAGAATGCGCTACATTGCTGCGCATATCGTATATAACATCCATAAAACCTGTTAGGCTCGGATCTTTAAGTAAGAACACAAGATAGCTACGCAATCTAAATTTTAACTCTTGGGTCCCTGTTAAAAACAAGCGCTCAAAAAATATTACATAATTCAAAATCCTTGACGATATATCATGATAATTTTTTGCCAAATCAAAAAAATATAATGCTTCAAAAAAACTCTCTATCTTCTTATCAGGCACATCTTCTATCTGTTTCACAAAACCTAAAAAATCATTCATCTCGTCTTGATTTAGTGTATAAATATCAGGATACATAGTATAACCTTCGTATGGCACACTAGACATAAAACATTCAAATCTCGTATGATATGGATGTCTAATCGGCTGTTGACCAACTTCTGCTATAAATATTGTGCCCAATTGAATATCGCCAGGTTTAAATAATCTTGCATACATAACAGTATTAGAAAACATATTTAAAACCTGTCTGAAAGACAATTTATGAACATCAGTATTCTCATCGCCCTCAAAAACCAATATGTATTTTAAGGGTATTGATGGCACGGTTGGCTCAATTAACCAATTGTTAGATTCTTGCAAATATTGTACCAACCCATTATATTTAGATTCAAAGACATGAAACGGTAATATTCTATACCCGTTAAAACTTTTATCTAAAACATCTTCAGTTGGTTCAAAATTATATACAGATGCAAATGCAATTTTTTGTCCCATATGATACCTTCTTATTTTTTCTAATTGTAATTTTAGTATAAACTGTTGTCCAAGTGTTTTATCAATAGACACGACCTGAAACGAAGCAACTAAACAACAAAAAACTTAGTGCGCACTAAACTCGTCCAAATTATAATTACCGCACTTTATATCAGTAAACAAATAAACTGTTCTGTTCTTCATGACAACCTTATATTGATAATCCCCCCAACCACTAACATTCAGCTTCTCAACAGATGAAATTTCATCAATTTTAAAATAAACGGGCGCTGTGCCTTCTTTATACATATCTGTTCCGACAAATAAAATTTCTGTTTTATCTTTCAGTTCTTTTTGCAATTGCAAATTTTGCCTGTCTAGTGCCTGTAATTCTTCTAACATGCTATTATGCATTTCAACCATTCTTTTATCCATTATTAACAAGACGATAAAACACGCAATACCACCAAACAACCAAGCCCAAAAACCAAATGCCAACAAACTGATAATGCTATAAACTATAAACAACCAAAGCATAAAAAAATCCTTTTTGCGAACAATATAATAATCAATCATAAAATCACATTTTTCAAGGAATTAAAACACGCTATTCCACAAACACAATCCCAAACCATTTTTGCAAGATGGTCAGGCGGGATTGATAGTCATCCGCTGAATTGATTTCTGTTTCATATTCGCGTTTTAGTTGTGCTGACAACCTAAGTTCACGCACCAGTCGATTGCACACGCCCATAAGATAGAAGATATTGCCCGCCGGTCCGTTCAGGTCAATGACCAGGCCTGTTTGATATCGTGCCCCCGGCACACCCCGCTGGGCGGCGTGCAGTTTCCGTTCCAGCGCATCAATCGTTTCCATGTGCGGTGCCTTTGGTTTTTAGTTCTTGCTGAATCTGCCCCCACATCAATTCCAGTTCGTCCAGCCCCGTCAGGTCTGATTTTAACCACATTTCTGGGGTCTGCCATACGTCGTCCTGGGCACAGGCCAGCGCCCCCTCCACCAATTTGCGGATGCGGCGGTGGCGCATTTCGTTCTTGATTGCGGACCGGTACAGCATGCGCTTGTCCACCGTAACGGGGCGTGGTGTTGTGCCGGTGTGATACGCCCACCACTTGGTCATTTTTAGTTTGTTCAGCATTGCTACGCGCAGCATCGCCACCCCATAACTCAGGGTGCCGGGACCGTCTAATATCTCGTCGGCCAGGTGTCGCCCGGCGCGCCCGTTCAGAAATTCCAGGATTTCATCGGCAGACTTTTCGGAGTGAATTTGCCCCA
>JAZNXD010000015.1:0-12828 GCA_045593685.1 Candidatus Enterousia sp. | reverse complement strand
ATTTGCCGATGCCATAAATGGGAAAATTATAAAAATTAAAAAGCCGAACCGCACAATCTCTCCATGAAAAAATTAAACCGCCATGGGAATTTTTGGCGGTCGGGGAGTTCAGAAATCAGTTCAAAGCAAATGATTCTGTTAATCTTTCGGTTTCCCGTATTTTATAATCAACAGCTCCCCGACCTTGGTCAGGGATGTTATGATGCGATACGCACCAGCTTTGAACACGGCTTCTGACAGCCCAACTCCGTTTCCCATTGGAGTCTGTATTATTATATCATATTGTATGAAAAAATACCATATTGAAATTATAAAAAAACACCGCCCGTTTGGGCGGTGTGGTTATATCGTTATTCGTGTTGTATGGTCGCCCGTTGTTTTATCAAATCCATTTCCATTTGTTTTACGATTTCAGAAACACGACCACGAATGCCGGACGGGTTTATCATGTAATTGCCGTCTGGGGTTTGGGTGGCGGTTGATTTCAATATGTCGTTCAGTTCACTTTGCCAATCGGGTCGTGTCATAAACAGTTGATTCCCAGACAGTGCGGCGGCATATACACCGGCAATATATGGTGCGGCCGAACTTTCGCCACCAGTTATATTGTATTGCCAACCATCTGCACCCATTGGGGTCGTACGCATATTTGTCGGAATGCCGACTATTTTATCGGGGGTGTATTCTATGTTCCAAATATCTAGATATTCTTGTCCTGCCGTCTGTACATTCGATTGTACATCTGTCATATTTGGATTATTACATGGCATAAAATCACGTGGTGATACCGTGTAATTTAATGCCATATCATCTGTGCCACATAAAATAATTTTTACACCGCTTTTCTCTAATTGGTCAAATAGTTCAAATATTTGTGGGTGATGATACTTTTTGCGTGCACCCCAACTGCACGACAGAATATGTATTTTGTTTTCGGGTGTCTGGGCATTGTTGAATTTGATTACATTTTGCAAAACTTTACATATTTCTTGGCCAGATTTTTTGCGGTCTGGGTATGTTCGCTTTGTAAAGAAATAGATATTTGCATCTGGTGCCATACCGGTATGACGACCTGCAATATGTCCAACAACCATACTGGCGTGCTTGTTTGGGGGTAGTTGCTGTCCGTCTATTGCGCCCTCAAAATATTTTATTTGTCCGGCATATTCTGGGTTTGTTGTATCCAGCATATTGTCAATTACGGCAATGTTTATTCCGCGACCCGTTGCGCCGGCATTTGTATTTGGTCGCTTTGCCCGTTCCATTATTTCCATTGGGTTAAAACCATCTGGCATTTTATCGGGGCTTGGCCATATAACATTTGTTGTCCAACCACGAATCCCAGAACGTGGCATTGATTCCGTTGGGGCGTACATAAATAAATCTTTGTGTTCGCGTAAATCCAGCGCAGAAAGGTCGTGATAGTCCAGTGTATGTTCGTTCTTGATTTCATCAATACTGGCAACCTTTTTATACTGTATGCCGCCCTGTTGCGATATCTTGTGTCGCACGGCATTTATTGCAGAATAAAATTTTTGAAACAGATTTGACTTTTCCATAAATTAACCTTTGTATGAATTATAGCATAAAAATATGCTCAAAATACAAGTGTTGATTTGAATAAGGTATAAAAAAATACCGCCCGGTGGGGCGGTGGGAACTTATCGTGTTTTCATACGTAAAGATGCAATTTTATATGCTATTGTTTCTTTTTGATCCAGACCGCGTTTTTCCGCCATGTCAATAAGGCGAAAGAATAATGGCGCACGCAGACGGGTAAATATGGCAATCGGGTTTACACTTGAACGGTCCATCGCGCGACCAACATTATGTTTTGTTTGGGCATAAATGGTACCGTTTTTATCTTTTATAGTGATAGAGCCTTCGTTATAATCCCACGTATCATAATCGCCGTTCCATTCGTGGCCGCCATGTGGTGCGAAAATATCCATGTATAAATTTTCTTTTTTAAAGGTGTATTTTGTGAAAAGTGTGCTTTGGTCTTTTGATGCATTGAAGGTTGGATCGCTGATGATTGTTTTGGCGATGTCATAAACCTGGCTGATAGTGTATTTTGTTGAATCTTTTGTCATATTGTTTTCCTTTTTGTATGTTTTATATGTGTTTTATAGCATAAAAATGCGAATTTGCAAGCGGTGTGGCGGATTTTTCTTGGATTTCCTGTGTAAAAACAGGATAATGTGTTCGTGTGTTATAACAAGGGGGATGGATATGGTACGTCGGTTGTTTATTTTTGCGGCATGGGACAGGGATAATATCGTTGATGGGGCGTGTTTGTTTTACCTGCGCGAATTGTCAAAGTGTGGGGATATTATTTTTGTCGCCGATAATGAATTGACGTCTGATGAATTGGACGGGGTTTTGTCTGTGCCCAATGTGTTGTATGCGGATGCCGTGCGACACGGTGAATATGATTTTGGTTCGTACAAGCGTGGTTTTGCGTGGGCGCGCGATGCAAAGATTTTGGGAAAATATGATTGGGTGTATTTTGTCAATGATTCTGTTTATGGGCCAATAGGCGATTTAGGGGATGTGTTGGTTCAATTAGAGGGGGCGGGGTATGAATTTGTTGGTATGGTGACAAATTCTGATAAAAATATCCCGCCGCATGTTCAATCGTGGTTTATGGGAATAGGGCGTAATATAGTTGACGCGGTGTATGTACACAGTTTTTTTGATGGAATTAAAAAATTAGAAAATAAAAGTCAGATTTGTATTCAGTACGAGGTTGGATTTTCCGAACTGATGAAAAGTCATGGGGTGGATTTTGTTACCCGCTTTGTGCAATTTAATCACAGGTCAAATGTGGTTTATCGCAGGCCGTATCGTGCCTTGCGTCATGGGGTGCCGTTTATTAAAAAGTCCGGATTGAAAAATATGTTTGGGTTTGATTTTGTGGCGCGCTATGTAAAGAACCCCAAATTAATGAACGCGATACGTGAAAATGCATTGCGATACAATGTGCAATTTCGCAGGCAGGGATGGATTCGGCGGATTTTTATGTTGTTGACTTTTTTTGTATTATTCAAAATAATATAGGCAGGAATTGTAAAGGGGATTTTTTTATGCGTAAATTTTTGATGGCTTGTTTGATGATGGTGCCCGGTGCAGTTATGGCGAATCCGGCGTGTCCGGTGTGTACAATCGCGATTGGTGCGGGGTTGGATATTGCGCGTCGATTGGGGGTGCCCGACAGTGTGGTTGGTTTGTGGGGTGGGGCATTGCTGACCCTGTTGGGGTATTGGATGCTGAAATGGATGGACAAGAAAAATTGGCATTTCCGTGGGCGTGATACGATTGTGATTGTGGCGTCTGTGGCGATGATTGGTTTTGTTTACCTGGGGCAGGTGACGTATAATCCGACGCAGATTTGTGGGGCACTGGTGATGGATCCGGTATTGTTTGGGACGGTTTGTGGTGCACTGATATTTATATTGACGGGTAAACTGTATCAATGGATGAAGGCGAAAAACGGTGGTCATGCGCATTTCCCATTTGAAAAGGTTGTGTTGCCCATTGTTGCGTTGGCATTGGCCAGTTGGGCGATGATTTTGTGTTTCTAAGGAAAGGTGAAAAATATGAAAAAAATTGAATCAGTTCAGGAATTTGTTGAAAAGTTAGATGCGGCGAAAAAGGTTAATCCCAAGGATTTATCAAGTGACCAGGATTTGACCATTGGTATTATGAACCTGATTTCAATAGAAGAACATTTGATGTTTTCGGGTGCGAAAACGGGAAAGCATGAATTCTATGATTTGATTAATGAAGTGCGTGAAATGCGCAAGCAGGCAATGTTAAAAATCATCCCATCGTATGAAGGCGAAGTTTGGTGTATTTCCAAACATTTGTTGGCGGCATCTATGCGCGTGTTCGAAGTTGGAACCAAGGCGTTGGCCGCAGGGGACAAGCAGACGGCGTATGATTTGTTTGATCAATCCTATGGGTTGTATTGTATGTTTTGGGGATTGAATATGGGGATGCTGACCGGGGAATCGCGTGATGCGAAGCCTGCAAAAAAAGTGGCGGCTGTCAAGGCGGTGTCTGCACCGGCGCCCGTTGCAAAAACAGAAGAAAAGGGCGGTATGAGCAAGTTAAAGAGTTGGGTTAAGAACGCCGTCAACTGTTGCATTGAATAAAATAGATTAAAATAATTCATCTAAAAATAAAAACGACAACTTATGTACCTTTGTGTACACGGTGTTGTCGTTTTTGTCTTTATCTAGGTTCAGTCACGTAATGACAAGAACGTAAGACGTTTTGTTAACTAAACTTTTTTTATTTGTGTATCATATACTTTTATTCTTGCTTTTTATGTGTGTATCGTTATAATGCGGATAGTTTTATTGCCCTAATAGTCTAGTGGTAAAACACGTCCTTGGTAAGGACGAGTCGCAAGTCCGATTCTTGCTTAGGGCACCATGAAATAGGACACGTAATTTGTACGTGTTTTTTTTTATTTCAAAATTACGTTATTAATTGCTTGATTTTTATTTCATTTATTATATAATCGGTGGGCTTTGAATTTGTTGCGGGCATAGTACAAAGGCTAGTATGCAAGCCTTCCAAGCTTGAAATGCGGGTTCGATTCCCGCTGCCCGCACCAAGATTGGGCGTGCGCCGGAGTTGGAGAGCCGGGGCAGACTGTAAATCTGTTGGCTTAAGCCTGAGCTGGTTCGAATCCAGCCACTCCCACCAGAAATAAAAAACACCCCCCGTGTGGGGTGTTTTTTATTTCGGTGAATGTGGTTTATGGATTTGAAACACGCAATCGTATGATTGCAGGTTCGACAATGAGTAAGCAAGAACAAGCAGTGCGCAGTTCGAGCGCTAACGAATGCCCCGCAGGACTAAGTCCGAGGGAATCAGCCACTCCCACCACTAAAATAACCCACGTTTTGTGGGTTTTTTTAATGGATTGGGATGCGGGGGTGATAATTGGCGAATTAAGTCACTTGGTTTCTTATATTACATAGCGTTGTTGATTGTGTTTGTATACCATCACGGCCATGTTTTGTTCAATGGTTGATTGAAAGTTTTTGTATACATTGATGCGGTCCTGGAAATCTTTGCCAAAGGTGTTAAGTTTTTTATAGCGCAGTTCCATTTCTGCAAGTATACGTTTGTACGTGGAAAGTGTTTCGTATGTTAGCGGTTGTTTGTTGTTAGTGCTTTCCAGATTATTTATTGTTTCCAATATTTTTTTAAAATAACTGGCGATAAGCGGACAGTTGGCAGATATGAATACTTTTATTTCGTTTTCTGTGTATTGCTTGATTTCGCGAATTTTGGTTTTCATGTTTGTATCCCTTGTTGTGGGGTTATTCTTCGATTTCATATTCGTCAATGTATGAACGGTTGATAGATTCCAGTTTTACCGGTGTATAGTTTTCCGATTTTATTGGTTCGCTGTCATCTTCGGGCAGAAAGGCGATGATTTGACTGCGTTGAACCGTGGGGGCGACCGATATGTTTGCGCCGATTGTTTTGCTGCGATATTTGCTGCGCAGGCGGTCGGGTATTTGGATGTGATTGTCCGGATCGATGCCGGATGTTTGTAACTTCATTGGTTCGGCCGGTTCTATGTGGCGTTGTTCGATGTTATAAAGCGGTGTCATAAAGTTTGTTGCGGCGGGTTTTACCAACTGGGGCGTGCCGGTGCCGTCCAGTTTTACAATACGCAGCGCGCGTTCATTGTCACCGGTGGGCTTTAAACGAAACAGGCCGTCTGTGCCGATATAACCACTGGGGTCCAAAAGGTAGGCAACATTTGATTTGTCAGAATATATCATGCCGATTGCGGTATTGGTCGCGTCATATCCAAATGATGCCAGACGATTTGGTGTGCCACCCGATATTTGTTCGTACAGGCGTGCAAAATCCGGATTTATTTCGGGTAGTGTTGCAAACTTGGCACCAACCATTGTTAGGTCCGATGCGATGTCAGAACCGTCCCACATTGTTGTGCCATAAAAGCGTGCATCGTTTGCGCCGACGTTATAATAACGCAAAAAAGATGCCAGTGTCTTGGTATCGTCGCCACCCCCCAGGAACAGTATGGCATCATAGGGAACGCGCCCAACCGTTTCGGTCTTGGATAATTTATCAAGTTGTATGTTAAGGCGTGATTTTTCAATCGCGGTTAATTGTTCATTTATCAGGATGTCTGATAAAACCTGGCGTGCGCGGGTGTGGGCCGCGGTGCGGGCATTGTTTAATGATGCGTCGATTGCGACGTTCTTGATGGAATCAGTATCCTTTTCGTTGTAATAGAATATGCCAACCGGTTCAATGTCCAAAATTTCGGCGGCGCGTACGGCCGTGCCCGCCATCAGATGGCCCGATGTGGTGTCGGGGGCCATGATTGCAAATTTTGATACATTGTCCGATTTCATTTCGCGGACGATTGTTTCAATTCCGTTCGTTGGCATCAGGGCCATTGTCATAACGCCATCGCCAACCGCCGTCGCATCCGATGTAAATGATAATACCGGCAGGTTTTCGGGCTTGGCATCGCGGATGGTGCGGGCGTTGTCTGCGAATACCGGACCAATGATAATTTCGGGGTTGCCCGCCAGTACCGTTTTAAATGTTTCCGATATGTTGTTTGTGGTGTCATAAAAAGTTACGTTCAAATTTTTTGCACCACTTTGTAAAATCGCCGTTTCAACAGATGTTCGGATTGTGCGACCGACCGGGGCGTTATCGCTGGATAGGGGCAGTAATACCGCCATGTTATGCGCGGTATCGGGTTTTGTGCCGTATCCATCGGATTCGGTGCCGTACATTTGTGATGGTGTGCCCGTTGCAAGTTCGGAATATTCGCCAAACCAATCGTTGTCGGGACCCACACGGTCCTGTGTGCCGGCGCACCCCGCCAGGATAAGTGTTGTGATAATGTATCCAAAAATTCTGTTCTTAATAAGCATTGAAAAATCCATTTTATTTTGTATCATTTTACTATAAAAGGATTCTAAATGCAAACAGGGCTTTATATTGTTGGAACGCCGATTGGAAATTTGTCTGATATGTCGCCACGTGCGGTGCAGGTTTTACAGGACGTGGATTTGATTGCCGCCGAAGATACGCGGGTTTTTGGAAAGTTGGCGGCGCATTTTGATATTAAAACCAAGCGTGTGTCATGTCATGAACACAATGAACGTGATGTTGTTCCGGATTTAATTGAAAAAATTCAAAATGGTGCGGCGGTGGCATGTGTAAGTGATGCGGGTATGCCGGGGGTGTCAGATCCGGGATTTCGTTTGGTGCGGGCCGCCCGCGCGGCGGGGGTGCCGGTGTTTGTTGTGCCGGGACCGGTGGCGTGTGTGTCTGCGTTGGTTTTGTCGGGGTTCCCGACCGATAGGTTTACGTTTTGTGGTTTTTTTGATGAAAAGAAATTGCGTGATGATAATAAAATCCCACATACCATTATTTATTACGAGAGCCCAAATCGCATTATGTCCACGATTGGCGCATTGGCACGTGTTATGCCGGAAAGAAAAATAGCCATCGTGCGTGAAATAACCAAAATTCACGAAGAAACAATAATTGGATATCCGGCCGAATTGGTGAATATAACACCACCACGTGGGGAAATTGTTATTGTTGTTGCGCCACGCCCGGAAAAACGCATGAGTGATGCCGAGATTTCTGATATAGTTAATGATATTGCGGCAACTTCGATGAAAAGTGCGGCGGCCAATTTGGCGGCGCGTACGGGGATTTCCAAGAAAGAGGCCTATAAACGATTGTTGGAAAAAGGGGATGCGGATGATTAAATTTGTGGGCAGTTTTGAAACGGTCAGGTCTTTGCCGAATTCGCATTTTGCAGAATACGCCTTTATTGGGCGCAGTAATGTTGGAAAATCATCATTGATTAATGCGGTGGTTGGGGCGCCGATTGCGCGTACTTCTAATACCCCGGGACGGACACAAAGTTTGAATCTGTTTAACGTTGATGACCGGATTATGATTGTGGATTTGCCGGGATATGGCTATGCACGTGTGTCCAAGGTGGATGCTATGCGGTGGTTGAAGCGGTTAGAGGAATATCTGTTGTCGCGTGGACAGTTGAAACGTTTATTTATTTTAATTGATTCGCGAATTGGACCCAAGGATGCGGATTTAGATTTGATGGATTTTTGTGATGTAAACGCAATCCCTTATCAAATTGTTTATACAAAAAAAGATAAAAAAGTACGCGAAGAAAAACAGGTTGAAATTCGACATACAGATCATGGGGCGATGTTGCCAGATGTGTTGTTTACGTCGGCAGAAAAGAAAACGGGACTGGAACCGATAAGGGAAACACTTGGCATTAAATAATAATATTTTTTATGCAACTAATCCTGCGCGGATGTCGGATGCTTTGTGGCGGGTGATGTGTGATGCGGGTGTGGATGTGGCGGATATGCTGATATTCCTGCCCAGTCGGCGCGCCGTTCGAACCGTTGAAAAAATGATTGCCGAAAAGTCCGGTGGGGTGGCGATTTTGCCAACTTTGGTTGCGCTGGGCGAAGGGGTAGAGGATGCGACCGATGAAGTAGAGGCGCCCGATGTAATTTCAAACACAGAACGTGTGGCGGTGTTGGCCCGATTGTTGGCCGCAGATGCAAATGTTGGTAATCTGGTGACCGCGTTGCCGATTGCGCGCGATTTGGTGCGTATGCAGGATTATTTGGAAAATGAAGGTGTGGATGCATCCAAAATTGACTGGATGGAATTGGTTGATGATAGGTATGCCACGCACTTTCGGGACAAGGCAAAAATTTTGGGTATATTGTCGAACTTTATGCCGATGTATGCGGCGGGGCGTATAACCGCAACTGCGGCACGAAATCGTGATATTCGTGCGTGGGGGGGTGTGCTGGATAAATATAAATTGGTGATT
The DNA here is from genome assembly GCA_045593685.1 of Candidatus Enterousia sp. GTDB lineage: Bacteria > Pseudomonadota > Alphaproteobacteria > Rs-D84 > Rs-D84 > Enterousia. The sequence goes on along the minus strand of JAZNXD010000015.1, from coordinate 3,920 downwards.
GTGTGTGCGTCCACCGCCAGTGTGCCCGCAACAGCAGATTTAATGGAAAAAATTGCAAAATTGCCACATGGTCGTATCATATTGTCAGGCAAGATTGCGGGAAGGGTTGATGACTTTGAATTGGATACAAATCCGTATAATTCAGAATATAAGTTTTTGACACGGATTGGTGTTGCGCCGGAGGATGTTATTCCGATTGATGTTGGGGGCAGTGCGATTGACTTTATGAATTATGCCTTTGGTAATGATTGTGCGCAAAGTGATGTGAATACAGAACTGGGGAATTGTCATTTGATTCAGGTTCCGCGCGAAGCAACCGAGGCCGAAGTTGTCGCAGAAATTGCGTGCAGATGCGTGGAACAAAAAAAATCTGTATTGGTTATAACACCCGATGCCGCCGGAAACCAACGTATTGCAACGGCGTTGGATGCGCGCGGTATTGTGGCGGACTTTTCGGGTGGGGTGTCCGGTACCATGACCCGGGCGGGCCGCGCAATATTAAACTTGTTGGATGCATGGATAGAAGCGGGGGATAGTTCTTTTGAAGTAATTTATCAAGAGTCGGGAAATAACCTGTTTAATGCGGTGGCAAAAATGGTTTCGGACAATATGTCGAATTTTTCGCCACAATTTATAATTGATGATGTGGAATCTGTTCAGGTTTGGGCCGCGATTAAGGAAATGTCCGATGCGTTGGTGGTGGCGGGTGTGGTTTTGGGCACGGCGGATGCGCGTGCGTTTATTGCAGATGCGTTGGCGGGCGTGTCTATACGTGGCGCGATAAATGATCGGGCGGATGTGGTTGTGTTGGGAACAATAGAATCGCGTATGCAGACCGCAGATATTGTTATCCTGACGGGATTAAATGACGGGATGTTCCCGGCACGTGGATATGAAAATGCGTGGTTGCCCAAAAATTTGGCGGAAAAAATTGGATTGCCGGCGGCCGACAGAAAGGTTTCTTTACAGGCGCTGGATTTTATGAATTTGTCGTGTGGAAATACGGTATTTTGGTTGCGTTCAACCCAATCGGGTGGGGTGCAAACCACGGAATCAAGATTTTTGTCACGTGTTATTGCACGACGGGGAATTTTTGATACAGATGTGGATATTTTAAACGCGGTTTTGGCGCGTGATAATGTGGTGCGAAAAAGTTTGGACTATTCTGTGCCAACACCCCCCGCGGATTGGAGTGATGTTTATGTCACAGAATTGGAACTGTTGATTCATAATCCATATGCGTTCTATGTGCGGCATATTCTGAGGTTGCATGTATTGGATGATTATTGGGTTGGTCCGGATGCGCGTGACTTTGGGAACCTGGTACATGAAGTGGTGGAACATGCAACCGATTTGCGCCCCGATGTTTTGGTGCAACAGATGGATGTGCGTGCGCTGGAAAAATTGGGGCGGGAAAGTATTTTGTTTCATTTTTGGCATAAACGATTTGTGGAAATTGCCCCCGTTATTGCAAATGAATTGTCGTCTGTGCCACGTGCGTATGCGGAAATTGGTGGTGCGGTAAAGATTGCCGGACGAAATGTACGGGCGCGCGCCGACAGAATTTGGGATGGGGGGGTGCTGGATATTAAAACGGGGGCTGCGCCAACCAAAAGTCAATTAGAGCAGGGAAATATGCCACAGTTACCATTAGAGGCATATATGTTACAATCGGGGGGATTTCCAATTCAGACAACCGAACGGTCGCGGACACCGGTTATGCGATTTTTGCAACTGCGAAATAATGATGCGCGTGTGATTGAATATGATGCCGATGTAACCGCGCAAATGATGCGCGCCGCGGTTGATAAGGTTACAGAATTATTTAATATATATTCTGTTGGCGCGGCCGGGTATGAATACCGTGAAACAGGTGACCAAAAGTACAAGGTGTACGATGACCTGGCGCGTGTTAAGGACTAAGGTCGGGATGATATTGTCTATTTCCCCAAACACAGTTGACCAAAGGTTTTATCTAAAACCTCGGATGCGGTGATTGTCCCCAGGATTTTTCCAATCGCATCGGCCGCACGACGCGTGTGTTCGGCAAATATATCATAATTATCGTTCGCGGCCAATGCACTGTTCAGTTCGTCACGCGCAGATTCCAATAATGATTTGGTGCGCGCGTTTATAGACAAGGTACCTTCGGCGCCGTCCATGATTTTGTGTATCTTTTCGCGTAATGTGTCGGTCAGTATTTTCATGCCGTCGCCTGTTTTGGCAGACGTATAAATTACATTTTTTATGTCATGTGTGTCGGTTGTGTCTGATTTATTTATAACAATAATTTCATTGTTGTGTAAATCGCTGTGTGCCACAGAATCCGGCGTATAGACGTGGATTATAATGTCTGCGTTCTGGATTTCTGATTTTGTGCGTTCAATCCCGATTGATTCAATTTCGTCGTTTGTTTCACGAATACCCGCCGTATCAGACAGGTTTACCATATATCCATCAATGTCCAGATTGATTGATACGACATCGCGTGTGGTGCCGGCAATGTCGGATACGATTGCACGATTTGAGCCCGCCAAATAATTAAAGATTGATGATTTACCAACATTTGTTTCGCCAACCAGTGCGACATTTATTCCGCCACGAATTGCCCGTGATGTTTTGTATCCCTGTAAGGCGGTACTGATTTCTTGGTATAATTTTTTTGTGCGCGTGTGAATCGTTTCACATATGTTTTGTGGCAGGTCGTCCGCGTTATAGTCCAGGATTGCCGCCGCATAGGCCGATATTTCAACCATTTGTTCGCGCCAGGTGTTATAAATTTTACTGTCCCGGCCCAACATGGAACGCAGGGCGTGTTTACGCTGGACATCGGTTTGTGCATCCAGCAATGCCGCCAGGCCATCAACATCGGCCAAATCCATTTTGTTGTTATAGAATGCACGACGTGAAAATTCGCCCGGGGTTGCCATACGCATGTCCAATGTTTTCAGGTGTTCAAATGTTGCATTTATTGTGGCGGGCGCGCCGTGTGTGTGTAATTCTATGACATCTGTGCCGGTAAAAGAATAGGGCGCAGGAAAGTATATCGCCAGACATTGGTCAATCAGTTCGCCCGTGCCATCTGTCAGATTAACAAAATATGCGTGGCGCGGAACAATGTCTGTTTTGTTGGTAATTTTTGTAAATGTGTCGCGCAGGTTGTCGCCCGATATGCGAATTACTGCAACGCCGGATTTACCGTGACCAGATGATAATGCAAAAATTGTGTCGTTATTATTCATGTTGTGGTTACTTTGTTTTGCTGATTTCTTTTAATGCCAATGGGACCAGTTTGGATACATCCGCCGTTGGATTTTGATTCACCAATTTTTGTGCCATTTCAATTATGTCAAGGCGACGATAGCCCAATGCTTCCAGTGCCATTAACAAATCGGGCAGGGCGGACGATGCGGATGCGCCTGTGCCACCGGCCGGTGCAAATAATGTTGCAGATGCGCCACCGATTTTATTCTTTAATTCAACAATGATTTTTTCCGCCATTTTTTTGCCAACACCCGGGGCGGTCGAAATTGTTTTGGCATCGCCCGTGGCAATCGCAGACATTAATGTGTCGGAATTAATTGTCCCCAGGATTGCCAATGCAACCTTAGGTCCCACGCCGGATACGGTTGTCAGCAAATTAAACAGGTTCTGACCGTTTAGTGTTGTGAAGCCAAACAGGCGGATGGAATCTTCGCGAACGACCGTTTCAATCCACAGTTCAACCGTTGATTTGTGGGTCAGGTATTCGGTGGTGTGCACCTTGTACCCGACACCGTTTGTTAATAAAATAACAAAACCGTCGCCGATATAGTCAACAATGCCTTGCAATTTTCCAATCATTTGTTATCCTTTTGGGGTAATTTTAATCTAAAATAATAAAAAGGTCAAATATGAGTGGACACAGTAAATGGCATAAC
>JAZNXD010000014.1:0-2251 GCA_045593685.1 Candidatus Enterousia sp. | reverse complement strand
TTCACCATGAAGCAGGAAAGAGGAACCGGGGACAAGCCCCAAAAATAAGAAGTTCATAAAATGTCATTGTTTCTCTCATCTTATGAAAATCGTTTGGATACCAAGGGACGCGTTTCGGTACCGGCCTCTTTCCGCGCTTCTGTTGCGAACGAAAAATTCGCGGGCGTTGTATTATTTCGCTCGTTCACACATAATTGTATCGAAGGCATGCCGATGTCCCGCATGGAACAAATGGCCACCGCGACCGATAAAATGGGCGTATTTGACAGCGGACTGGACGATTTGACCGCTATGTTGTTCGCAGATGCGCGCGAACTGGCATTTGATGTGACAGGACGCATTGTTATCCCGGCCGATATGTTAAAGCATGCGGGCATAACCGATACAGCGGTGTTCGTTGGTCGCGGAAACAGTTTTCAAATATGGAACCCAGATGCATTCCGCGTTGCCCAGGAACAGGCCTTGAAAAATTTGCGTGGCACACGCCCGAATTTAAAAATCGGTGAATAAAAAAATACAGTTTCCTTTCTTGTCTAGTGTAAAAAATCCCCTGTTTAGGGGATTTTTGTGAGACACAAGACAAGACACTTCGCTAAATAAATATTTAATCGGGCAATTTTTACAATTTTTGTTTCGCTAAACTTTTATTTATCTAAGTAATTGAATATATCAAAAATATCAGTTATAATATGTGGGCATTGGGAAACCGGTGTGGGGTGTAAAGACCCGTTCGAATTGTCAGGGATGACATTAAATATTTTCTCCAATCAACTTGGTTGGGGGGTCGTGATATATATAAATAAACGACACTATCTATTCGAATAGTCTTTAACCTCCAACCGCCTTGAATGTGCGGTTTTTATTTAATGTAAAAAACGGGGGGGATTAAAATGGCAATTGTCTTGGTTGATGCAAAATATTTTGGCGACTATCTGCGCAAGGCGCGAAAATCAATGAATATCACGCGTTTCGAATGTTCTAAATTGTTTGGTGTATCACATGCAGAACTGATTAAAATAGAAAACGGCAAGGTGCTGATGCCAGATAAAATAATACAAAAAGTTATGACAAATGGTATGGCAATGATTTTGTGTAAACGAAAAAAATAAAAATCCCCCGTCTGGGGGATTTTTATTCTTCGGTTTTAATTGCAGCACGAACGTCAGATAATGCACGGGCACGCTCTTCAATTAATCCATTCAGATTGGCCTTGGTCAAATCAGCGGCATACTGAATTGAATTCGCAAATGCCAGCGCATCGCTGTTTCCGTGGGTCTTGACCGCAAATCCGCGCAACCCCAGGAATGTCGCACCCGCATACGAACGCGGATCAATTTTATGCTTTAAACGCTTGAACACGTGCACCAAGAAAAACGCACCAATTATTGCCAAAATGGACTTCTTGAAATTTTCAACGATTACACGCTTGATCAGCTTCGCAGTACCTTCAACCGTTTTCAAAACGATATTACCGGTAAAACCGTCCGTCACAACAACCTGGACGCGACCGGCACTGATATCATTACCTTCGACAAAGCCAATGTATTCGTATGGTAATTTATCCTTGTGCTCGCTCAAAATTTTGTTCAGATGCACCAATGTCTCGTTCCCTTTGGTTTCTTCGGAACCGATGTTTAAAACCCCCAGTTTTGGACGCGGCATTTTTCCGACCACTTCGGCATAAACACTGCCCAGAACCGAGAAATCAAACAGTATGGTTTCGTCACATTGGACATTTGCCCCCAGATCCAGCACAACCACGCGACTGTCCCCGGCGCCCGATGGTAACATCGTCGTAATTGCAGGGCGCGAAATACCATCAATCGTTTTTAATGCCAATTTGGACAGCGACATCAAAATACCAGTATTGCCAGCACTGATGACGGCGGCCGATTTACCTTCGCGGACATCTTTGATTGCCATGTACATAGATGTATCCTGGGCATGACGCAGAACGTCCATAACCTTGTCCGTGGGTTTAATTACATTTGGGGCATGAATAACTTCGGCATTGCGGGCAACACGTGGGTATTTCCCCAGTAATTTTCGCAATTTGCGTTCGTCACCAAAGACACGAAAAAACACGTTGTTTTCGCCATGCTGGTATAAATATTGATTGATACCGCCCAGAACCACATTCGGCCCTTTGTCGCCCCCCATGGCATCAATGGAAATTATTTTTTTATCTTCTGACATGGTCTATTAAAAAAGCAGAAAAGGCACAACTATGCGCCCCGCCCTTTCTGCCATT
>JAZNXD010000013.1:0-2692 GCA_045593685.1 Candidatus Enterousia sp. | reverse complement strand
TGCGCCTGAATTTGAAATGCTGACCGCGTTCAAGGATAAAAAGGCAACCTGGGCGGATGCCGAACCGATTTACAGACGCCTGATTGCGGGGCGTGCGCCATTGGCGGGGCGCAATCCGGACGAATTGGACCGCATATGCCTGATGTGTACGGAAAAGACCGCACACCAATGCCACCGCCGCTTGGCTGCCGAATACATCGCATCACAATTCCCCGACACCGAAATTGTGCATTTATGAAAAACGATTTTTGTCCCCCGAAACACCACTCTTGATTTTTGTGGGAAATGGTGTAGAATATGTGTGTGCAAGTAATTGCACAAGGCATTATAAGCGTGAACGGGCTTGATCTCCCTTACACAGCGAAGCTTTTAATGTCCCGACAATGGTCGGGATGCCGTTGTTATAAGACTTGTCGAAGGCAACGGGGTTTCTGTGTAAACTGATCAACTCCCGACCACTCTTTCATTGAGTGGTCTTTTGTTTGGGGTTGTATGTTTGTCAGACAATGGACTTTTGTTATTGGGATTGCGTTCGTCATTGGGGTTGGCGTTGGGGTGCAATTGCCCACACGGACGCTCACCCCGCCCAGCGCACCCGCACACATAGAGGCGTTTTTCACCCCCGGCACCGGATGCGAAGACCGCATAATTGCAGAACTGGGTCACGCCACAACCATTGACATTGCCGTTTATTCTATAACCAATCCGAAAATTGCGAATGCCATTATCGCCGCCCACCGTCGGGGCGCAAAGGTGCGAATTGTCACCGACCGAACTATGGCCGGGCATAAATCGTCCATGATTGATGAACTGGTCGCCGCCGGCATCCCCGTCCGCACCAACCGTCGGCACAAGATTGAACATAACAAATTCGCCGTATTTGATAATCGGCGTATGGTGACCGGCTCTTATAACTGGACCACCGCCGCCACCAAGTACAACAGCGAAAACTGCATCTTCCTGACCCACCCCGCGCAAGAATACAGCAAACGGTTTGAATATTTGTGGAATGCATATAAAAAATAACCCGCCCATTTGTGCGGGTTCAAATTTTATTATTTTTTCTTTTTTTGCCCTGACTGTACCGCCGTAGAATTATAAACAGCCCATATCAAAGCAAAAACCCACCCAAATAATGTAAAACCTAAGAATAAATTTAGAATAAAAATGGCTGTAAAGTTCACATGCTTTCTGCACATCGCAACAATAGACGGCAAAAAGTAGACAGTGACTAACAAAATTACGTATATAGAGCCTAGTAAAATTTCCATAATGCACCCCTTTTGCTTGTGTTGCTTATTCTGCAAAGCCCATAGATTTCAGATAGGATTTTTCTTTTTCAAAAACAGTGATGCAGGATGAATTATCGGTCGCTGGGATATATCTTTCTGCCGACACATTTATCAGCCCCAGGGAATCAACAACCGATACACGACATCCCTCTACAAAATATTCTATTCCTGCCTTTGACAGAATTTCATTAACAGTCAGTTTAACACGGTCATAATTCTTTACATGACAACCTGGACAATTAGTATTTGCCTCATTGGCAACGCCCGTATTTTCATAGCCTTTTAATGTGCCCTTGGCATACATGTTGGCGACATACTGTTGTGCCACCGGCGTTTGACAAGCGGCCAATCCTAAAACAACTGGTAAAAATATAATTTTTTTCATGTGCGACTCCATTCCGTATTTATATAGAGTCTAATGAATAAATCCCCATAAATCAATATGGTTTTTGGGATTATTCTACAAACACAATCCCGAACCATTTTTGCATGATGGTCAGACGGGATTGATAGTCACACGTATAGTTGATTTCTGTTTCATATTCGCGTTTTAGTTGTGCCGATAGTCCAAGTTCGCGTACCAGGCGATTGCACACACCCATAAGATAGAAGATATTGCCCGCCGGCCCGTTCAGGTCGATGACCAGGCCTGTTTGATATCTCGCCCCCGGCACACCCCGCCGGGCGGCGTGCAGTTTCCATTCCAGTGCATCAATCGTTTCCATGTGTGGCGCCTTTGGTTTTTAGTTCTTGCTGAATCTACCCCCACATCAATTCCAGTTCGTCCAGCCCCGTCAGGTCTGATTTCAGCCACATTTCTGGGGTCTGCCATACGTCGTCCTGAGCACAGGCCAGCGCACCGTCCACCAATTTGCGGATGCGGCGGTTGCGCATTTCGTTCTTGATTGCGGACCGGTACAGCATGCGCTTGTCCACCGTGATGGGACGCGGCGTTGCACCGGTGTGATACGCCCACCACTTGGCCATTTTTAGTTTGTTCAGCATTGCCACGCGCAGCATCGCCACCCCATAACTCAGGGTGCCGGGACCGTCTAATATCTCGTCCGCCAGGTGTCGCCCAGCGCGCCCGTTCAGAAATTCCAGTATTTCATCGGCGGACTTTTCGGGGTGTATTTGCCCCAGGCGTTTGACCGTAATGTCCCAGATTGCGTTTCGGTGGTCCGGGCTGCCATAATGTGCCGCCAGCGCACCATAGAATCCGTGTTGCTTGTTTATCGTTGTCATGTTGTGCCTCTTGTTTTTTCAACACAACAATGCCAACAAAAAATAGAATAGCTAGTGAAATAAAATTAAAAGCGCCACAAATGTAGCGCTTTTTTATCAATTTAGTCTGCTAGTGTCGTCTTCTCTAGCACATACTGCCTTATCGTTTCTATTAT
>JAZNXD010000012.1:0-4376 GCA_045593685.1 Candidatus Enterousia sp. | reverse complement strand
AAGTATTTTGATAATTTTATAGACCCTGTTCCCGCCTGCGCGGGAATGACAAAAAACGCCTGCGCGGGAATGACAAAACATTTTATGTTTTGAAAAAATGCAAAACCTGGGTCCCGCGGTCAAGCCGCGGGATGACAAAGGAAGAATATGACCTGGGGGCCGTGGGATTTGCCCACAAAAATGTTTTTACATTTTTGCGGGGCCCAAACAAGCACCGGGATGACAAAGGAAGAATAGACCTGGGTCCCGCGGTCAAGCCGCGGGATGACAAAGAAAAAAACCGCCGGGGCGGTTTTAATTAAATGTATGATATTCGTCTTTATTCCATGCCGTTCAGGGCGCGTAACATTTTCATTACCATTTCACGTTGGTCATCGTTTGCCAATTTCCAATATAAATTTATTAATTGCAGGGATTCGTTTTTTGCCAGTGGATCATCCGTGCCACCATCGCAAACGTGGGATTTTGGCAGGCGACCATTACGCGGTTCGCGGTCGATATAGCCCGGCAATCCCGCAAAGAAAAACGATACCGGCGTTTCCAATGCCGCACTTAGTTCAAACAGACGTGATGCGGATATGCGATTGCCCGCGGATTCGTATTTCTGAATTTGTTGAAAGGTTACACCACAAATTTTTGCCAAATCTTTTTGGGACATGCCCATCATAACACGGCGCAGTTGCATACGCTGGCCAATGTGTTCGTCAATAGAATTTGGAATTGATGGTTTTCCACTCATAATTTTTTCTCCACATGTGTTTTTAAGACCTGTTTCCTATGTTGTATTTTATACAATTTTTCTTTTGCTTTTGCAATTAAAAAACGGTTATTATATCCCCAAGGTTTTAGCACAAGGGGAAGAATATGAAAAAGCCGTTAGTTTTATGTATTATGGACGGGGTTGGTATTTATCCGGATGATGATTATAATGCCGTTTCGCGGGCAAAAATGCCGTTCTTTGATGGTTTGTTGAAAAAATATCCACATGCGAAATTAGATGCCAGTGGCGTTGCCGTCGGTTTGCCCGATGGAACAATGGGTAATTCCGAGGTTGGACATATCACAATGGGTGCGGGGCGCGTGGTGAATCAGTTCCTGCGTCGGTTCCAACTGGAAGACTGGAATCAAAACCGTGCGTTAAATGATTTTATAGCATCTGTTAAACAAGATGGTGGCATTGTGCATGTCGCCGGATTAATGAGTGATGGTCGTGTTCATGCGGATGTGCGCGATATCATGACGATTGTTGAATATGTTGTTGCGGCGGGGGTGCGTGTGTGTTTGCACTTTATCGCAGATGGGCGTGATACCCTGCCCCGGTCGGCGGCGGAATATGTTGCGTTGATAAAAGACAGGCTGGCGGCGCCTTTGGCCGATGGGCGTGTGTTTTGGGGGACGTTGTCGGGGCGTTACTATGCAATGGATCGAAATCAGAATATGGATCGAACAATGCGGGCGATTGATGCGATTGCAAATGCCACGTCTGATATTCATGCGGCAACGATTGATGCGGCGTTGGCCGATGCCTATGTGCGTGGCGAAACGGATGAGTTTATCCAACCGACCGTAATTGATGGCGATGTGGCGATTCGTGCGTGTGATGGATTCCTGTTCGGGAATTATCGCAGTGATCGTGCGCGTCAGATTATGCGCGAAATTGTAAAGACAGGTGCGCATATTTTGTGCTTTTCACAATATGGTGAAGGATTAAACGAAGTGTGCCCTGCCCTGATGCCGGATGAAGAAATTAAAAATACGTTGGGGGATGTGTTGGCGGAAAAAGGCCTTAGCCAGTTGCGTATTGCAGAAACCGAAAAGTACAATCATGTGACGTACTTTATGGATGCCGAACGTAACATAGATTTTCCAAATGAAAAAAAGATTCTGATTCCATCGCCGGATGTTGCAACGTTTGATTTAAAACCCGAAATGTCCGCGGTGGAAATCACAGATGCGTTGATTGCCGTGCTGGGCGAATATGACGTGGTGATTTTAAACTGGGCCAATGGGGATATGGTGGGACATACCGGAAATATGGATGCGGCAATTCGGGCGATGGAAACCCTGGATGCCCAGTTGGCACGATTGGTGCCGGCCGTTTTGGAATTGGGGGGAACTGTGCTGATTACGGCGGATCATGGTAATGCGGAAAAGATGTGGGATACGGAAAACAACCTGCCGTGGACGGCACATACGACCAATCCGGTTAATATTATCTTGGTTGCAGATAATGCGCCGGCAATACATGATGGTGGTTTGGCCGATATTGCGCCGACGATGTTAAAGTTGCTGGGGATAGAAAAGCCAGATGAAATGACCGGAAAATCGTTGGTATAAAAAATGCGCCAATTTGGCGCATTATTTTTTACGGCGCAGCGCAAAGAATTCGCGTAACATTTGTGCCGATTCGTCCGCGTGTTCGGGCACCTGATAAACAGATGGTTTCCACAGATGCGTGTCTGTGTCATATATGCGGGCGTTTGATGTTATTCCGCCACCCTTGGGGTCGGTGGCCGCAAAATAAATGTTTCGTATTCGGGCCAGGGATATCGCCGTGGCGCACATTGCACAAGGTTCCAATGTTACGTAAATATCGCAATCGTCCAAGAATTTTGTCCCCAGTTTTTTGCATGCGCGATTAATGGCGACTATTTCCGCGTGCAGTGTCGGATTCTTGCATTTTTGAACCCGATTTTCGCCGCGTGCAATCACCACGCCATCGCGAACAATCACTGCGCCGATTGGTACGTCGTCGTGTGCAAATGCGCGCCGGGCGCAAGTAAGGGCTTGATTCATAAATTTCATAATGTATACTTTATCGTATGGATTCAAAATTGCAAATTATTTCCGGGGTTTATCGTGGTCGGCGGTTACGCCTGCCCCCAAATGCGCGACCGACACAAAATCGGGCGCGGATTGCGCTGTTTAATATGCTGGAATCGGGGATTGTTGACACGGGCGCAGAAATGATTGTGTGGGATGCCTTTGGTGGCAGTGGTGCCTTTGGGATTGAGTGTTTGTCCCGTTATCCGGGTGCGCAGGTTACCTTTACAGATGTGGCGCCGACATCCATCAAGACAATGCGTGATAATTTGGCGGGACTGATGGTGGGAAATCGTGCCAGTGTTGTCCAGGCGGATGCAATCGCCATGGCGGGCAAGTATGGGACAGATGCCGACTTGATATTTATTGATGCGCCATATGATATGCATGAATTGGGCGCGTCGTTGGTTAAAAAGATTGGCGCATTGGCAAAAAGTGGTGCAATCGTTGTTTGGGAACAGGAATCAATAAATCCATATGCGCCGGATGAATCCGTGTGGCAGATTTTACGCGACAAAACATACGGTCGTGCCCGGTTTTTAATTATGCAAAAGATTTGATAAATTTACTTGATTTTTCGTGCTTTTTAGTTCATAATGCGCGACGCACAGCACCCTTGGAGGCTGGGCACAGGTTAAACAATATGCTATAAAAGGATAAGAAATGGCAATTAATTTAAATGCAGAAATTCGCAGTGTTGCCGGCAAGGGGGCCGCACGCAGCATCCGCAATAATAAAAATATCCCCGCTGTTATCTATGGGGAAAAGAAAGCCCCGGTCGCGATTGAATTGAACGGTCGTGAATTTGATATGTTGTTAAAGACACCGGGTTTGCGGACAAAATTGTTCCAAATTAAAACAAGCGCGGGCATGGAAGATGCGATGTTGATGGATATTCAATATCATCCGGTAAGTGATGCCGTTATTCACGCGGACTTTAAACGTATCGATGTGAAAAAGCCGGTTAACGTGGTCGTTCCGGTCGAAGTTATTAACGTTGAAACATCCAAGGGTTTGAAATTGGGTGGTACGTTGAACTTTGCGGTGCGCAAGGTTGCCCTGCGTGGTTTGGTTGATGTTATTCCGGAAAAAATCATTATTGATTTGGTGAACCTGACAATCGGTGACGTGGTTCACGGTACTGATTTGGTATTGCCGGCGGGCGTTGAATTGGGCCTGCACCAGGCAGAATTGGCGTTCGCGACCATCGGTGGTAAAATGCCAATGGAAGAAGACGAAAAGGCCAAGGCCGCCGCAATGGCCGCCACAGCCGCCAAGAAATAATGTTTCCGGACATTTGTTTGGTCCCGCCCATGTGGCGGGATTTTTTATAAACCCTGGGGGCGCGAGAGTCAAGCCGCGGGATGACAAAGGGTTTGGATTGTTTTTTCTCTTATGTCATTCCGGGGCCTGACCCCGGAACCCAGGTGGTGCGCGTGAAACGCGTGTGCAAAAGTATTTTGATAATTTTATAGACCCTGTTCCCGCCTGCGCGGGAATGACAAAAAACGCCTGCGCGGGAATGACAAAACATTTTATGTTTTGAAAAAATG
>JAZNXD010000011.1:0-31845 GCA_045593685.1 Candidatus Enterousia sp. | reverse complement strand
TTCAGTTGATGTTTGATAACCTTTCGCCGCTAATTCTGTTTCCGTAACAGCATCGGCAACTTTATTTTCCAGTTCTTCCAATCCTTCGGCCGTCGCAATGCCCTTGGTATTCAATTTGCCATCTTCATCCCATTGCAAATTCGCCCCCAACGCATTTGCATCTTGCATAATCAAGAACCTAGAATCCGCGTCCGTCTTGGAATACACGTCTGCCGCATTTGCTTTATCTGCAATTGCAACAGTATTATCAGCGACCTGTTTTTTCAGTCCCGATGTATCTGTACCAACGACCTGGGTTATTTGTTCCGTAACTTTATTTTCTGTAACATATGTGTTCTGCGCGACTTCTTGTGTCAAATATGTATTTTCAATATTTGTAACTGATTGCTGCAGGGTATTCACCACGTTGGCCTCGGCCTTATTTGCCAAATCTGACGCCTTGGCATAATCGGCCAAAGAAGCCTTGGTCGCATACGTTGCCGCAACATCTGCAGTTTTTGCATACCCATCCAACGATGGAATATCCGTTAATTTTGCATACCCTTCTAAACTGGGAACAACAATCGCATCAATGGCCGCCTGCAATTTTCCTTCGACTGCGGTCAATTCCGTTTTCTTTGCATAATCGGCACTAATCGTTTCAACCGTTGTTTTTAAATTTTCAACAAGCGTCTTATCCACACCACCGGACTGCAAACCATTTACCGCATCCTGTAAACTTTTTAAATCGGCTACACTTGCATAATCACCCTTATCCTGCTTTTCCGCAATCGCCGCCTCAAGGGTTGTTTTTAACTGGGCCAACTCTTCATCAGTCGCAAAGGCACTCAAACCCGGAATTTCATCCTTCATCGCGAACTTAGAAGTATCAATCGTAGATTTTACAACATTATCTGTAATATCAATACCTTCGCCCGCCGTCAAAGTATTCTGTTTCTGTGCCAGGGCATTATCGACATAACTTTTACTTGCCAAATTAACCGCCGACGCATCCATACCGACCGCCGACATCAAAATAGCCGACATAAACCCAGAAAAAACAATCCCACGTATTTTCATCTTTCCTTCCCCCACAAATAAATATTCCTATTCTTCTGCGTCAACAGTCACAGCAACCCACGACGACGTTCCATCACCATTGGACATCAGCATTAACATCTCGCCCTCATTTCCGGTACCAGTATTTATCTTATCGGCCGTTACAGCGCCCGCCGCCAACTTATTCACCGTAATGGAACGATCAGGAACCTCAAAATCTTCCAAGGCTTCGTTAACCACTTCGTTCACCAAAACAGTCACCGCACCATCCGGCGCCACAACATCATCTAGAACATCCTGCAAAGCCTCTTCAATTCTGCCATCAAAATAATCAGACAAATTATAAACCACCGGCGTATCTTCACCCGCAACCGTTACGGTCAAAGTTCCTGCAACATCATCAAAAACAACATCTGTCACAACACCCAACTGCGCAGTAATATCTTTCTCTAATTCATCAACACGTAAAACTATGCCCGCCAACTGCTCTGGCAAGGTATCACCACTGGGGCTATACCCAACAAATTCTTCCAAATATGTTACATCCGCCGCTTCACCGGAACTCTCGCCACCACTTGGCCCGCCCGGCTTATGCGACCCCGAAATCGAAGACCCACCACTTACCGCACTGGATCCCGCCAAATATTTACCAATAGACAAACGTGGCGTAGTGGCGGCACGCGTAGAACCCGAACGGGTCGCACCACCTGTTGCACCGGCCGCATTATTTACACGCACCGACCCCGCACGCACCGAATTAATCGCACCGCCCCCCGCCGAATCACCACTCGATTTAGCCGTTGCCGCACTAGACGCACTGCTATACGTCCCCGCCCCACCCAGGGAACGGACCGAAGAAGCACCATAAGACGGCAACGCCATTGATGCGCACAAAACACATACGATTGACAGTGTTGATATTTTCAGTTCGTTTTTCATATTTAAATTCCCTCTACCTTACTTGCCTATAAGTTTATCATATTTTGCGAATCGGGGTCAACACCCTTTTTTCCTAAAACGCATTTTTTAGAATTCGTAACGCAATCCCAATGATATCGAGTTATCCAGAACTAAACCGATTTCATTTTTAAACTCATACGTATTATCCAATGTGCGTTCATGATCCGTACCACCAAAAGCGGCCAAACGATAGCGCAAATCCAAGACCAAGTTGCTATCCAACTTATGTGAATATCCCGCCATCAGCGCCCCCATCAACGAAACACCATGTTTGCTACGATCTCCGCTTTCAAATGCCGCACCATCTAATTCTGTTTTGGGAACCGCAACACCCAAACCGGCACCAACATAAAAACCATTTGCAAAATCATAATAACCATTTGCCAAGACATACGGCACAGTCAACTGAAATTCAAAACCATCGTCCTTATCATCGAACTGACCGATCAAGCCCGCCTCAACTTCTGCACGCCAAAAATAACTAATTTTGCGTCCTGCAAACACGGAACCACCAAATACAGGCTCAAAAGAATACTCATCCTTATCAAACGCCATGTCAATGGCCGGATCATTTGAACTGTACTCATTTTCCCAATTCATCAGGCTTAATGCCGCACGCCCACCAACATACCAACCGGTCTTGGCCTTGTCCGTATAATTAAAGGTAACATCATAGCCACCCTTGCTGTTACGAACCAAATGACTTGGCGCCGCATCCGCCACTGTTGCTGTCAAAGCGGCAATCACCGCCAAAGATAATATTTTTTTCATGATTAAAACTCCTCCAATTTTTCCTATATTGTACCATAAAAAACATTTTTTCCAAAACACAAAAATCAGATATTGACATCTTTTTATAAAATTTGCTAAGTTATAAATAACACGAAAGAAAAAAGGAACAACAATCATGAACAAAACTGCTTTATTTTTCTCTGTTTTGGCCATTGCCGCATGTGTTCGCGCCCCCGCCGAACTTGACGGGCAACAGGTATTTTTCGCTTTTGACTCTGCGGAAATATCATCCGAAGCAAAACAAAATCTTAATGCCCAGGCATTATACATGAAACAAAATCCAGACGTAAACATCACAATGCAGGGACGCTGTGATGAACGCGGCTCAACAGAATACAACCTGGCACTTGGCGCATTACGCGCGGGTAATGCGGCACACGTCATTATGGGCAACGGCATTGAACCCGAACGTATAAAAACCGTATCCTATGGCAAAGAAAATCCAATCTATCCGGGCACCGGCGAAAAAGTATGGGCCTTGAACCGAAATGGAACAACGGTTGTAAACAACAAATAAAAATAATCCCCATAACGGGGATTTTTATTTGACCACATAAAAAAATTTTTCTATATTCCATACATGGAAGAAAAGACAGCGATATCATTTGCAAACGTGGCGGCACGCTATGACGGAACGCCCGATATATTAACCGATGTATCTTTTAACATCAGCAACGGTGGATTTTACTTTTTATCCGGCGCATCTGGTGCGGGCAAAACAACATTACTGCGACTAATATACCAATTACACAAACCCGCACGCGGCCAAATAAAATTGTTCGGCCAACCAACGAACAACATGACACGCGACGAAATAACAAAACTGCGCCAAAAAATGGCCATTGTTTTCCAGGAATACTCGCTGTTATCACACCTAAGCGTATTTGATAATGTCGCCCTGCCCCTGCGGGTTCGTGGCATATCCGAAGCAAAAATAAAGAAACTGGTGACCAAGGTACTGGATTGGGTCGGACTGGGGAAATACGCATCTGCAAATCCCAAATCGCTTTCCGGGGGCCAACAACAGCGTGTATCAGTCGCCCGTGCAATTATTATTCAACCATCTATACTATTGGCCGACGAACCGACCGGAAACCTGGACGACGAAAACGCATCCCGCCTGATGGAACTGTTTATTCAAATGAACAAAATGTTTGGCACAACAATTATCCTGGCAACCCACAACAAAAAACTGATGGAAACATATCAATTCCCGGTAATTCGCGTTTCCGATCATCGCGTGTCCTTTACCGGACAATCCACAAACACAACAACAAAAACCGATTCGGAACCCAAAAAGATTTGGCGCGGTCCAAAACCACAAAATTACTTTACCGAATTATCAAAACAATTTGACGATATTGGGAACGCATAATGAAAACAAAAAAGCCTGTTGTATTCTCGCTTGTTCGGGATCAGTCTATATTCATGACAATCATCATGTCGCTGCTGACATTTATGTCGGTTTTGGCATTGGGGGTCGCCCTGGCAATCGGCACCGGCGTCACCAAATGGCGCACACAATGGGAATTATTCGCCACGGTCCAGGTCATGGACACCAACAAAACAGACACAGCAAAAAAAATCATCCAATCCAATTCGGACAAAATCGAATCCGCAACCCAAATAACCACCGCCCAAATGCAGGATTTAATGTCCCCATGGATATCGGGCGGTAATAACGTACTAAAAAACTATCTGCCGACCATGTGGGAAATACAGTTTAAATCCGCCGACGGCATGCGGGACTTCGAAAAGCAAATTTCCAACACAGCACGCTTTTTACCACATGCATCCGCCCTGCAATCATCAACCGCCGCCGGCACCCAAATGATTTTAATGGCAACATTGATATTGGCCCTTATGCTGGGCGCGATTGGTATATGCATATCATATATCGCCCGCAACACCGCAATGTTGCACAGACGCGAATTGGAAATACTTAACCAAATTGGCGCATCGGATAATTATGTTGCCCGTCAAATGCAAACAATCGTTGGCCAAATATCCACCGTTGCGGCCGGGATTGGATTCTTGTTTGCATGCCCTGTATTACTATTAATAATATCTGTTGCCCATCACGCACGCGTCGGCCTGATGGCAACAATCGGCCTGTCGGGAACCGGTTGGATTGCATTAACACTGTTACCAATATCCATTATTGCATTTTCAATATTGGTTACACGCCACACAACAATAAAAATATTACAAAACAGTTAAGCCTATGTTTCGACGCCTGCTTACCCCAACTTTTTTGATATTCAGCGCCTTTATCCTGGGCGGGATGGTATTCAAATCAACCGCACCAATTCAGTGCGGGACAATCCTGCCAAACGACAGCATCTTTGTCCTGACCGGAGACGAACGCAGAATTCCATTTGCCATGCGAAAAATGCGCGAATTTCCAAATGCAGACCTGTATATAATCGGCGCCGGCGCCCAGGGAAAAATAGATATATCCCGCCCCGCAATCATTGAATCTAAATCAAAATCCACATATCAAAACGCACGCGCAATCCGTGACATCGCCAAAAAACGCGATTTAAAACGCCTGGTAATAATCACGACCGAAGATCACATGAACCGTGCAAAATATTTGGTACAATCCGAATTACCGGACACTGAAATAATCGCATGCCCCGCCATTTTAACGGGCATGCCCCCGGCAAAAAGACTTGAAAGATGGACCACCGAATATATAAAATACATCGTCACAATGTTGGGAATCAAAGAAAGTTAAAACCAAAGGAAAGGAAAAATGTTCAGAACTATATTATTCAAAATCACCCTTGGCATATATTTCACACTGTGGTCACCGTTGCTGTTAATCGGCCTGGTATCCAGTAAACTGTCACACAAATTGGTATTCGCAGACGCGGCGGGCGTATTGGTTCTGGCACGAATAATCGGCGGCATAAAATACCGGGTACACTATCCCAAAACCGAAGAAAACGGCATCCCCGCCATGCCCAACGGCAACAAACGCCTGGATGGCAAGGCTATTATTGCCGCAAAACACATGTCCATATTGGAAATCGCCGTTATATCCAAGGTTGTCCCCGACACATTTTTTATCCTTAAACGCGAATTATTGTGGATACCGATTTACGGTTGGGCATTTTGGCGCTGTGGAATGCTGGGGGTAAACCGTGCGCGTGGCAAAACAAATATGAAAAAACTGGCCGACGACGTTGAAAAACGCGTATTAAACGGAGGCACCCTGGTAATATTCCCCGAAGGCACACGCGCAAAACCCGGCGAACACATCCCATTAAAGCGCGGACTGCTGTTGTTGGCACACACATTAAAATTACCTATTTTACCGGTCGGAACAGACGCGGGCCTGTATTGGCCGAAACGCGGTCGCATACATCCCGGCACCGCCAACGTATGGTTTGAACCATTATTGCCATGCAACGCATCACTGGACGAAATCAGCGACGCCATTAACCGCCACAGCGCATAAACATTACACATCCAAAATAAAAGATGACGGTATAGATAAACGGGTTGGAAATGGCGCAGTGTACAGAAGTTACATAAGCCATTACTAACCCGCTTTAATTATATTTCACTTTTCACACCAAGACTGACGGCGACCACCGCTATATTTTCGCGCCAACTTTTCACGAACCAAGACATTTCCCACATCACGCCCATCGGACATAACGACGTTTGCATCAATCCGCCCCAGATATTTATCATCCTTGATATTATTTAATTCAACGATTGTGCCACGTGGTAACAATTTTTCCAACCGCCCACGCGCACGACGTGCCAATTTAATTTCATCCTGGCACGCACCATTTAACTCGGGCGTGTCAACATTAATTAAACGCACCCGCACGGTAATTTTAACATCATCGGCCACGGCGACACGCGCGGCAAATGTATCACCATCCAAAACATAGTCCACCTGTGCCGGTACGGCATACGCCATACCGGACAATATCAAAGGAAATAACGTAACCAAAAACCTGTTCATAATACTATGGCAAGCGTGGCGACCATGTTGGTTCCACCCCATTTACCCCATCCGGCAATTCAATGTCATAGAAGTTTTGCCCCGTTATATCCACACTGCGAATATGACTGATACGATCTATGCCATCAATATGCTTTTCGGTTTCATAGTACACAATCCGACGCGAACCGGGCGCCCATGATGGGGCCTCCATAAACCAACCGCCGGCCAAAATCTTTTCATTACGCCCCCGCGGGTCCATAATTCCGACATAGAACGTATCATCCGCAATTTTTGTAAAGGCGATAAATTGACCATCGGGCGACCATGCCGGCGTTGCATAACGTCCCGAACCATAGGTTATACGTTCAACCTCGCCAGTTTCCAGGTCCAAAACATGAATCTGTTGACGCCCCGACCGATCGGAATTAAAGGCCATTTTTTTACCATCGGGGGAATACGAAGGACTGGTATTAATAGAATTACCAAACGTCAACTGACGCAATTCGTTTGTTTCGGTATTATATTCATATATATGCGTTATGCCCTTTTTAACCAGGGATATCGCCACACGTTTTCCATCCGGCGAAAAACGCGGCGCAAAGTTCATACCACCAAACTGGCCCAAACGACGTTGTTCACCGGTATCCAAATCCAAACTCCACACCATTGGGTCATCATTATAATAGGATAAAAATACAATCGATTGCATATTTGGCGAAAAATGCGGCGACATCACAAAAGAATCATCATCCGATAAATAGCGCAAACCTGCACCATCCTGGTCCATTATTGCCAAACGTTTTACACGGTTACTGATATCCCCCGTTTCTGCAATGAACACAATTTGCGTATCAAAATATCCGATTTCACCCGTCAAACGCTCATAAATCGCATCGGCCATAATATGCGCCAAACGACGCGCGGTCTTGCGCGTTGCCACCAGGGACTGCGCCTCGATCTGTTCACGTCCATTAACATCCCAAACAAAGAAATCCAGTTTATATCTATTATCCGATTCCGCCGTTAATTTCGCCTGGACCAAAACCTGGGTCTTAATCGCGGCCCATGACTTAAAGGTTGGCATACCATGCATTTTTACATATTCCGGGAACGCATCATGATTAACAATCCGAAACAGCCCAGTGCGCTTTAAATCATTTTCCACCACTTCACGCATCATTGCGGCATCCTTGGCACGAACACCATCACCGGTTTCAAATTTTTGAATCGCAATCGAAATAGGCTCGGCCGCCCCCGCAATAATATCAACCTTTAATTCTGCACGTGCCGGCGCCACAAAAACACACAACGCCACCATGGCGATCCAAATACGTTTTAGCATAAAAAAATCCTTTCCTTTTAAAAAATCTATACATCAATTTTAAACACACAAAACATAAAAATCAAATCAAATGCGCACCCATACACCCGCCCACACCAACGCCATCACGATCGCAAATACAAACGTAAATATAATTGTATTGACAAATGTATTTACAATGGTATAGTTCATTGTAATTACCGCTGTATTGCGAACTGTATAGGAGTCTGCATATGCCAAACGTGATGCAACAATTATTTGTTATGAACATGGAATCCCTGTTGCGGGAATACGCCGCGTACAAGGCTTTTAACAAATCCGATTGCGTCATAAATATGCGTATCCCACGCCCTATTTTGGACAAAATCAAGGAATTGGCCGACACACAACACGTCCCATACCAATCATTAATTTCATCGGTTTTATATTCATTGGCCAACCTGGACGACAAGAAATAACAACCAACCCCGGGGGAACGATATGCCATCCAAGGAAACAATATTTCACACACTGAACCAAAAACGCATTACCCCACCGGCCGCAACCGAAACACTTTTCCCGGAACTGTTCACCGACGAATACGACATCACGGGATGGATGTATTCCGACCTGCACAACCTGTTTGGCGAAACAGTTTTTCCAACCTACCCATCGTTCAGTGCACATATATGGCAAAATTTGGTTATGCCAATCCCCACAAAATCAAAACGCAGCACCCCACAATTAACAACCCCCGACACAAAGTTTTATGACGCACACATAAAAACAATCACACACCCATACCACCTGGGGGCACAAAATTATAAAAAAGCCAAAGACTTTAAACTGTCACGATATGCATGTTGGTGTATGTCACGAAATAACCCGTACATGATATTTTCGCGCACATACTTTATTTCACCCGTCATCAATCCAACAATGGATTTTGACACGATGAAAAAACTATCATATCAATTCGCACGCGTATACCTGCGCAGCCAGTTATCAAAACAAGAAAAAATTATAAACGGGATTGCACACAAATACAAAATCGACTTTAACGAATTTCGTCGTGTAAATCGCGCGGCACTGTTTGCCGACCACAGCAAATCCCACATCGCCGAACAAAACAATTTCTATATATCGCCCAACACCCCATTGGCGGACCACATGGGCGCGGCAACCCTGCACGCACGCACCGGGGCCCTGATTCGCGCAATACAGCACATAAACCAAACACCAAAAATCAACGGCGACAAAATATTGGAAATATTATTTTCGGAATTAAATTCGGCACGGGTAAAAATGATAACACAACAAAATACATCACCCGAAGACGACATATTCCAAACCCCGGCCCCACACGTAAAAACACAACTGACCCACACCGAACGGGACTTTATAAACCAATACGCATTTCAGAAATCAAGATAATAAATAAAAAAACGGGGCAACGCCCCGTTTTTTTAAAAGAACTTTTGAACGCAATCCAACGAGCCGTTTTCTCCAACCATCCCCATAAAGATGCTTAATACCGTACCAATACCAAACAACAGGAAAAAGCCAATCAACATAGCAATACCCTTTTCCTTTACCTCCTTAATCGCATCGATTTTACCGGCCGAGATATAACCCCATGCCCATCCTGCAATCGTAACACCCGCACCAACGAACGCCAATATTTGCAATATTTCAAAAATGCTGCCAAACTGTTCACCCATTTCACACAAAGCATCACGCATCCCCTGTTCCAAGGCCACAGCAGGCGCAGACACCATAGCACAAACAATCGCAAAATTTATTTTATTCATCAGTTTTTTCATATTAAAACCCCTTTTTCCTTTTCCGTAATTGTACCACAAAAAACACCCCGTTTCAAATAATATAATTGCCCCCTACCCAGGAACAAAATAAAAGATAATGGCGTAAATGCGCGCAAACCCGCAACCGTAGTGTACAGAAGTTACATGAGGCTGCGGGTTTACGATGCAGATGCGCCATCAGATTTTATTAAAAATAAATTAGGATGATTTAGATAAAAACAATTCGGGCATCGCAGTGTACAAACGCTACATAAGATGCCCGAATTGTTTTTAGATGAATTATTATAATTTATTTTGCCCGTTCGACGTATTCCAGGGTTTCCGTATTAACCACAATCTTTTCACCCTGTTCAATAAACACAGGAACCTGAACACGCACACCGTTATCCAAGATGGCCGGTTTACCACCACTGCCGGATACGGTTTGTCCCTTTAATGCAGGTTCGGTTTCTTCGACGATTGCAATTACCGTCTTGGGCAGGGAAATTGACACAGGCTGACCTTCGACAAAGTTCGCCTTGACCACCATTTCCGGCGCCAGGAATTTCATGGCATCACCCATCGTTTCAACCGGCATTGTAAACTGTTCATAGTCAGACAAATTCATAAAGAAGGCATCCGTACCATCGGCATACAAATACTGACAATCAAAATCTTCGACCATCAATTTTTCAACCTTGTCTTCGGCACGCCAACGATCGCCACCCTTGTTCCCCGAATCGATATCGCGCAAATCCGCCTGGACGAACGCACCACCCTTGCCCGGTTTTACCTTGGTAATCGAAGTCACCGAATAACGTTTGCCATTGTGTGAAATAACCCAACCCACACGCATATCATTTGCAATATAAGACGCCATCTTAATTTCCTTTGTTTAAAAATTAACTGAATTCATTATAAAAATATCACCCATAAACGCAAGACTATTATTGCATTTCGCGTTTATGTGCCCAATATCGGTCGATACTTTCCATGATTAATTTATCCGCGGTCTCGCGATCCGCCCATCCGGTAATCTTGGACCAGGCATTGGATTGCAAATCCTTGTAATGCTGGAAAAAGTATTCAATCTTGGACCGCAAAATTTCCGGCAACTGTTCAATAAACTCTATTTTTTCATAGTACGGATCAATCTTGTCACGGGGCACACAGATAATTTTTTCATCGCCACCGGCCTGATCCTCCATCAACAGGGCCCCGATTGGACGCACTTCAATCAAAACACCGGGACGCAACGGCGCATTACACACCACCACACAATCCAACGGGTCACCATCATCGCCCAAAGTCCCCGGGAAATAACCATAGTTCGCCGGATACGCCATTGGCGCATGCAAAATTCTGTCCACCTTTAACAGGCCCGTTTCTTTGTCAATTTCATACTTTACATGACCATTTTCCGGGATTTCAATAATCGCGTTCATCTTTTTTGGGGGCATTTTTCCCGCCGCCAAATTATCAAGTGTCATAATAAACCTCTTAATTTATTGACAAAATAATAACACAAAAAAATCCGATTGCAATTTATTAAACCGCCAAACAGAAAATTAAATAGAATAAAAAAAATAAAAGATAATGGTATAGATGCGCGCGAACCCGCAACCGTAGTGTACAGAAGTTACATGAGGTTGCGGGTTCACGATGCATATATGCCATTAGATTTTATTTTTTACATGCGCATTGGCATCAATACATATAACGCATCCGTATCCTTGTCCACGGAATTAATTTTTGTCGGCGCCAAAGGATCCTGCATTTCCATTTGGAACTTTTCACCTTCGACCTGACCGGCAACATCCAACAAGAACTTTACATTAAACACAACCGTAAACGACGCGTCACCATTGTATTCAATATCCAATTCCTGGGTCGCGGTACCAGCATCCGGACTGGACGCGTTAATAACCAATTTATTCATACTGAACGTCAACTGAACAGACTTTGTTTTATCAACACTGGCCACCGACACCAGGTCAACCGCATTAATAAACTGTTTTCTGTCCAAAATCGCAATCTTGTCATTACCCTTGGGGATAACAACACGATAATTTGGATATTGGGCATCAACCAACTTACTGGTCAAAGTTGCGGAACCAACCGTAAAGCGCGCCTTGGTATCAGACAATTCAACCATAACATCATCAACATTGGCATCTTCCAACAATTTTGACAATTCGCCAATCACACGACGTGGTAAAATCACCGCCGGCATTTCCGCACTGCCCGCCGGGGCCGGCATCGCACACAGCGCCATACGCTGGGCATCGGTTGCCACCGCCGTCAATTTTTTCACATCCGAATCATCGGAAATATGGAAATAAATCCCCCCCAGGTGATAACGAACATCATCCGTTGGGATTGCAAACTTGGTCTGATTAATCAAATGCGCCAAATCACCGGTCGTCATCTGAAACTTGGTCGTCAAATTACTGCCCGCCATGGCCGGGAAATTTTCCGCCGGCAAAGTTGGCAAACGGAACACGGCACGTCCACTGGACACAACCAACTGGTCCCCAGATTGCTTAAACGAAATTTCCGCATCATCCGGCAACTTACGCACGATATCGTATAACATCTGAACCGGCACGGTAATCTTGCCCCCCAAAGTAATATCTGCGGCCACATGTTCAACCAATTCCAAATCAACATTTGTCGCAGACAAAATTAAATCATCTGCGGCCTCGATTTTAACGTTCATTAAAATAGGCAATGTCGCACGCTTTTCCACAATCGACTGCATATGCCCCAGCGCACGTATCAAAACCTGACGAAACACTGAAAATTCCATAATACTACTCCTGTTTCCTTTATCTAATATGTGTATATCCTACACTCTGTTACCCCAACTTTACCAAAAAACCCCGATTCGGTGCAAGGCCAAAAGCAGACAAACCACATCTGACACAAAATAAAAACAAAAGATAAAAAAGCGGGGCGAAAATGGCACAAAATTCGGCCACCCCGCCCCACTAAACACAATGCGTATACATTATTTATATAAAACCTTTTCCAATTTTGCGCGCAACTTTTTCACATCTTCATACTTTGTAAACTTTCCCTTTTCTGCGATTGAAATATCCCCACTTTCTTCGGACACGATTAACACGGTTGCACCCGACACCTCGCTAATCCCCAGGGCGGCCCGATGACGCGTCCCATATTTCCAGTTCAAATTATTTTGCGACAACGGCAATATCGCCCCGGCATATGCAATACGATTATTTTCAACAATTACAGCCCCGTCATGCAATGGCGTCTTGTTAAAGAAAATGGTTAACAACAATTCGGCACTAATCTTTGCATCAATGGCGACGCCCTTTTTTTCAATCACACTTTCATCCAAAGAACTGGGGAAAACAATCAATGCCCCCGTATTTTTTTGTGACATATATTCCACGGCCGACACAATCGCATCCAAACTTTTTGTATCTTTGGACTTAACCCCACCGCGTTTAAACACGCGACGCCATCCCTCGATATTTCCCAACAGCGCCATAAACTTGCGCAATTCCGGCTG
The DNA here is from genome assembly GCA_045593685.1 of Candidatus Enterousia sp. GTDB lineage: Bacteria > Pseudomonadota > Alphaproteobacteria > Rs-D84 > Rs-D84 > Enterousia. The sequence goes on along the minus strand of JAZNXD010000011.1, from coordinate 18,448 downwards.
GAAAACAACAATCAAACTAAGTGACAGGAACAACGCCGTCCAATGCAAGAACCCGGCCAACAAATTTAAATTCGCCCAACTAAGCACAAAACTGAACACCCACAGCCCGGCCAGTCCTAACAACCCGCGCACCAACTTTTCCGACTGGGTGTTTTGAATAAAACTGCGATAAAACAGCCACATCACCCCAGCAATTATTAATACCTGAACCAAATTAATCCAATGCATCATTTTTTCATCCTTCTTTTTCCTCAGTTTTCAACAAAAACCCGACCAATTAAATCCGTCATCGGCAACCCCATCCACTCGGGATCGTCATAGCGTAACGGCGCCCCACGTTCCATCGCGGTTTCACACGGGTTTCCATCGGCCAACCAATTTTCCAACAAATCCCCGGCAACCAAACCAATTCCGGCCCCGGCAACCAAACTGATTCCCCCCGTAAATGGCGCCAACAGCAATCCCAACCCCGTTGCCGACGCAACCTTGCCCGCCATTGCGGCACCACTGATTTTCACGCTTGGCCGCGCCAAATCACCCGTCAATTCGACCGAATTTACAACGTTCCCCGTCAAAGACAATTTTAAACCACGCACCGGTACCGTTGTCAAAGACATTTTAATCTCTTCATCACCCAAATTCAAACTGCCCGCCAGACGTATATTTATCGCATTTGTTTCGATTGCAAAACCATTTTGTGTTTCAAACACCCCATCACGCAACTTGGCATTCAGGGCCACACAAGAAATCTTAATCTGATTATGCTTTTTTTCGGAACTAAACAAATCCTGGATACCATGTCGCAACGACGTCAAAAAATCTGTTCCATACATATAGGACACCAACGCCGAATGCGCATACCCCGAACCCTGGGACCACACGCGCACCGGCCCCGTTATAGTTTGCATAATTTCCGATAAATTTTTTCCATTTGCCTGGACATAGAATTCCAATCCAATCGGCAAATCAGACAGAAAATCATTTTTGTTAATTTCGCTTAAAATCTGTCCAACCGCCACCCCATTTCCACGGGCCGCAGATTGCAACCAAACATGTCCGTTATCTTCAATATCACCATCAAGGGCGATTTGAACATTACCACCCGCAAAACCTGTATTAAGATCAATACGCGCATGATTGTCCAAAACATCCAAACTTAAATTTAATTTGTTCAAATTCAAATCGCGATACATAACAAATTTATCTATCTTGACATCCACAGAAATCTGTCGATCCACAAATTCATCCGCGAACAACGGAATATCCTTAAATACATTTAACTTTCGCCTTAATGTTTCACGCCCCCCCGCATACAAATCCGGAAACAGACGCGCCAAATCTACATATGGTGAACTAACATCCGCACGAATTATCAGATTTTTTTTACCCCAATCAAAATCCCCCGCAATCGTAAAATTAGTATCACGAACGATTAAAGAAGATTTCCTGATGGTTATTTTTTTTCGTTCCACACCACCCGCAACATTCAATCGCAATGCCGGCACATCCGACCAATCCTGGTTAAAAATCCGACCAAATCTGCCGGCATCTGGGATATCCCCCTTGATTATAAAATCGATTGGCATTTTACTGGTACCTTCCAGTGCAATATTTGCAATTAACGCATCCCCCCCCGTGGCCAGCGCAACCCGCACCGGATAAATTTTTCGTTCGGCATTATACTCTGAAAAAGACACAATAAAAGGCAACACATCTTCATCCGCTTTTGCCTTGATCCAACCGGAATATTCGCGTCCCGGTGCCCGTGGCATCAAACGAATATTAAATCCCGCCAATTCATACACATCACCCAAAAAATCCACATGCAGTTTTTTTATTTCCACCCCACCCAAACCGGCATCCCTAACCGGATACAAATCCACCATATCTGCACCCTGGGCTTCGGGTTTATTTTCACGCACCAATCGTTCCAGCGAATACTGCCCATCACTATTTTTTTCTATGTTTATATCCGCATCATACACACGAACATTTTGAATTGTCGGTCTGTCACGAAACAAAGAAATCAAATTCAACCGCACATCAATTCTTTCCGCACTGAACGCATATTTTTCTTTGGCCCACGCGGCATTTGGTATACGCACCTGATTCAGTTCCACCCGCGGCCTCAAAGAAAACCTCCAAGAAATCGCCCCATCAATTTCAACCGGCATCCCGGTTGCATCACGCAACACAGCAACCAAATTTCCACGCAACGTTTCCAAATTAACACGTCCCAACGCCACAACAATCGCCACCACCAGGCCAACAAAAAACAGCCCAATAATCCTTAACGCCGATAAAAATGCATTTCTTTTTGTTTTCATTATGGCAACTTAAACTCTAAAAATTTCATCACGGGCAACATAAAGTCCGGCACGGTCGCACGCAAAGTCATCATCCGCCCCGTTGTTGGATGCTGAAAAGTTAACTTATGCGCGAACAAAAATAAATTATTTGTTTCCAGCATTGACCGCAACGCCCCATCCAACTTCTGCTGACCACCATACAATCCATCGCCAACAATCGGTGCCCCCAGGGATAACGCACTGTGCAATCGCAACTGATGCGTACGCCCGGTTTTCGGCGAAAATTGCACCCATGACACACACCCCATTGCCGACGACAAGACATTATATTCCGTAATTGCACGCTGGGGCCGTTGTCCCGCCCCATTATTCAAACGCGACGGACTATCAAACACCTGACCTTTCAGCATAAAGTTATCTATCACACCATGTTTTGGGCTAACATCTCCACACAGCAACGCCAAATATTCCTTGTGCGCGGTTTTATTTTGAAATTGGTTTGATAAATTTTGGGCGGCACGCTGATTTTTTGCCACCACCAATATACCACTTGTTTCCCTATCAAGACGGTGCACCAAAGAAATCTTGTCATACGGGAACAACGCCGCCGCCATTTTATCCACAGATTTACGAATACCGGTCCCCCCCTGCACGGCCAATCCCGCCGGTTTATTAAAAACAACCACATCCGCATCATTGTGAATAATACATTTGCGCAATGATTCCAAATCAGCCAATGAAAAATTTTCACCACTTTCAGTTTTTTTTATCTGGACATTTGCATAACTGGCAACCGTTGGCGGGATTCGCACCGCATCCCCCATACACAAAATCTCGGTGCCACGAACACGCTTGGAATTTACACGAATTTGTCCACCGCGACACAATTTATAGAATTCACGCTGGGGCATACCCGGAAAATGACGCAGAAACCAACGCAACAAACGCGTTCCATCTTCAACCTTTGAAACCTCGATAAAGTCTGCCATTTTCTAAAACCCCATTTGGCCACAAAAAAATTATTCACCATAAACTATCTGCACAGAATTCGTACCATTGTTTCCACGACAATCCCCGGTTGCACCACCCTGTTTACCGTTTGACAACTGATACCCAACCGAATCAGACCACGCCTTGGCCACCAGCGATTCGCACTCAGATTGCCCCAAACCATTAATTGTTACAATAAACTGACGTGGATTTGATGGGTCAACCGACAATTCATACGTTCCACCATATGGATTCTGATTACTCATCCCAATGGCACCAAAAATTGTCGTTCCGTTCATATTTGAAAAATCATCGTATTCACCGTGAATATTGCGCACCATGGTCACCATCTGCACAACCTGATCATTAACACTGGTCAACTTTTGTGTACGCATTGCGGTTGAAATCATACCGATTGCCCCAACGGTAATCACACCCATAATTGCCAACACCCCCAGCATTTCAATCATTGAACGACCTGATTCTTGAACCATTGAAAAACCTCTTATTTGCTATTTAATAATTAATATTCTATCATAAAGATTATGAATATTCAATTTTCTGATTTAATCGAAAACGCACCACACGCCCCCGGCGTGTATCGGATGTATGACAGTGAAAACAACCTGTTATACGTGGGCAAGGCAAAAAATCTGTCCAACCGCCTGAAACAATACCTGGACATATCAAAACTGGAATTACACAAACAGGTTATGCGTACACTGGTTACACGTGTTGATTGGGAAACGGTTCCAACCGAATCTGATGCCCTGCTGCGTGAACAAGAATTAATAAAATCAGAAAAACCAAAATACAACATAATGCTGACAGACGGCAAAATGTACCCCATGTTGGCATTAACAACCGGCGATTTTCCACGTCTGTTAAAGTTTCGCGGAAAAATCAATCAACGTCGTGACGTATACGGCCCTTATCCGTCTGTATCCAGTTTGAACGAAACAATAAAAACGATACAAAAGGTCTGTCAAATTCGTACATGCACCGATACACAAATGCGCAACCGCACACGTCCATGTCTGTTACATCAAATTGGTCGATGCAGCGCCCCCTGCTGTAACCCCGACAAACAAAAATACGCAGATTCCGTGCGTATAGCGCGCAAAATACTAACCGGGGACAGCGCACCAATCATATCCGACCTGACACAACAAATGAAGACATTTGCACAAAACATGGACTATGAATCCGCCGCGGTTATACGCGACAAAATTTCCGCATTAACACACACTTCAAATCGCGGAAACGCCCAAAAGCATGCGTATACACCAAATTTAAACTGGGACAAAAATGTATCAGAACTTGAAAAATGGCTAGATATAAAAATTAACATGGCGGGCGTATTTGACAACTCGCACCTATTTGGCAAACAACCCGTCGGCGCCATGATAACATTTGGCCATAACGGATTTGAAAAATCAGGCTATCGCCACTTTAAATTGCAGGACAAATCCCGCGCCGGTAACGATATTGCAATGATGTCCGAATTTGTAAAACGCGCAACCGAACGTGGTCCAAAATTGGATTTAATAATCGTTGATGGTGGCATTGCACAATGGCGCATCGCAAAACGTGCCGCGGGCAATATTCCCGTATTTGCTGTCACCAAGGGCGAAGTTCGCGACGGCGACGAACACTTTATATTACCGGACGGCACCGAATACCACGATCTGCCCCACGATTCAGAACTATTTTTAATGTTGCGTACCGTCCGTGACGAAGCGCACCGATTTGTCATAACATACCACCGTACATTACGTGCCCGGCAAATGACCGCATCAGTTTTGGATGAAATTGACGGCATTGGCCCCACACGCAAACGCGCCCTTTTACAACATTTTGGATCCCCGCGCGCTATCATAGACGCGGATTTAAGCGCCCTGAAACACGTTCCCGGCCTTGGGGATAATATCGCAGAAAAAATATATGCCCATTTCCACTCAGAAGTGATATAATAAACTTAATTCATATATTAATCACAACCTAAGGAGAAAACATATGAAATTCTTTGTAAACTTTTTATCTGCCTTTCGGATTGCGGCATCTTTTGCCATTATCCCAACCCTGATGTTCCAAATGTATTGGACAACATTTATTCTGTATGCATTGGCGGCAATGTCAGATTGGTTTGATGGATACCTGGCACGCAAATACAACGTATGCACAAAAATCGGTGGCGTTATGGATCACATTGGCGACAAATTATTGGTCGTTAACACGTTAATCATGTTGACTGTTATGATGCCGGTATGGTTTGTTGTTGTGCCTGTCATCATCATGATTGCACGCGAATTGTACATATCGGGCCTGCGTGAATTTTTGGGTACCCAGAAAATAGAAATGCCGGTCCCCAAGGCACGCTTTTCCATGGGCAAGATTAAAACAACACTGCAAATGATTTCAATCGCGGCATTTTTATTAATCTTTGCAATCGGCACATTAATCAAACCAAACACCGACAGTCGCACATTAATGTACATGATTTACATCCTGCCACAGATCGGAATCTATGGATTATGGTTATCATTAATTGCATCTGTTTGGTCCGCAACCCAGTACACAAAAACGTTCCTGGGACACATGAAAAAAATAAAATAAAAAAATACGCTATACGCATAAAAACCGGCATTTCTGCCGGTTTTTATTTTTTATCAGAACCAACTTTTCTTATCTGTTTTTATATCTGCAAATTCTGTCAAAACCTTCTTTTGCTTATCCGATAATTTTGTTGGTATTTTGATTGCAACATCTATATACAAATCCCCAAAGGCGCCACTACGTCGCACCGATGGCATACCATGCCCACGAACACGCAACTTTTCACCAACCTGGGTACCCACCGGAACTTTGACATCCAACTTTTTATCATCAATCGTTTCAATTTCAATTTCACCGCCCAACGCCAACGTCGTAAATGGCACATCCACGCGCATAATCAAATCATTGCCATGTCGTTCAAAACGTTTATCCGGACGAATTCTGACATCTAAATAGAAATCCCCCGCCGGCGCACCATTTGTTCCGGCCTCGCCCTGGCCACTTAAACGCAGGCGCGCACCATCTTCAATACCCGCGGGAATTTTCACATCCAACGTTCTTTGTTTATGCTGCACACCCGTCCCGTCACACTCGGAACATTTTTTTGAAATCTTGCGCCCCAGTCCATTACATTCCGGACAAGGCGCCTCCATTGCAAAGAATCCCTGACGGGTCTGCACAAAACCACTGCCCCCGCATCGCGAACATACCGGCGCCGGTTTACCATCGGCCGTGCCGTGCCCATGACATTTTTCACACTCTACATTGGTCGAAAATTTTACAGTATGCGTTTTACCAAAATACGCATCTTTTAAATCAATTACCACCTCGTCCAGCAGGTCGCGCCCACCACGTTGTGCCGTGCCACGTCCCGCGCCCGCACCACCAAAATCACCAAATCCAAATCCACGCATCGCTTCACGCAGAATATCCTCCATGCCTGCACCACCACCCATATTAAAGTGGAAGGCACCATCACCAAATGGATTTCCGCCACCAAATCCGCCACCCGCACCATTACCATTTGCAAAGGCGGCATCACCAAATCTGTCGTACGCGGCGCGTTTTTGTGGATCCTTTAAAATATCAAAGGCATTATTGACTTCTTTAAATTTTTCTTCGGCATCTTTATTATCCGGATTTCTGTCTGGATGATATTTCATCACCAACTTGTGATAAGCCTTTTTAATATCGGCATCCGACGCATCACGCGCGACACCCAAAACTTCATAGGGGTTCTTATTCATCTTTCTAATCCATATGGTTATCGATAACAAATATATAGTCGCCCACACACAAAATTCAACCCCAAATTATAAATTAGGCGGAAATTCTTTGGGCTTGCACAAAAATCAAAAATGTTTTAATAATATATTGCTATGACAGATAAAAACACAAACACATATGATGCATCAGATATCCAGGTCCTAGAAGGCCTTGAACCCGTTCGCCTGCGCCCCGGCATGTACATTGGGGGCACCGATGAAAAGGCATGGCATCACCTGCCGATTGAAATTATGGACAATTCGATTGACGAAGCCGTCGCCGGCTTTGCCAAAAAAATCACGGTAAATTTAATAGATTCAAAAACAATCGAAATCACCGACGATGGCCGTGGCATCCCCGTGGACGAACATCCCAAATACCCCGGCAAATCCGCACTAGAGGTTATATTAACAACCCTGCACTCGGGCGGGAAATTCAACAACAATGTTTATAAAACCAGTGGTGGTCTGCACGGCGTTGGTTCCGCGGTTGTAAATGCCCTGTCATCTGAAATGATTGTTGATATTGCACGTGACGGATACAACTGGCACCAAACATTTTCACGTGGTATCACCACGTCACCAATGACCCGTGGCGACGCAACCAAATCACATGGCACAAAAATTCGATTTACCATCGACGACGAAATATTCGGCGCAAACGCAACTTTCAAGCCAATAAAAATTTATCGCATGGCCCGTGCCAAGGCATTTTTATCACGTGGTGTCAAAATCGATTGGCATTGCAACCCGGAATTATTAACCGAAGACATGAACATCCCCGCCACAACAACATTTTATTACCCAAATGGTGTTGCGGATTTCTTGGCGGAAAAAACGGATTCCAAACCACGTATTTTGCCCCGCATTTTCAGTGGCAGTGTGGACTTCCCCGACGACAGCGGTCGCGTAGAATGGGCATTAACATTTTTGACCGATGAAAACGGCGCCGCATCGGACGATGGATTTTTCTCGTCCTATTGTAACACAATCGCAACCATTGACGGTGGCACACACGAAACCGGGTTCAAGGCTGCAATTACCCGCGGTTTAAAGACATATGGCGAAAAAGTAAACAATAAATCCGCCACATCAATTATTGGCGAAGACGTTTTCGATTCCGTTGCGGCGATTGTATCGGTATTTTATAAAACCCCACAATTTTTGGGCCAGACCAAGGAAAAACTTTCCAATCCCGAGGTTGCACGCTACACCGAAAACGCACTGCGCGATCCATGGGAAATGTTTTTGGCATCCGACCCCAAAACCGCAAACGCACTGTTGGAATTTGTAATCAACCTGGCCAACGCACGCATAAAAACCAAGGCGGTCAAAGACGTCGCCCGCAAAACCCCAACCAAACGAATTCGTATGCCGGCAAAATTGGCCGACTGTTCCAAACATGGCATTGCCGGCACGGAATTATTCATCGTCGAAGGCGAATCGGCCGGTGGAACCGCGAAACAGGCACGTGATCGCGCAACCCAGGCAATCATGCCCCTGCGCGGCAAGGTTTTAAACGTATTTTCAAATTCTGATGAACGCTTTGGCAACAACCGTGAATTAAATGATTTGATTGATATCATAGGTGCCGGAACCGCCAAAGACTGGAACGAAGACAAACTGCGCTATGAAAAAATCATCGTTATGACCGATGCCGACGTCGACGGCAGCCATATCGCATCCCTGTTGATGGCGTTCTTCTATCAATTCATGCCCCAATTAATCTATGGTGGACACCTGTACCTATCGTGCCCCCCGTTGTATAAATTAACATGCGGCACCGAATCGATTTACGTTGACACCGACGAAGAATTGGAAAATTTAAAAACAACCAAGTATAAAAACAAACGCGTTGAAATATCCCGATTCAAGGGATTGGGCGAAATGATGCCAAACCAATTAAAAGAAACGACCATGTCGCCCAAGACAAGGCGCCTGATACGTGTTGACCTGCCGCCACGCACCGAAGAAGGCGCCGAAGACACAGAAAAGACACGCACAATCGTTTCAGAACTGATGGGCAAGAAACCAGAATTTCGTTTCAAATTCATTACTGAACACGCCCAATTCGTCAAAGACCTGTTCGTATAATCAATATCACCGAAAAAAATCGGTGATATTTTTTTGTACCGCCTATTGACAATTATTTTTTATGTACTATATTTATCATGAATAATAACTATAACAAAGGAAAGAAAAATGGGATTTTTTGATAAACATAAATCAAAACCAACCGAAACTGCGCCGGCAAAACCTGTAATTGCCGAAAATCATGTATCACAGAAAAAAAAGAATACATATCAAATTCGTTTTTCACACTTCTACGATTTAACAATGTTTGAATTGTGCCGCAATACACCAATGGGCGTCGCAACATTAAACGGCAAACCAACATGCCAGACCAATGACTGGATTCATCGTACCGAATTTCCAAATCCATGCGCATGCGATATGGCAAAAAAGAAAGACGTTTTACGTGAAATTATGGGCCCCAAAATTTCCACACAAATTATCGAATATTTGGACAAAGAAACCGGCGAACCGGTTATCCAGGTTTACCCGCACATGTTACATGTATTTGATAAATACGAAGAAAATTATATGGAACGTCTGAATCATGCCTCTCGTCGCGATTTAAGCAAACAAATCGCTCTACGTGAAAAGTTAATTTCTGACTTCATGGCACGTCAAAAATAAACAAACGCCCGACAGGGCGTTTTTTTTTATTCAATAGAATCAAAATTTTTTCTGATTATTTTGGCACTGCGACGCAAAGCGCCACCTTCGGCCGAATCCATTTTTGGATTCAATGTCGCAACCACACCATTATTTCCAACAACGCGTGGCAAAGACATTGCAACCGCCCGCGTGCCACTTCCATCAACTGTACTGACCGTTACAATACGACGTTCATCATTTATGATACAACGCAACAAATCGGCCACCGCCCCCGCGATACCATCCCATGTTGCACCACGTCCACGTATAATTTCATATGCCGCATTATGCACACGATGTTCAATCGTCTTGCGCGTCGTTTGCGGTAAACTGACCTTAACCTGGCGACAAAAATCATTTAATGCAATCGATCCAATACATGCCGCGGACCAATTTATCATACTGCTGTCCCCATGTTCACCCAATACATAGGCATTAATTGATTGCGGCGACACAGACAACTGGCGCGACAAAATTGTACGCAAACGTGCCGAATCCAACATAGTCCCCGTACCAATCACACGCGCCGGTGGTAGTTTGGACAATTTCTGTGCCAACATCACCATTACATCCAACGGATTGGTAACAATAATTAATTTTACGGTCTTGGCATCAACATTTGCCATAACACGCGGAACGATATCAGAAATAACGGCCGCATTTGCATTTAATAAATCAGTCCGTGTCTGTCCGGGTTTTTGGTTTGCACCGGCGGCAATAATAACAATTTCGCACCCACGAACAGAACGATAATTATTAACCGCGGTAATCTTTACATCATACGAAAAAGCAGCGGCATGCCCCAAATCTTCTGCGGCGGCACGCGCACGCACCCCATCACGATCGAACAAAACAATTTCATGTGCCAATCCGGTATTTTTTACAGCCGTCGCAACCGCCGACCCAACCGATCCCAAACCAATAATTGCAATTTTCAATTTCTCTCTCCATGCTGTATCATCAAAATAAATTATATCATAAAAAACGCCCCAATGGGGCGGATTTTTTTACTGTGGCATCGGGACACCTGCGGTGGCTTCACCCATGACCCTATCAATCAATTCATCTGCTTTTTGTTTTGCATCACGATACGCAGACATAATAACCGATACAACCGTATCAACACCATGCGCCAAAACAGTTGGGTGAATCTTTATGTTTGTTAATTCGTACTTGCCCGTCATATCAACAACACACGAACCATTTTCCGAAACACCCTTAATCGTTGTTTTTGCCAACTGTTCCTGGGCTGCGGCAACCTTATTCTGCAATTCTGCGGCCTGGGCCATTAATGCTTCCATATCCATTTTAAATCTCCCCCTGCTCTATTTCTGATTATTTTTAATATGCAACATTTGCAAAACCCTGGTCGGCACATTATGCATCCCGGCCACAAATGGCTTTAATTCCAAAGATGGCACAAACACATTATTTGTATATTCCACCATTTTATCCAGTGGCCAGTCAAAACCACCAGATGTGGCCATGGGAATAAAACGCACAGAACCGGACGGCGTATCATGTCTAACTTCTATCTGCGCGTATCTTAGCCCCCTTGGACCTTCTTGCCAAATACCAAGAACAAAGTTTTCCTCTAAATACTTTTTAAACCGTGGCACATCTGCAACATTACATTGCAGATGTTTTGCCCAATCCTTATCCGTCCAACCTAACTGTTCAGGTTTCATATATCCGTACCTTATTTATTGATTTCTTCGCCTGTTTTCTGGTCGATACCAACCATGGACATACGTGTTTTACCACGTTTATCGGCCCCCATGTAACGAACATAAACCGTATCGCCTTCTTTGATTTTTGTATCTTCGATTTTTGCAATACGTTCACCGGTGATTTCAGAAATATGAACCATCGCTTCAAAACCGTTCATGATTTTCACAAACAAACCAAAGTCCTTCATACCGGACACTGTACCCTTATAGATTTGGCCAACTTCTGGTTCGGCAACAATATCCTTGATACGTTGGATTGCATCATCCGCATCTTCCTTGGCCGTTGCCATGATTTTAATTGTACCATCATCTTCCAAATCGATAATCGTGTTTGTTTCACGCACCAGTGCCTGAATCACAGAACCGCCTTTGCCGATAACCTCACGAACCTTGTCCGGATTAATTTTCATGGTATATGCCTGTGGTGCATATTCGGACACATGTTCACGTGGCTTTTTAATTGCCTTTTCAATCTTGCCCAAGATATGCATACGGCCATCTTTTGCCTGGGCCAGCGCACGTTCCATGATTTCAAATGTAATGGATGTGATTTTAATATCCATCTGCAATGCGGTTACACCCTGGTTCGTACCCGTCACCTTAAAGTCCATATCCCCCAGGTGATCTTCATCGCCCAAGATATCCGTCAGAATTGCATAATCATCGCCCTCTTTAATCAATCCCATCGCAATACCCGCAACCGGACGTTTCATTGGAACGCCACCGTCCATCATTGCCAATGTCGCGCCACACGTTGTCGCCATTGACGAAGAACCGTTCGATTCCAAGATATCCGATACAATACGAATTACATAATCAAATTCGCTGCGACTTGGCACCATTGGATGAACCGCACGCCATGCCAAATTACCATGACCGATTTCACGACGGCCCGGCGACTTTAACCCCTTGCATTCACCAACGGAATAGCCCGGGAAATTATAGTTCAAAATAAAGTCACGTTCTTCGGAACCATCCAACGATTCGATTGGCAACGCATCCTTGCCACCACCCAAAGTCAACGATACCAATGCCTGGGTTTCACCGCGTGTAAACAGCGCCGAACCATGTGCACGTGGCAAAACGCCCAATTCAATTTCGATTGGACGAACCGTTTTATTATCACGACCATCGATACGTGGTTTCCCGGCCAAGATATTGCCACGCATAATACGTGCCGTCAGATTTTCAATCACTTCATCCGCCCAAGATTCCAATGTGGACGCTGCGCGTTCTGATTCTGGGAACAATTCTGGGATACGCGCCTTGGCCATTGTATGAATTTCAGACAATGTTTCCAAACGAACCAATTTTTCTTTAATCTGCAACGCTGCTTCAATCGCCGGTGCAAAAGATTCAAATTCTGATTCCATTGTCAACTGTTCCTGGGTCTTTTCAGGTGTTGCCCAACGTTCCTTACCCGCCGCTTCGGCCAATTCATTAATTGCACGGATAACATCCTGTTGTGCATCAAAACCAAATTTAACCGCACCCAAAACAGTCGCTTCATCCAATTCACCAATTTCGGATTCAACCATCAACACACCATCCTTGGTCGCGGCAACAACCAAATCCATTTCGGAATCTTCACATGCTTTTTTGGACGGGTTCAAAATATACTCACCATCCGCAAACCCGACACGCGCGGCACCAATCGGTCCCTGGAAAGGCACACCCGACAAAGCCAAAGCGGCACTGGACGCAATCATTGCCAAAATATCCGGCTGATTCTTTTTATCATAAGAAAACACCTGGGCAATAATTTGAACCTTGTTCTTGAAGGTTTCTGGGAACAACGGACGAATTGGACGATCAATCAAACGCGCCGTCAAAGTTTCCGCCGTCGAAGCCTTGCCTTCACGACGATCACGCGATCCCGGGATACGACCCGCAGATGCAAACTTTTCTTGGTAATCAACGGTCAAAGGGAAAAAGTCCTGGCCCTCTACCGCGGATTTTTCCGCACACACGGTTGCCAGAACCATTGTTCCACCCATGGTTGCCAACACCGAACCGTTTGCCTGTTTCGCCATACGTCCCGTTTCCAAACGCAATGTTTCATCACCGTATGGAATTTCAACTGCAACCGGATTGTTTAATTTTGTAGTTTTTTCATCTTTACCAAATAAACCAAATAACATTTAATTTCTCCATTTTTATCTATTTTTCTATGCGAAGAAAAATTATTCTTTTCTGCACCCTGTTCCACCACAGATGCACAAAGGAACAATTTCATCTTCGCCCCACGAATTATAAAGCATATTTAGTGCTTTGCAAGGTAAACTTTATATGAATAAACGCCCCACCGGGGCGTTATCATTAATCATACGGATTTTCTGATTTCTCGTACTCAATTACGATTGGCAAATGTTCCCAATGCAGCGCCGTCGCCAATCCACGACGCAAATACCGGGTATAAGATTCCGGTATATCGGACGCCCCACCAACATTAATTGTCACACGCATCGGATGACGTCCCGTTTGACGTGCAAATTTAATCTTCATTGGCCGCTTCAAACGCGACAAAGGCGGCTGACGTTCGGCAACCAATTTTTCAACGATACGATTAACCAAACTGGTTGGGGCCTGGGTTGTAGAAATATCCCACTGTTCATAAATACGACGGAACATATTTTGTACCCCACTTCCCGTTTCGGCCGACACCGCCAATATCATAGGCTTAATAATTTGGTGAAAAGAATTTGAAAACTGATGTTTTAATTTTAATAACTTTTCATCACGCAATTCCGGTTCAACCAAATCCCATTTATTCAACGCAACACATAAGATTTTCCCTGCATTATATACACGTGCGGCAATTCCCAATGCCTGATTTTCGATATTACGTGTTGCATCAACCATCAATATAACAACATCGGCCTTGTCTATTGCATCCAGGGATTTTAACGCAGACAACGTTTCCACATCATCTGTTACACCTGCCTTGCGCCGCAAACCGGCCGTATCCATCAACACAATATCACGTCCATAGAACTTTGTTGGAATCTTGACCGTATCACGTGTAATTCCGGGCGCATCCATAACGATTTGACGCTTTTCACCCAACACGCGATTAACAAAGGTCGACTTGCCAACATTTGGCTGGCCCAAAATTGCAATTTTTATCCGCGTATCTACCTCACGCTCAACAACCGGCGCACCCGCATCATCACCCGCGATTTTATCCAAGAATTCATAAATGGAATCAAATCCGCGCTTATGCTCGGCCGACACCAGCACCGGCTCACCAAACCCCAACTTATAAAAATCATGAATATTTGCCAGGCGCTTTTCCGATTCGCTTTTATTCACCAACAACAATATCGGCGCCCGTGTTTTACGACGCACCAATTTGGCCCAATCAATATCTTCATTGGTCAATCCCACACGCCCATCAACAACAAACAAAATCGCATCCGCATTTTCCACCGCAGATATCGCCATATTTGTTGAATCCACCGCAATCCCCGATCGCGCGCGTTCCAGGCCCGCCGTGTCATACAGCGCATATGGCCGGTCACGAAAATTACCCGAAATCGTATCACGCGTTACCCCCGGCCGATCATGCACCAGCGCATCCCGTGTCCCCGTCAACGCATTAAATAAAGTGGACTTTCCTGTATTGGGTCGTCCGGCTATTGCTATTCTAATCATCGCTTTTTTCCATTGATTTTTTACAATTATAAAGCAAAAATATAAATAATCAAATAGGGGTGTAAATATGAAGAAAAAAATACACAACGCTTATAAACACGTTCGCAACGTAATTGTGAATCCTAAACGCTATTTCACAAAAATCGTCGCCGATGGCAACATGGAAGAATCAATGTTAAAGGCATTTTTATACGGTCTGTTGGGTGGGTGTTTGGTATTGTTAATCCGTCTGATTGGTGGCGCGACCATAACATTGGGTTCTATCTTCACAGCGATTATCATTGTTCCCGTATTGGCGGTCACCCTGCTGTTCGTGATGGGCGGCCTGATGATGTTGGTATCCGAAATCACGGGTGGCGAACGCGATTGGGAAATTGCGATCAAGGGTTTGGCATCTATATTCTTTATATATCCGATTATATTGGTTTTAAACGCATTGGCCTTTAATTGTACATCTATGTGGATAATCAGTTTAATGGTTGATGCCTATGTACTGTTTTTATTTTATAACATATCGTTGTATTGCATGCGTGGCAAACGTGGGAACGTAATCATGGTGATTGGCATATTGGCACTGTTTTTGTTAACGGTATACACAACCGATTACCGCATTGGATGGTTTATGCTAAAAAATACCAGTGCCACATTGGCATGCCTGTTATAAAAAAAGCCCCACGGGGCTTTTTTTTATGATATAATAAAACACATCCCAGGCAAGAGAGAGGCCATGAAAAAACAGCGCACAGAAAATATTATTTCACTGCAACACATCGACAAAAGTTTTCCATTGGAATTGGGTGGCGAACAACAGGTTTTATTTGACATAAACTTTGACGTTCGCGCGGGTGAATTTGTTGCGATAATGGGGCCATCCGGTTCGGGGAAATCCACATGCATGAATATAATTGGCGCACTGGACACGCCAACATCCGGCACATACGAATTATACGGTCGTGATGTAACGGGTCTGACATCTGATGAATTGGCAATCGTCCGCAACGAACACATTGGCTTTGTATTTCAACAGTTTAACCTGTTGTCCAAGCGCAGCGTACTGGACAACGTAATGTTACCATTAATGTATCGCGGTCTGCCCATGGACGAACGGATTTCACGCGCACGTGAAATGCTACGACGTGTGGGGCTGGAAAAATTCGAATCGTATCTGCCCACACAACTATCGGGTGGGATGAAGCAACGCGTTGCAATCGCCCGCGCATTGGCGGGCAATCCGAAACTGATATTGGCGGACGAACCGACCGGCGCCCTGGACAGTAAAATGGGCAATGAAATCCTGCAATTTTTCAAACAATTAAACCAAGAACTGGGCATAACAATCGTTATGATTACCCACGAATTTGACATTGCGAAATATGCCCAAAGGCTGATACATATTCGCGACGGAAAAATAAATTACGACGGCCGCATCCCACGCGACGACAGAAATTTATAAAGGAACAACATCATGACAATCGGCGATATTTTAAAAGAATCATGGCTGTCCATCAGTGGCAATAAAATCCGTTCCTTTCTAACGGTACTGGGGATTATTATTGGTGTTATGGCGGTGGTTATAATGGTTGCGGTTGGCGAAACCGTACAAAAACAAATCACGGATCAATTTTCATCCCTGGGAACCAATACAATCATGATTCGTGCGGGTGCGGCACAAAGTGCGGGCGTACGCACGGGCAATCGCCAAACATTGACCATCCAGGACGCCGAATTCATCGCCCAATTACCCGACGTAATGGCGGTCACCCCGGTACAAAACGGCATGGCCCAGGTTATATACGGCAACAAAAACTGGGGCACTTCAATGGTCGGTGTCTATCCCGACTATACAACGGTTCAAAATGTTGAAATTGAATACGGCACATTTTTTGATCAATCGGCCGTCCGCAACGCATCAACCTATGCGGTCATCGGTCCCGAAACGGCCCAGGAACTGGGGCTGCCCAAAAATCCGATTGGCGAAGTTATACGTATTCAAAACACCCCATTTGTAATCATCGGCGTCACACGGGCCAAGGGCGATTCCGCCATGGGCAGTCAGGACGACATGGTAATCATCCCCATTACGACATTAAAAAAACGCCTTCAGGGATCACGCTTTCCAAATTCTGTAAACATGGTCGCGCTAAAATTATTTGCCGAATCGGACAACAACCTGGCGATTGAACAAATCAGTGCCCTTTTACGCCAACGTCACCGCCTAAAAGAAGATGCCGACGACGACTTTCAAATTATGGATATGAAGCAAATCATGGAAACCATGACAACCGTTACGGGATACATGAAGTTATTATTAATTGCGATTGCGGCGGTGTCACTTTTGGTTGGTGCCATCGGTATTATGAACATGATGTTGGTATCGGTTGCCGAACGCACACGCGAAATCGGCATACGCAAGGCGATTGGTGCCCGCGAACGCATGATAATTATACAGTTCTTGTCCGAATCGGTATTAATATCCTTTATCGGCTCTATGATAGGGTTAATAATCGGTGTTGGCCTGTCCCAGGGGGTTGGTCGCTTTATATTGGGTTACAACGTCCCGTTCAGCATTTGGCCCGTCGTACTGTCCGTATCGGTTGCGGTAATTGTCGGGTTATCATCGGGCGTAATGCCCGCGATGAAGGCGGCAAAATTAAACCCGATCGACAGCCTGCGCCATGAATAACCCTGCCCCACCCCTTGTCATCCCCGCGCCCCACCCTTTGTCATCCCGCGGCTTGACCGCGGGACCCAGGTTTTGCTTTTTTCAATTTTTGTTCACAAAAATTGTCATTCCCGCGCAGGCGGGGACAGGGTCTATAAAATCACCAAAACACCTTTTGGCACGCGTTTCACGCGCATTACCTGGGTTCCGGGGTCGGGCCCCGGAATGACATAAGTGCTTAATTTTTTTACAAAAAACTCTGTCATCCCGCGGCTTGTTTGGGCCCAGGTAATATCTTCCCTTTGTCATCCCCGCGCCACCTCTTTTGTCATCCCGCGGCTTGACCGCGGGACCCAGGTTTTGCTTTTTTCAATTTTTGTTCACAAAAATTGTCATCCCCGCGCAGGCGGGGACAGGGTCTATAAAATTTATTAAACATCCGCACGCGTTTCACGCGCATTACCTGGGTTCCGGGGTCGGGCCCCGGAATGACATAAGTGCTTAATTTTTTTACAAAAAACTCTGTCATCCCGCGGCTTGTTTGGGCCCAGGTAATATCTT
>JAZNXD010000010.1:0-20539 GCA_045593685.1 Candidatus Enterousia sp. | reverse complement strand
TTATTTCTTTTTCGCCAAATGTCTGCTGCGAATAATCATCTTAGCAGTACGTTTATTGCTACGGGTACGATATCCCTTGGCTGGAATACCTGTACGTGATACCGGTTCGTGGCCCTTAGAATGACCATTACCACCACCCATCGGGTGATCTACTGGGTTCATCGCCATACCGCGAACAGATGGGCGAATACCCAACCAACGCGCGCGACCTGCTTTACCCAAGTTGACATTGCGCTGATCTGGATTAGATACACTGCCAACTGTTGCCAAACCTTCAGAATGAACCTTACGCAACTCACCACTGTTCATTTTAATCTGTGCATAAACGCCGTCTTTACCCATCAACTGTGCATAGCAACCCGCACTGCGTGCCAACTGACCACCTGCACCCGGTTTCAATTCAACGTTATGTACGATTGTACCGATTGGCATATTCTTTAATGGCATTGCGTTACCCGGCTTAATATCGGCATGTGCCGCCGCGATAACAACATCACCCGCTTTTAAATCACGTGGTGCCAAAATATAAGAACGCATACCGTCTGTATATTCAATCAATGCAATAAATGCGGTACGGTTTGGGTCATATTCCAAACGAACAACCGTCGCAGGAACATCCATCTTTTTACGTTTAAAGTCAATCAAACGATATTTACGTTTGTGTCCCCCACCCTGATGTGGAACAGTTACATGACCAAAATTATTACGTCCACCTTTGGACTTTAAACCAACTGTCAAAGCCTTTTCCGGCGCACCACGGTGCAAATCACTGCGATCAACCTGGGTCAAACCGCGTGTACCTGGTGTTGTTGGCTTATAATGCTTCAATGCCATTTTTTTATCCTTTTTCTAAACCCTGACACTAGCATCCTTATATTTGGGTTCTCTGCCAGGGCCGTTTATTATACTACATATTTGCTGACAAATCCAGTTTTGCATCTGCCGGCAAAGATACATATGCTTTTTTTACGGTGCGCTGTGTACCAGTGCTGCGACCACGGAAAGTTTTCACTTTACCTTTTGTAACCACGATGTTCACCTTGGTTGGTTTCACACCATAGATAGCTTCAACCGCACGTGCCACATCTTCTTTGGTCGCACATGTCGCGACTTCGAATGCTACACCATTACTTTCAGACAGTTTTGCTGCCTTTTCCGAGATAATCGGACGACGCAGTATATCATAAATACCGGCTGTCGCAACGACTTTTTTCTCTGCTGTAACTTTTTTTTCTGCCATTTTGCTTACCTTCAATTCTTATCAAATTACGCCAATCTTGCTTCAACCGCTTTGACTGCATCTGCTGTCAAAACCAATTTTTCATGTTTCAAGATATCTAAAACATTCAAACCGATTGTTGGCAAAACATCAATATTCGCGATGTTGGCTGCAGACATCTTAAAGTTTTCATCCAATTCGGCCGCACCAACAAACAAAGCAGATGCGATATCCAGTTTCTTCAACTGTTTCGCAAACGCATTTGTTTTTGCAGTTGCCAATTTTTCAGAATCAATAATAATCAGACTGCCATCTTTTGCCTTGGAAGACAAAGCCATCTTCAAACCCAAAGAACGGATTTTCTTTGGCAAATCAATGCTGTGATCACGAACAACCGGTCCATGAACAACACCACCGCCACGCATGTGAACATTGTATCTTTCACCCTGACGTGCATTACCCGTCTTTTTCTGTTTAAATGCCTTTTTACCACTGCCGGCAACTTCTGATACAGATTTTACTGCATGTGTGCCTGCGCGTGATTTTGCACGTTGCCAAGTAACAACGCGATGCAGGATATCCGCACGTGGTTCCAAACCAAAGATACTGCTATCCAGTTCAACAGAACCAACTTTCTTTCCATCAAAATTAATAATATCTAATTGCATTTTAATTACCTCACTCTTGCTGTTAACTTATTATTCCGCCACAGCTTCTGTTTCGGTTGCTGTTTCAGCTTCAACTGCTGCTTCTGCTTTTGCGGCAACTGTTGGAACTGGTAAATCTTTGTGTTCTTTTTTGATTGCGTCTGAAACCAAAACAAATGTACCATTTGCACCTGGAACTGCGCCTTCAACGAAAATCAGATTTTCTGCTTCGTCTGTACCGAACACTTTCAAGTTCTGAACAGTGACAATTTCATTACCCATCTGTCCAGCCATCTTTTTACCTTTCAAAACGCGGCCTGGCCATTCACGCATACCAGTACCACCGATGGAACGATGTGCCTTTAAAACACCGTGGGTTGCTTCTTTACCGCCAAAGTTATGACGTTTCATCGCACCCTGGAAACCTTTACCCTTGCTTGTTGCTTGGACGTCAACGAATTGACCGGCAACAAAATGAGATGCCACCAACTGTGTTCCAACTGGGATAACACAGTCATCCGACACACGGAATTCTACAACCTTACGATACGGTTTTACACCCGCTTTTTCCGCTGCTACCAACTGTGGTTTTGCAACATGTTTTGCCTTGGCTTCGCGCAAACCCAAAATGTTTGCAACATAACCGTTCTTTTCCTGCGTGCGATTTCCAATGACGGTACAATCCCCCACTGCCAAAACAGTTACTGGATGTGCAACCCCGCCATCATCATACAGACGCGTCATTCCAATTTTTGTTGTAATTAATCCGCTACGTTTCATTTTTTTATGCCTTTGTTTATGCTAGTTGGTTGGTTACGACAGATGATCTTCCCAACACTAACGTTATTTATTTTAACTTACAATTTAATTTTTACATCAACACCTGATGCCAAATCCAACTTCATCAAGGCATCTACTGTCTGAGGGGTTGGATTAACAATATCGACCACCGCTTTATGATTACGGATTTCGAACTGTTCACGTGACTTTTTATCAACGTGTGGTGAACGGTTGACTGTAAATTTCTGAATCAATGTTGGCAGACGAACCGGGCCCACTACTTCTGCGCCTGTACGTTTTGCTGTTTTCACGATTTCTTCAACCGATTCCATCAGAATACGATGATCAAACGCTGTCAACTTGATACGAATTTTTGATGTTGGTACCATTACCGTTTTCCTTATATTTATCTGGGCGGTAATCACTGACGCTTTTAATTCAGTTACACCGCCCAAGATTGTTTAATTATTTAATAATTTTGGATACAACACCTGCGCCAACTGTGCGTCCGCCTTCACGGATAGCAAAGCGACGACCTTCGTCCATAGCAATCGGTGCAATCAACTGCACTGTGATACGAACGTTGTCACCCGGCAGAACCATTTCTTTGTCTGCTGGCAAAGTAATTGTACCTGTTACGTCTGTTGTGCTGAAATAGAACTGTGGACGATAGTTGCTAAAGAACGCTGTATGACGGCCACCTTCTTCTTTTGTCAAGATATAAACTTCAGCTTCAAAGTCTGTATGAGGTGTGATGGAACCTGGCTTACAGATAATCTGACCACGTTCTACATCTTCCTTCTTGGTACCACGCAACAACAAACCTACGTTATCACCGGCTTCACCCTGATCCAGCAATTTGCGGAACATTTCAACGCCTGTAACGGTTGTTTTCTGTGTTGGACGCAGACCAACGATTTCACATTCGTCACCAACTTTGATAACACCAGATTCAACACGACCTGTTACCACTGTACCACGACCTGTGATCGAGAATACGTCTTCGATTGGCATCAAGAAAGGTTTATCAACTGGACGTTCTGGCATTGGGATGTATTCGTCGCAAGCCTTTAACAAAGCATCAATCGCTTCTTTACCCAAACCATCGTTCTTGCCTTCTACTGCAGACACAGCGGAACCACGGATAATCGGAGCATTGTCACCGTCAAAGTCATTTGCAGACAACAATTCACGGATTTCCATTTCAACCAATTCCAACAATTCAGGATCGTTTGCCAGGTCACATTTGTTCAAGAACACAACGATACGTGGAATACCTACCTGACGAGCCAACAAGATGTGTTCGCGTGTCTGAGGCATAGGACCGTCTGTCGCAGCCACTACCAAGATAGCGCCGTCCATCTGTGCCGCACCGGTAATCATGTTTTTAACATAGTCCGCGTGCCCTGGGCAGTCAACGTGTGCATAGTGACGTGTTTCTGTTTCATATTCAACGTGGGCAGTGTTAATTGTAATACCACGCTGTTTTTCTTCTGGCGCATTGTCAATCTGGTCAACACCCTTGGCAGCATCCGCACCAACACCATAATAGTGTACAATACCTGCTGTCAAAGTTGTTTTTCCATGGTCAACGTGACCAATAGTACCGATGTTAACATGCGGTTTAGTTCTTACATACTTTTCTTTTGCCATTAGTTTTCTCCTTAGGCTTGCTTGTTAGTTTTTTTGTAAACTTCTTATTAATTATTTCGTCAGCTTCTTGATTACTTCGTCAGCAACGTTTGTCGGGACTTCATCATAGTGCGACAATTCCATATACGGATTTGCACGACCCTGTGACAAAGAACGCAATGTCTTTACGTACCCAAACAGGTTTGCCAATGGAACAAACGCAGAAATCTGCTGGTTACCGAATTGTGTTTCGATACCATTAATCTGTCCACGACGACTGTTCAAGTCCCCAATGATGTCACCGACGTATTCTTCCGGCGTATTAACCGAAAGCTTCATAATCGGTTCCAGCAATTTTGGCGACGCCTTTTTCATTGCTTCACGGAAGCATGCGCGTGCCGCAATTTCAAAGCACAATACATTAGAGTCAACTTCATGATACTTACCATCTACCAATGTAGCCTTGAAATCCACTGTTGGATAGCCAATCAGAACACCTGTCTGTTGCGCTATCTTCAAACCTTTTTCCACACCCGGGATATATTCTTTTGGAATCGCACCACCAACAATCTTGTTGTCGAATTCATATCCCTGACCTGGTTCTAACGGTTCAAATTCAATCTTAACCTGGGCATACTGACCCGAACCACCGGACTGTTTCTTGTGTGTATATTCTTCGGTGATTGGTTTGCGGAACGTTTCACGATACGCAATACGTGGTTCACCAACATTAACATCAACCTTGAATTCACGCAACAGTCGATCAACCAAAATTTCCAAGTGCAATTCACCAACACCCGACAAAATGGTCTGACCCGATTCTTCATCCACAGATACACGGAACGAAGGGTCTTCTTTGGCCAATGCCTGTAATCCCAAAGACATCTTTTCAATATCTGCCTTGGTCTTGGGTTCAACAGCAATACTCATAACAGGTTCTGGAACATGAATTGATTCCAACAAGATTGGATTCGATTCATCACACAATGTATCACCGGTAATCGTTTCCTTCATACCAACCAATGTGATAATATCACCCGCCGATGCTTCTTTGATTTCCTCACGATTATTAGAATGCATCAACAACATACGACCAACGCGTTCACGTTTATCACGATTCGAGTTATAAATATAAGAACCCGACACCAATTTACCCGAATAAATACGGATAAACATCAGATTTCCTACAAACGGATCATTTGCAACCTTAAACGCCAAAGCACTAAATGGTTCCTTGGCATCCGGTTTACGCGAATCCGCCGTTTCGCCATCCATTTTTGTACCACTAATCGCGGGAATATCCAACGGACTTGGCAAATAGTCAACAATCGCATCCAACAAAGGTTGAACACCCTTGTTCTTAAACGCTGTACCACATAAAACCGGGTTAAAGTTCTGATTAATTGTACCCTTGCGGATTAATTTCTTTACGGTCGCTGTATCTGGAACATTGCCTTCCATGTATGCTTCCATAATTTCATCATCCAGCGTTACAACTTCTTCAATCAACTTGTCATGCAATTCCTGGGCTTTTTCCTTCAATTCGTCTGGGATTTCAATGATTTTTGGTTCTTTACCCATATCATCTTCCCAAACAATCGCGCGCATTTCAATAACATCAACCACGCCACGGAAATCAGATTCTGCACCAATTGGGAAATTAACAACCAAAGGATTTGCACCCAAACGTTCACGAATCATATCAACACAACGGAAAAAGTTTCCACCAATACGATCCATTTTGTTAATAAAGCAAATACGTGGAACCGCATAACGGTCTGCCTGACGCCATACTGTTTCCGTCTGGGGCTGCACACCCGACACAGATTCAAAAACCGCAACCGCGCCGTCCAATACACGCAGCGAACGTTCCACTTCCATTGTAAAGTCCACGTGCCCCGGTGTATCAATCAGGTTAATGCGATGATCACGCCAGAAGCATGTTGTCGCCGCAGACGGAATTGTAATACCACGTTCCTGTTCCTGGGCCATCCAGTCCATGGTTGCGCCACCATCGTGCACTTCACCAATTTTGTATGTTTTACCCGTATAGAACAAGATACGTTCAGAAGTTGTTGTTTTACCCGCATCAATATGGGCCATAATGCCAATATTGCGGTACATATGTAATGGTGCGGTTTTTCCGACTGACATTGTATCTTTCCTTTGCCTTTGTATTTATTACCAACGGAAGTGAGCAAACGCCTTGTTCGCTTCTGCCATTCTGTGTGTATCCAACTTTTTCTTAAATGCGCCACCCTGACCATTCAAAGCATCACGCAATTCTGCAAACACGCGATCTGTCATATTGCGTTCACCGCGTTTACGTGCGAACATAATCGCCCAACGAATTGCCAATGTCTGCTGACGCGCAGGACGCACATCACATGGAACCTGATATGTCGCACCACCAACACGGCGACCTTTTACTTCTACAGATGGTTTCAACGCATCAATCGCTTCCAAGAAAGCCGTCAATTCATCACCGTCTTTGGCAACAGACTTCAATTTATCCATTGCGCCATAAACAATATTTTCGGCAACTTCTTTTTTACCATCCCACATAACATTATTAATAAATTTTGCAACAACCAGATTGTTGTACTTGGAATCTGGCAAGATTTCACGTTTTGTTGCAGCCTTACGTCTTGACATTTTACTTTTTCCTTTTGTCACTTCACCTGTTATTCAACAGATTACTCACGCACATTATATGCGTGCGGTTAACTTAATAATTATTTCTTTGTTTTGGCACCATACAAAGAACGTCCCTGCTTTCTTGCATCAACACCCTTGGTATCTAATACACCACGGATAATGTGATACTTCACACCGGGCAAGTCCTTTACACGTCCACCACGAATCATAACAACACTGTGTTCCTGCAGGTTATGACCTTCCCCAGGGATATAAGCAGTTACTTCGCGGCCGTTCGCCAGTTTTACACGGGCAACCTTACGCTGCGCCGAGTTAGGTTTTTTCGGTGTCGTCGTATAAACACGTGTGCAAACACCACGTTTCTGTGGGTTTTCCATCATGTCAGGCGCAGTACTTTTTACCACGACTTTTTTACGAGGTTTCCGAATCAGTTGGTTTACTGTTGGCATTCAAAATCTCTTTGTTTTTTTACTACCTGTTTTACTCTGCACAAAAGCCACCTATCAGACTTATTTCAACGACTTAACGCCGGATTATAACTCTGCATCATTAGGCGGTTTCCTGTGTTCATTACTCTCCTTAATTACACGGAAAGCGAACATACTATAATCACCCCACCCCAAATTGTCAAGGAAAAACTGGGAAAAAATCTTAACAAAAACGCTTGAAACCGGCGTATTTTTAGGACTTTAAAGCAACCAACTTTTTGACAAAAAATCACGCCAGTACAACAAACATCAAAACAAGTCACCCCACCCCATCACACACACACCATGGCACAGGATTGCGGGTCTGACCACACCACAAAATCAAATCATTTTTAAAAATCTATACCAAAATCCAATCCAAACACCATCGGTGCCGCGTCAAACGAATGAACCAAATCCTTGGCCGCATAAACGCCTATATACTTGGTCGCATCCAAATTATAGTTCGCCCCAACCTTCAATCGCAGACGTTCTCCATCGTAATATTCTTCAAACAAATCAAAATCAAACATCAGTTCACCAACCAAATTCCATTGTTCACCCAGGATATACTGTCCCTGGATTCCAACAGTCATTGCCCATGCATCTGCATTTTTATAATCCACATCATCGTTCAGATAGTTAACTTCGACCACACCGGCCACGGCCCATTTATCTGTCTGCCGACCAACCTGCGCACCAAATGTCCAGTTATACGCAATCGTTTCCAAATGCTGGCGCGTATCATAGACCTGCATCGCACGCCCATATATATCGGCCTGATATTCTCCATCATCCGCCACCGTCCAATCCAACCCAACCTGTAAATGATTCCATGACCACTTACCAAATTCCGGCCTGTCCGATGAATCATACGAACCCGCCGTCTGAACCATGGCGGTCAATTTGTCCGTAATACCATACCCAAATTCATCCGCCATAACAAAGCGATCAAATTTTGAATTTACCTCTAACGGTGTCAAGATGTTATAAAAACGCCCCTGCGCCGGACTGTACAACGGATTACCATTAATAATATTTGCCGCATTTGCCGTTGCCGTAAAACAAAACAGCGCCCCCACAGAAACAATCAGTTTTTTCATATTTATTCTCCTCTTTCGCATACGAATTGTAAAAAATACAGAAAAACATATAAACAGGAACGAATTCAGAAAATAATTGACAATAAACCACCCATACAACACAATACACAAAAAGGGTTAATATAATGTCCAAAAATCCCCGTGCCATTTGCAACCAAGTTTATACCTGTAACGGCTGTCAAAAAAAATGTAACTTCAGTATAAAAAAACAACACGAAATATTTTATCGCCCTGCAATAAACAACCGGGTCATATATGACTATAAAACACCCAACAGCTTTTATGAAAGATACGACACCCTATGCTTTACACCACAAAAAGCACGCGAATTGGTATATTTATTGATACAACTTTGCACAAACATCCACAACAGCAACAGCAAATAAAACACCTTAAAAAAAATCCCCCTGCTGGGGGATTTTTTAAAATTATGGTTTATTAAAAATCAATTCCAAATTTTACACCAAAACCAAAACCATCGGCAAATTCCCAATCACCTTCTGCAACATGGGACATTTCCTTTGTGATATATGCACCAACAAATTTGGTTTCATCAATATTGTAATTTGCGCCAAATGCAAAATCCCATGAACCCAAATTCAATTTCCACATATCTCCATCAATCCATGCGGTATATTCCGCCGCCCCAACCAGGTTCCAAGAATCATTAATCACATACTGACCATCAATACCAAAACGCATCAGATGTAACCCACCATCACGTTCATCCCAGTTAAACGATTCCGTCCCAATGTAATCAAACATCACATGACCCGCAATCGTAAATCCGGCACCAACATATCCACCACGAACACCAACGGTCCAATTATACAACGTCGTATCTTTATCCATAAAGGACGCATGATCACCCCATACCGGCGCCACAGAATAAGACGCCAACAAATCCGCCTTCCATGCACCTTGATCGAACATACGATAATTAATCCCCAGCGACAGCGTATTCCATGACATAGAATCAAACCAATCCGCCTGACCCGCAGACGTGCCAACAACAACCGTCATATCTTCGGTAATACCATATCCAAACTCTTCATACAGTCCTACCTCATCAACTGCCTTGGTATGCGAACCAACAGATGTCACACTATAAAAATGCCCCTTGTCCGGACGATACAATGGATTACCATCGATAATATTTGCCGCCTGGGCGCCCGAAACCGCAAAAAACGCCAACAAAGAAGTTAATGCTAATTTTTTCATATTTCATCCTTTCGTTTTTGTTAACCAAGACCTGTATCATCAGTCCAGTTAATACAATTTTATCAGGCATAAAATCCCACCTGCAAGGTCAAAGATTTTTGCAAACACCCCAATTTTATGATACAGTCCTGCGCGTGCACGAATCGTATTTTCACACCAAAACAAAACACAACGCCCACACAACGGGCGTTTTAACAATTTTGTTATAATTTGTTATATTTTTTAATAATTACAATTTATAACCAAGTGACGACTTCAACAAAAAAATTTTTAAAAATATTTTTCCAAAACCCGCACAATAAAAAAATCAATCGATAATGGTACAGTTATACAGCCCCCCATTAACACACCAGCAGATTTTATTTTTGTTTTTTTATTTTGCGCCAATCGGCATGATTTTTCTTGTGCTCTTCATAGTCTTTGGAAAACCTATGTCCACCACGCCCATCGGCCACAAAGAACAAATAATTTGTATCCGCCGGATTCAGCACCGCACGAATCGCCGCCTGACCAACATTTGCGATTGGTGCCGGTGGCAGCCCCGAATTACGATACGTATTATACGGACTTTCTATTTTCAAATGCCCACGCAACAACGGTTCCCCCTGCATATCACCCAATCCATCCGTCAAAGCATAAACAACCGTCGGATCGGCCTGTAACCGCATCCCCCTGTTCAATCGATTCAAATAAACACTGGCCACTATTGGCATTTCACGCGCCAACGGCGTTTCCTTTTGCACAATAGACGCCAACACCATAACCTGGTTCCAATTTTTTAATGGCTTGGGCAATCGACGATTTGTCCGCCCCCAGGCCTCTTCAATCCCCTGCATTTTTTTACGCGCCAAATCCAATACGGCCAAACGCTTGGTTCCACGCACCACAGTATATGTATCCGGAAAGATTTGCCCATCTTTTAAATCACAGACCGGTGCACGATTGCCGGCGTCACAATCAACCGCCCCGCTCAACCCCGTCGTCTGCAACAACAGTTTTTTTATTTGCTTAATCGTCATCCCTTCGGGAATAGTTATCGTTGTGGATGCCACGCGACCATTTACCAACATGTCCGCAATTTTCCACACACTGGCCCCACGTGGAATATCATACTGCCCCGATTGAATCTGCCCGCCTTTGACACGAACCGCCTGTTTAAACAACACATCTGAATCTATTAATTTTTGTTGTACCAACCGATTTGCCACGGCGGTCACCGAATCGCCACGCACAACATCAAAGACAACCGGTCCCTTTACCGGCGAATTAAAAAAAAAGATATACCCCAGCGCACACAACAACAAAACCAACGGCACCGCAATTATCTGTATTAAAACACGTTTTGGGAAAAAATTTCTTCGTCTTGGCATATCTTACGAATTATGACAAATAAAAATCAATTTGCAAATATGAAATCACACCCGTTGACAAATCAGATTTTTTAGATAAGAATAAAAAAATAATTACACAAAAGGCAAACAATATGACTACTTTTGAAATCGTAAAAAACATCATTGTAACCCGGGGCTATATGCACCCAAATGACATCAAATTAAACACCAACATGTTCACACATATGAATCAATTTGAAATTCTGGACATTGTTCTGTCACTGGAAGATTTTCTGAAAACACCTATCCAGGACAAATATCTGGACAAAGCAAAAACCATCGGCGATTTAATTAACGCATACCAACAACAAAGTCGCGATAACCTGGAACAAAAATTAAATTTATCACAACAGCAGTTACGTACCCTGGTCCCTGTTCGCACAAAACAGGCCCAACACAAAACCCGTTAAAAAACCGCCGTTTTAGCGGTTTTTTCTTTTATTTTTCATCTTCATCCTTGCCCAAACCAATGGTATTTTTTATCGGATCCACTATCGATTCCTTGGCACTGTCCAACGTACGAATCAATGCGCGACGAATTTTACCACTGATTGTCATCGGCAAACTGTCCACAAATTCAATAACACGCGGACATTTATAATGCGCCGCACGTGACCTGGCATGATCCTGTAATTGCCGAACCAAAACATCACCCGGCTGAAAGTATTTATTTAATACGATTGTCGCCTTGACCGCCTGACCACGGGCCGGATCTGGGATTCCCGTAACCGCAACTTCACGCACGGCCGGATGCTCTAATAAAACCGATTCGACTTCAAACGGACTAACACGATATCCACTGGCCTTAATCAGGTCATCATTGCGTCCCACAAACCAGTAATACCCATCTGCATCACGATACGCGACATCACCCGTGTGATAAAAACCATCACGCGCAACCGCAGCCGTTAACTTTTCATTTTTATGATACCCCTGGAACAACCCCAACGGCCACCCATTTTTTAAAGACACACAAATTTCACCAACCGTGCCACTTTCGGTTATCACGCGTCCACGTTCATCCAACAACTGTACATCCCAACCCGCTGCGGGCATGCCCATGGCCCCGGGCTTTGGTTCTATCCATTGATTGGTAAACAACATAACACACGTTTCCGTCTGTCCAAAACCTTCGTGCATTTTTACACCCGTCTTTTCCAAGAAACGTTCATACACTTCTGGATTCAGTGCTTCGCCCGCTATATCCGCCTTTTGTAACGAAGACAAATCATACTTGGACATATCTGCATGAATCATCATCTTGTACGCGGTTGGTGGCGCACAAAAAGAAGTAATCTTGTTATCTGCAATCGCGGTCAACAAATCATGCGCGGTAAACACACGACTAAAATCAAAAACAAAGACCGTCGCACCCGCCAACCATTGACCATACATCTTGCCCCATGAACACTTGGCCCATCCCGATTCAGACAATGTAAAATGAATATCGCCATCATGCAAACGCTGCCAAAATACCGCCGTATTAATATGCCCCAAAGGATACGCAAAATTATGCGCCACCATTTTTGGCATATCGGTTGTACCACTTGTAAAGTAAACAACCATTGTATCTGTATTTTCGTTTGGCACGCGCTCCAACATAGTCGGATACTTTTCACACGCCATGGCAATTTCCACACAATCAATTAACTGAATCGCCGCATTATCCCCAATCGCATTTTTTATTTCTCCCAACACCACGCCATCATCAAACGCGATTACCGCCGACACACCCGCCGTTTTCAACCTGTATTCAATATCCTTGGTTTTTAATTGATTGGTCGAAGGAATAGGAATTACCCCCAATTTATGCATCGCCATCATCAAAACCCAATATTCCCATCTGCGACGCATAAACAACAAAACCGTGTCACCCTTGTTCAATCCACGCGCCACCAAAAAATTCGCGACCGCATTTGACCACTGGGACAACATTTTAAAAGTTATTGATTTTTTTTCACCCGCATCATTTACCCACAACAACGCAACCTTACCCGGCGTTTCCTTTGCAATCACATCCACCACATCATATGCAAAATTAAAATTATCCGGAACGATTGGCAATGCATTTTGAATATAATCATCATAATTATCATAAGATTCTTTTTTCAAGAAACGCTTTGCAAACATATTTTTCCCTTTTTTATGCAATGATAAATATAATCCAGCATCGTCAAATTACAAATAAAAAAAGACCAACGGCCACAAAAAAATTAAAACATGGTCGGAGTGACTGGGTTCGAACCAGCGACCTCTACGTCCCGAACGTAGCGCTCTACCAGGCTGAGCTACACTCCGTTTCATACTTGCACGGGGGATTATGCACCCAATCAAAACAAAAATCAACTGTAAAAAACACCGACACAATGCATAAACACGCACATGCCGGTATTTTTAACTACAAATAAAATTATTTACTTAATTTTTTTCAACACAAGTGATGCATTTGTTCCGCCAAAGCCAAAACTGTTACTTAACGCAACATCCACCTTGCGCTGTTTCGCCACATTCGGCACCAGGTCAAAATCCCCCACCGCATCTTCGGGTTCTTCCAGGTTAATTGTCGGTGGCACAATCCCATCACGAATTGCACACACACAAAATATTGCTTCGACCGCACCGGCCGCCCCCAACAAATGCCCCGTCATAGATTTTGTTGAAGACATAGAAACATTGGCACCCGCGAACAAAGACTGAACCGCGGCCAATTCGCCGACATCCCCCAATCCCGTTGACGTTCCGTGTGCATTAACATAATCCACATCCGACGGATTCAATCCCGCATCTTTCAATGCCATTTCCATCGCACGTTTTCCACCCGAACCATCCGGCGCCGGCGCAGTAATATGATACGCATCACCCGACATGCCGTAACCTGCAACCTCGGCATAAATTTTGGCACCACGCGCAACCGCATGTTCATATTCTTCCAACACCAAGACACCCGCACCTTCGGCCATAATAAATCCGTCACGATTCTTGTCCCACGGACGCGACGCACGGGCTGCATCATCATTACGTGTACTTAATGCACGCATTGCGGAAAAGCCCGCCAAACCAATACGTCCAACCGCACCTTCGGTTCCACCGCACACCATAATATCTGCATCGCCATATTTAATCATACGCGCCGCTTCGCCAATGGAATGCGCACCGGTTGCACATGCCGTCACAACGGAAATGTTTGGCCCCTGCAACCCATACCTAATTGAAATATTTCCCGCGGCCATATTAATAATTCCCTTGGGGATAAAGAACGGACTAACACGACGTGGCCCACCATCATGCAATTCAATACAATTATCATAAATCGTATTCAGCCCACCAATACCACTGCCAATAGAAACACCGATACGTGTTTTATCACCCTGATAATCATCCAAGCCCGCATCCTTAATCGCTTCGTCTGCGGCAACAATTCCATACAAAGTATATCTATCTAACTTGCGCTGTTCACGTGGATCAACCACCGCATCCGGATTATACATTCCCGGCGCATCCCCCTGCTGTGGGATACCCGCAATTTGCGAAGCCAAATCGGAAACATCAAAGGAATCAATCTTGCGCACACCCGATTTTCCCGCCAAAATATTTTTCCACGCATGTTCAACACCGGTTCCCACCGGGGATACAATTCCCATACCGGTAATAACAACTCTTTTCATAATTTAAAATCCTTTATCAAGGGTTAAAGTAACTAACATACGCCCATATAATAAACATTTTTGCAATAAAATACAGTAAAAAAATCCGCCGGCACAAACGCACCGGCGGCAATCAAAAAATCAACAAACCCAAATATTAGTTCTTTTTGTGTTCATCAATATATTTTACTGCATCACCAACTTTTTCCAATTTTGCAGCGGCATCATCTGGGATAGTGATATCGAATTCTTTTTCAACTTCCATAACGAATTCAACAACATCCAAAGAATCAGCACCCAAATCATTAACAAACGCCGCTTCTTCTGTAACTTTCTCTTCTGGCACACCCAGTTTTTCCGCTACAATTTTCTTTACTTTTTCAAAAGTTGTCATATCTTTTTCCTTTGTTTTTGTTAACTTGTTTGGTCCTTACCATGACCGTCGTTGTCATGTACGCTATCATTTTATGCCCCCAATGTCAAGAATTTATAACAAACAATAACAAAGTTGACAAAAAATCACATTAAATCATCTGTAAAAATTTCATCCAATAAATTATTCAAATTTATACGAAAATCTTCCCTGTCCGATGCCCAAACGACACGCCGCATCAAGAATTTATAAACATCATCCATTGTCAAATTTGGTATTCCTGCATCATGCGCAACACGGCGCCATGCGGTACGCGGATCAATCAAATGTACACCACCACGCCCCGGGAAAACCCAATGTCCATCCTGGGGCAAATCCTGTAATAAAACAATCGCCCGATCGGACAAAGGATGCCCGTTCCACAAATCATGATTAAAATCCAAATCTTCCCATGCCATTGAAAAGATTTTTGACCGTGGCGCAAAACCATAAATCAGCATATAAAAGGCCGCACGCAAAACCTGATTTTCCACATTATCAATCGCACGCACCAATCGCAAAATCCCCGCACGATTCAATGGACGCACACGTCTGTTTTGTTGAATCTTTTCCAAACCTATGACAGGATTTGTTTTGACATATCCCAAATCAAGCGCATAATTAAATACACTTTGCAACAATTCTTGCATACGTGCCGCGATTGCCCGCCCCGAAATCTTATCAACACACGAACGTATATCTGCTGATGTAATTTCAGAAATCTTCTTATCAAACAAATCAGACAAATGCCGATTAATCGCCCGCACCAATTTTACATGCGAATCTTCCCCACGACGAACCTTGCCCGACAAATACAAATCTAAAAATTGCCGAAAAGTAATTTTTTTACGGCGCACAGGCGGCTTTTTCATTGCGTTATCTAAGATAGACGGCACCATGCTGCGCGCATCTTCTATATCAACCCGGGGGTAATTTCCAATCAAGATACGCTTATCCTTGCCACGAACGCGTTTTCGCACAAAAAAGGTTTTTACACCCCGACTTGTAACATACATACGCAAACGCGGTTCTGATATATCCTGGACGACATCAAATCCACTGGCCGGCGCCGGCAGATTATCCAAGATATACGGATTAAAATAAAACTGGTGTGCCATGGGCCACCCCCTTGGTTTATTTTTTATCTTACATTTTGAAATTTAGCATCCCAAAATTCGGCCTTGGCCGTCATCAACTTTTTACGTTCATCCATAAGTTTCCAATACAAATTATGATTTCCAACACACGCACACTCGGCAACGTCACAATTTTTATGAAAAAAATTTTCACAGTAACTTATACGCTTGTTATCCGTAAACCAAGACTTGTCTTCTTCTGTATTAAAACTCATACAGCCAAAAGTTTTCCCGTCCCCCAACATATCATGCAACTGGGTACATTTATAGTTAACCTCGTTATACTTCTTTCTCAGATTAAAATATTCTTTAATATCCGCACAAATCTTTTCACACGGCATATTAAAAACATAACTAAAAAAAGCACTTACCTTCATTTTTTACCCTTTATTTTTTACGAAACTTTTAATGCATTAATAAACGCAGACTGTGGAATTTCTACATTTCCAAAGGAACGCATACGCTTTTTTCCTTCCTTCTGTTTTTCCAACAATTTACGTTTACGTGTAATATCCCCCCCATAGCACTTTGCGGTAACATCCTTGCGATATGCCGCGATGGTCTCTCTTGCGATAATTTTTCCACCGATTGCCGCCTGCAACGGGATTTTAAATTGATGACGTGGTATCAAGTCCTTTAATTTTTCCACAATCTGCCGTCCACGTTTTTCTGCAAAACTGCGATGGCACATAAACGACAAAGGCTCTACATTTTCTTCATTGACCAATATATTTACTTTGACCAAATCAGACGCCTGATACCCATACACAACGTAATCAAACGAAGCATACCCCGAAGAAATAGACTTTACACGATCATAAAAATCAAAAACAATCTCTGCCAACGGCAACTGATACACCAAGACCGCACGATTTCCAACATAGGAAATGTTTTCTTGAACCCCGCGTCTTTCCGAACACAGCGACATAATCCCCCCCATATACTTATCGGGCATCATAATTGTCGCACGCACCCACGGTTCTTCTATTGATTCAATCTTTGTTGGTTCTGGCATATCTGCGGGATTTTCCAAATCCATCACCGAACCATCACGCATATGAATTTTATACAGCACACTGGGCACAGTATTAATCAGATTCAAATTAAATTCACGTGCCAAACGTTCACTGATAATTTCCATATGCAACAGACCCAAGAATCCGCAACGTAACCCAAACCCCAGCGCCGAAGATTTTTCCACCGTAAACATAAAGGACGCATCATTTAACGCCAACTTTTCCGCACTTTCACGGAACGTCGGATAATCATCTGCCTCGACCGGAAAGAACGAAGAAAACACCACCGGCACCGACGGCTTAAATCCCGGTAACATTTGCGCATTTTCGGATTTCACATCGATAATAGTGTCCCCAACCTTGCAATCATGAATTGTCTTCATACCCGTAATAATAAATCCAATTTCACCGGTATGCAGTTTATCAACATTGACCATTTTCGGCGTAAAGTATCCAATTTTATCGACAACGTATTCCGCGCCCGTTGCCATAAACTTAATCTTTTGACCACGATCAAGCGTTCCATCAACCACGCGCACCAAAATCACCACACCCAAATAAGAATCATACCAAGAATCCACCAACAACGCACGTGTCGGCGCATTTTCATCACCATGTGGCGCGGGTAATTTGTTCACAATTTCTTCCAATAACTCGGGCACGCCATCACCGGTTTTTCCCGACACCGCCAGTGCATCATTCGCATCCAAACCAATAACATCCGCAATTTGTTCACGCGTTGCCGCAACATCACTGGACGGCAAATCAATCTTGTTCAACACCGGCAACATTTCCAAATCATTATCCAACGCCAAATACGCATTAGCCAACGTCTGTGCCTGAACCCCCTGGGTTGCATCCACCAAAACCAGCGCCCCTTCGCACGCGGCCAACGATCGTGACACTTCATATGAAAAGTCCACATGCCCCGGTGTATCCATCAAATTTAATTGATACTCTTCGCCATTTTTTGCCTTGTAATTCAATCTGACGGTCTGCGCCTTGATTGTAATCCCACGTTCACGTTCAATATCCATAGAATCTAAAACCTGGGCCTTCATTTCGCGCGATTGCAGTCCACCTGTAAACTCAATCAACCTGTCTGACAGTGTTGATTTACCATGATCAATATGTGCAACGATTGAAAAATTACGGATATTTGACTGCTTCATACAAAAACACCTATGCTTGTACGGCATATCCTAGTATAGTATTGCCGCATTTTCAAGGTGATTTTTTACAAAGTTTTCTGCATATAATTATTCCAACAAATCTTATAAAATCCGTGCTTTTGATAGAAATTTATTGCCTGGCGCGTTGGTCGTGATTGCAGTTTTATTTTCTGCGCCCCTGCCGCGCGTGCATAATCCTCGTACGCCCGCAACAAGGCCTCTCCAATTCCCATCCGATGAAACTTTCTGTCCACAAACAAATCATCAACGATTGCCATATTTGCATCCAGATTCCCTATGATAAAGCCCCTCAGGTATCCATTATCCTTTTCATCGACAAACATTACCGACCGTCCGGAATCAACCAAGAACTTCTTTGCGAACCACGCCCCACCAGACCCCGCATCCATAAAAGAATTCACGATATAGTGGCAATCCCGCATTAATTCATGCTCTAACACCCCGACCCGACGTATCATATTATTTATCCAAATTATTAAACAACTCTTCCAACTTTTCCGCCCGTTCCAACGTATCATCATATTGGAATTTAATATCCGGCACATACTTTTGATTCATGCGTGCGGCCAATTCAAATCGCACCATCCGTGTAATAGAATCCAAACGCTTTTGCACGACCGCAACATCCGGATTACGCGTATAGTAAAACAATCGTACAAATTGTAACCCACCATGCGCCACGGCCCCGACCAACGACACCCCCGCAACAATCGCATCATCCCCCCAATTATCACGCAGAATTTCCGCCACCAGTGTTTGCACCTTGGCTGCGATTCGTTCACCCCGATTTGAATTAAATTCTCTTTTTGCCATTTTAAAATCTTTGTTTTTGTTATAATGATTGTAATTTAATACTTAATAATTTACAATCAAGTAAAATTTACACAAAATCCGGGGGTGTTGGGATGAAATTTTCAGAATTTATATTAAAGAAATCCGAATCGCGTGGTTATTCATGGCTGGTATTTTTTCTGACCATTTGCGAATCGATATTTTTATTTATCCCACCCGAAGTCTTTATGACGCCCCCCATTATCGCGAACAAGCGTCGGGCCCTGCCCATCACGGTTGCGGCATCATTGGGTTCGATTGTTGGTGGTGCAATCGCATATATGATTGGTTTATGGTTGTACGATTCGGTCGGCGTATGGTTAATTGAAACATTTTCGAATCCCGAATTAATTGAATCTACGATTAAGCCAATGTTCACCAAATACGGCATATTGATAATCGTATTGACCGCGGTTACACCAATACCGTACAAGTTATTGGCGATATGGCTGGGCTTCATCGGCTATCCAATGTGGTTATTTTTGGCGGTATCTGCGATATTCCGCACGGGTCGTTTTGCGATAATTGCGACATTACTGTATTTTTTCCAGGAACGTGCCAACGCGATTGTTAACCGTTACTTTTGGCCATTAACGATTGGGGCCATCATTGCGGCGATTTTGGGCATCGGCCTGGTCAGCCTGTTCTAAGACAAAAACAAATCCCGCGGTTGCGGGATTTTTTTAATTGAAAATTATTTTTCCAAATCATCCAATATTCGATTCAGCATTCGCACCGAACTGTTCGCGCATCCCCGCCCGGCCCAGTTCAGAATTTCCCGGCCCGTCATATTATCCGCAATCGAAATGTTAAATCTCCACCACCAAAACCCATTCAGCGCACACCAAATTGGACGAAATTTAGGCGTTGCCTCGGTCACATAAACAATATAACGCGCACGTCCAACATCAGACATTGAAATTACAGACCCTTCGCCCTCGGGTGTTATATAGGTACTCCCGACGCTGGATTTTTTATGACCAACGGTTACATTATATCCCCGTTTTTCCATTTGTTCTTTCGCGGCCAATCGTATCTGATTACCACCCTGATCAAAATAAAACACTTCGGTTTCATCCAACGTATTTGGTTTCATGTAAACACTGTGACACGCGGTCAAAGTAAAGATTATCAAAATCGATAAATAAATATTACGCATAAAAAAACTCCACTTTATTTCACTTTACCC
>JAZNXD010000009.1:0-56098 GCA_045593685.1 Candidatus Enterousia sp. | reverse complement strand
GCCACGGGATGACAAAGGATGTTATGTTTTTGAAGGAAACCAAACCTGGGGTGCGAGGGTTAAAACATGGGATGATAAAGGAAAAATAGACCTGGGTCCCGTGGTCAAGCCACGGGATGACAATTTTTGTGAAGAAAAATTGAAAAAACAAACCTGGGTCCCGTGGTCAAGCCACGGGATGACAGAAAGGGGGCGCCGGGATGACAGGGGGTGTGCGGGGGCGTGAAATAAAATTTCTGTGCGAAATAAGAAAATGTGTCTATTGCACCTTGAAATCGTTTTCTGATTAACTATATGGTGGGTAAGCAAAAATTTAAGGAGTATGAAAAATGGGAAAAGTTATTGGTATTGACCTGGGGACAACTAATTCCGCCATGGCGTTTATGGATGGTTCGGACCCAAAAATTATCGAAAATTCCGAAGGACAGCGCACAACCCCGTCGGTTGTCGCATTAACCAGTGGTGGTGAACAGTTGGTCGGTATTACCGCAAAAAACCAGGCGGTAACAAATCCGGAAAATACAATCTATGAAATTAAACGCTTGATGGGATTGCGCTTTGACAGCCCGGCGGTCAAAGAGATTGCCGCACGTGTGCCATACAAAATTGTTGCCGGTGAAAATGGTGATGCATGGGTGGAAATGGATGGTAAAAAATATGCCCCGTCACAAATTTCTGCGATGATTTTGGCAAAGTTAAAGAAAGATGCAGAAAGTTATTTGGGCGAAACCGTAACAGATGCGGTTATTACCGTGCCGGCATATTTCAATGATTCCCAGCGCCAGGCAACCAAAGATGCCGGACGTATCGCGGGATTGAACGTGTTGCGTATCGTTAATGAACCAACCGCCGCCGCGTTGGCATATGGTTTGGATAAGGGCAAAGACGGTATTATTGCCGTTTACGATTTGGGTGGTGGTACGTTTGACGTATCCATTTTGGAAATCGTGGATGGCGTGTTCGAAGTTAAATCGACAAATGGTGATACGGCATTGGGCGGTTCGGATTTTGATGCGCGTATCTTGGAACATCTGATTGCAGAATTCAAGGCACAGTCCGGTATTGATTTGTCGGGTGATAAATTGGCGTTGCAACGTTTAAAGGAAGCCGCAGAAAAGGCAAAAATCGAATTGTCTTCTAAGACGTCGACCGATATTAACCTGCCCTATTTGACGGCGGATGCGACGGGGCCAAAACACTTTAATACAACACTGACACGCGCAAAGTTGGAATCTTTGGTTGCGGATTTGATTGAACGCACGATTGAACCTTGTAAAAAGGCGTTGAAAGATGCGGGATTGGAAAAATCTCAGATTAATGAAGTTATCTTGGTCGGCGGTCAGACACGTATGCCAAAGGTCGCAGAAACAGTCAAGGAATTCTTTGGGCGTGAACCACACAAGGGTGTTAACCCAGACGAAGTTGTTGGTATGGGCGCCGCAATCCAGGGTGGCGTGTTAAAGGGTGATGTAAAAGACGTTCTGTTGTTGGATGTTACGCCTTTGTCTTTGGGAATTGAAACGTTGGGTGGTGTGTTTACACGTCTGATTGATCGTAATACAACAATCCCAACCAAAAAGTCCCAGGTGTTCAGTACCGCAGAAGACAATCAATCGGCCGTGACCATCCGTGTGTTCCAGGGTGAACGCGATATGGCGGCGGATAACAAATTGTTGGGTCAGTTTAACCTGGAAGGGATTGCGCCTGCCCCACGTGGTATGCCGCAGATTGAAGTGTCTTTTGATATAGACGCAAATGGTATCGTGCATGTGTCCGCCAAGGATAAAGGCACCGGTAAAGAACAGGCGATTTCTATTAAATCTGATGGTGGTCTGTCGGAAGATGAAATCAAGCGTATGGTTGATGAAGCCGCACAAAACGCCGAAGCTGATAAAAAGAAACGCGAATTGGCCGAAGCAAAAAATACTGCGGAAACAGCCGTGTTCAGTATTGAAAAGTCCTTAAAAGAACATGGCGATAAAATCAGCGAAGATGAAAAGAAAGCCATCGAAGATGCGAAAAAAGAATTGGCAGATGAATTGGCCAAAGCTGATGCAACGGCTGAGTCTTTGAAGGAAAAAATCGATGCGTTGACAGAAAAAGCCATGAAGTTGGGCGAAGCGGTATATAAAGCCGCCCAGGCCGAACAACAGGCGGGTGAAGGTGCCGAAAACAAGAAAAATGAAGACGGTACCGTTGATGCAGACTTTTCCGAAAAGAAATAATCGTAAATTCTGTGGAATAAAAACGCCCCGTTTGGGGCGTTTTAAAATTTGACTTATTATTGTTATAACGATATCATTGGGGACATGAAAAATATATTCAAATTTTTATCGTTTTTATGCCTGGTGCCAAATGTGGCGATGGCGTATGTTAATCGTGAAAATGCGATTGTGCGTATCATGAACAAGGATGCCGGTAAGGTTCAAGAAATTTCCATCCCCGTCGGGAACGAAGTACAGTTCGAAAAAATGTTTATTAATGTACGTACGTGTAAACAAACCGACCCGTTCCAGGCCGAAGATTTCTTTGCGTTTCTGGAAATTTCAGAACGCGACAAAGGACAGGTGTTTGGTGGTTGGATGTCGCGTAATGAACCCGGACAAAATCCGTTACAGCATCCCGATTATGATGTTTGGTTGGTTAAGTGTGAATAAAAAGGAATTAAGGGTATGTTAAAGAAAAAACTGGTTGGGTATATGTTGGGAAATGAAAATCATGTCGTCGCCCGTGGTGATCAGTGGTGCGAAGAAGGAACCAAAGTATACGTTTGTCCAACCAAGGATATGGCAAAGGCGATTTTGGAACAATCACAACGCCACAGTTTGACGCCGCATATTGTTTGGACAACGATTTATCGTGTCTGGGCCGAAGATATTGAAATTGATTACTTTCAGACGGATCGTTTGGTTTGGACATGTCAGGGTAATAAGATAATTGTTGATGCGCCCGTGTTTTATCGTGCACAACCCGTGTTATCAGAACAGCGTTTGTTACATAATGCGGCACAAATAAAACACGATTTTGCAAAACTGATAAGAAGCAGTTGGGTTAAGGAGATGAGAAGATGAATATTACAAAAAAGTATGTGAAGTTTTTTATTGGCGTTGCCGTTTTGATTTTGGTTATTGTTGTGTTCTTTTTTGCGCAACGCAGCAGTACTTTGGAAACGGGGTCGTTGAAAGATTGGCGGGCCGCACCAATGGACAGACGTGTTTCGGCCGCGCAAATTATGACCGGTGCGGGTGATAATATTGAACTGATTGTGGCATGCGTGGACAAGATGGCAAAGTTGCCCGACAGTGGCGAAATGGCCGTGCGTGACGCAATGTCACTGTGTAATACCGGAATTAAGTTAAAGCAAAATCTGTAATGCGGTGGTTAATGATGCTTTTTATCCTGGGGGCGTGTGTCGGCAATAGTGCCGAATGGCC
Source organism: Candidatus Enterousia sp. (assembly GCA_045593685.1). Classification (GTDB taxonomy): domain Bacteria; phylum Pseudomonadota; class Alphaproteobacteria; order Rs-D84; family Rs-D84; genus Enterousia. The sequence goes on along the minus strand of JAZNXD010000009.1, from coordinate 52,664 downwards.
CGGCCAGGATTTTGTGGGGGCAAAATATATGGAATCCCCCCTGGGCGAAGGTGTGGCGCCGGATTCTGATCCGCTGATACGATTTGATGCGTTTGATTGTACAACACTGGTCGAAACGGTATTGGCAAATGCGGACCAAGGTAAACTGAATCAAATAAGATATGCAGATGGGGAAATCGGTTTTCAAACACGAAACCATTTTATTGAATCTGATTGGTTGCGTAATAATTCCAGTCGGGTGGAAAATGTTAGCGCTAAATACGCCAAGACCGATGTTCGGCGTGTGACGATTGATAAAAAATCATGGATGAAAAAGGTTCATGATATTGATGTGAATTTTGAACCAGAAGATGTTGAAATAGAATATATTCCATATGAAAATCTGGGGGAATTTGTGCCCGATGCGCCAATGATTGTTCTGTTTGTTACAGATAATCCGGAATTGCGCGATAAAATAGGTACCGATTTGGCGGTTGTTCATATGGGGTTTTGGTTGCCAAATGGGATGTTGCGACACGCGTCCAGCAGCCAAGGCGCCGTTGTTGATGTTGATATGAATCAATATTTGCAAATGCGTATGCAAGATAAAACAAACCTGGGGATAGCATTGGTGGAAATAAAAAAATGAGTGAAGAAAAAATTATTCGTATGGATATGGGAACCTTGGCGGGCGTGAACAGTGATGGGCGCCCCACCCTGTGTTTGGGGATTGAATCTTCGTGTGATGAAACATCGGCCGCCATCGTGGACAGCAATCGAAACATATTGGCGCATATTATATATTCGCAAATCCCAGAACATCAAAAATATGGAGGCGTTGTGCCGGAATTGGCCGCACGTGCCCATATCTTGGCCATTGAAGATGTGGTTCGGCAGACACTGGACAAGGCGGGCAAGACCATTGATGATATTGATGTTATTGCCGCGACGGCGGGACCGGGGTTGATTGGCGGGGTCTTGGTTGGTTGGATGGCCGCGACCGGCATTGCCCAGGTGACCGGCAAACCATTGGTCGCGGTGAACCATTTAGAGGGTCATGCATTGGTTCCACGGTTGTGCGCGACAGTTGCGGATGGCAGTAACGGTAATACAAGCGTTGATTTCCCGTATTTGTTGATGTTGGCATCTGGTGGACACTGTCAGATTCTGTTGGTGCGTGGGGTTGGAAAATATGAATTAATCGGTCAAACATTGGATGACAGTGCCGGCGAAGCCTTTGACAAGGTTGCGAAAATGTTGGGATTGGGGTATCCGGGCGGACCGATTGTTGATAAACGTGCCCAGTCGGGCAATCCCAGGGCGTTCGCATTTCCGCGCCCACTGTGTGATAAACCGGGATGTGACTTTTCTTTCAGTGGTATAAAGACCGCGGCGCGAACACTGTTGGGGCGCGCGGAAATGCCATTGTCTGATACGTATATTGATGATTTTTGTGCATCGTTCCAGGCATCCGTGGTGGATTGTATAATTAATCGTTTGGGTAATGCTTTGCGCGATGAACGTGTGCGTGCGGTGGCGCCAAAAACACTGGTTGTTGCCGGTGGTGTTGCCAAGAACACTGCCATACGTGCCGCCATGGAAAAATTAGCACAGAAAAACAAGATGATTTTTGCCGCCCCGCCATTGAATTTGTGCACCGATAATGGCGCAATGATTGCATGGGCAGGATTGGAAAATTTTGCCGTTGGTAACATTGTTACAACACCCATTGCGCCACGTCCACGTTGGCCGTTAACGGAATTGTAATTTTTTGTTTTTTATGTTATTATGCGGGATATGGAAAACTATAAAAAATCTTATGCCGATGCGACGCAACGTTTGTTGCAACAGGCGATTGAAATCGATCGGGCATCATTGCCACATTTCGAAGCGCAATATAAACTGTATGATATAGTTTACGTGTTGCGGAAATTGTATGCCGACCATTTGTTTCGTGATAAATTTGTGGGCGACAATCAATTTAATGGTTTTACCCCATGGCCCAAGGGCTTTTGTGCGTTAAGCAGTATATGCATATATGAATTGTATGGTGGTGACGCGGTGTGGGAACCGTCTGCGATTAAAATGGGGGCGTGGGAACATGCACCGGTGGTGTATTTGCATAATCGTTTTATGGATATGCCATTTGATGCGACGGGGGATCAGTTTGCGCCCCTGCGGGTGCCGTATGAGTTGGGTACGCCAATAAACAGACGTATGCAGGATATGAAAACGCCAAATAAAATGGCGTTTATACAACGTGTAAAACAAGAACTTGATAAGCGGTGATTTATTATGCAAAAACCAGAACCCATGGTAAGCGGAGATACAATATTTAGTGTAACAGACGCGTCGGCCTTGTTAAAGGGCGTGGTGGAAACTGCTTTCCCACGGATAAAAATTCGTGGGGAATTGTCGCAAATCACGCGGGCAACTTCGGGACATATGTATATGACCATCAAGGATGCAGGTGCAGCTATTTCAGTGATTATATGGCGTGGAACACCGGTGCCTTTTAAGTTAGAAGATGGGTTAGAGGTTATTATTACTGGGCGATTTACAACGTATCCGGCGCGCAGCAATTATCAGATAGTGGCCAGTGAAATAGAAATGGCGGGTGTGGGTGCGATTCTTAAAATGCTGGAAGAGCGCAAGCGTAAATTGGCGGCAGAAGGTCTGTTTGATGAAAGTCGCAAGAAGCCCCTGCCCCGATTGCCACAACGTGTTGGCGTTGTAACCAGTCCGACCGGCGCCGCATTTCAAGATATTCAAAACAGATTACGTGAACGATTCCCTGTGCATGTTTTATTATATCCCGCAACCGTCCAGGGTGCAACCGCCGCGGCCGAAGTTGCCGCCGGTATTGAATACTTTAATCGGATGAATAATGTGGATGTAATTATTGTGGCGCGTGGTGGTGGCGCGTTAGAGGATTTGTTGCCCTTTTCCGAAGAAATTGTTGTGCGTGCCGCCGCGGCCAGTCGTATTCCATTGATTTCGGGTGTTGGACATGAACCGGATTGGATGCTGATTGACTTTGCGGCCGATTACCGCGCGCCAACCCCAACCGGTGCCGCCGAAGCCGTGGTGCCGACGAAATTAGCACTGGGGCAGGAATTGGATAATATGTGGATTCGATTGTCGGGGAACTTTAAGACACGATTAATAAACGCAAAACAGCGGATGGAATCGATAAATATTAAAAGCCCAAAACAGGTCGTTATGGAACACGCCCAGCGTTTGGATGATATTGGGCGTACAATGAACATTATGATGACGACCAAAATAATGGGGGCGCATCAAAAAATGGATGCGGTTTCAAATTTTCCAAACATACTGCAAAATCGTATGATGTCCCTGGGTCAGGCATTGGAACATATGGGACAGATGTTAAATTCGCTTAGTTATAAAAGTGTTTTGTCGCGTGGATATGCGATTGTTCGTGATGCAAATGACAAAATCATTGGGCGCGCGGATGCAGGTGTGCCCGCGTCGATTGAATTTGCAGACGGTGTGATAAAAATTTCTTGACCCGAAAATCCCAAATTGTGTACAATTTTAAAATAAGAAAGGAAATGATGAATTTTGTGTTGTGTTATACAGGCAAAATTGGTTATAATGTCCGTAGCGGAGAGATGTTTTGTACAAAAAATTTGACTCTTTATCTAAGTTTGTGATAGGCGTGTCGGCTGTGTTATTCACGGGGACGGTGGCTTTGGGCGATATGGCACCAAATCCAAGGTCGGCCCTGCAGGTGGGACGTGATAATCGTGATGTACAAAGCGTTTCAGAAAAAAACACATCCCGTTCGACGGTACGACATGTTGCATCCGTTAATGGGCGTGGTGAAAAAACATCTGTTGATCGCCGGGCGACGGGCGCACGAACAGTGGCAAGAACGGTAATGGCACCACAAAAGGCAAGTGTTGGTGGCGGACGTGATTCTGCAGCGGTTTCGCGTGCGGCGACCCCATTGTCGCGCAGCGCGGTGCGCAGTGCGGTTGTGTCGACGGGAAATATTTCAAATGGTCGCAGTGGAACCACAAAAAAGATAAGGAAAGCGCCACTGGTACGTGCATCTGTGGCACGTGCGACGGCGTTGTTTGATGATGTGTCCAAGATAGGTGGTGGATATTCGCAGTGTCGCGATTCGTATGCAACATGCATGGATCAATTTTGCGGCAAGGCAAATGAAACATATCGTCGTTGTTTTTGCAGTTCTCGTTTTACGGATTTTCGCCGAACAGAGGAAGCACTGGATCAGGCCAAGGTGTTGTTACAATCTTTTGAAGACAATAATTTAAATGCGGTCGATAAAACCGCGGCCGAAGTTGGCGCAATGTATACCGCCACGGTTGGCGAAGCCGCGATTAGAAATGATACCAGTGGCGCACAAAGTATTCTGAACGAAATTGGAGATTTGTTATCGGGCAAGATAAAAACAAGCACATCTGGGGTTGCGTCTTCGACTTCAATGGGCGTGTTGTCTTTGGATTTTTCAACAGATTTGGGCGATATTTGGGGCGGTGGTGGTGATGCCTTTGGTGGTGGCACCTCTTCTATCTTTTCATCGGGTGGCGGTCAAAACCTGTCCAATTTGGAAGGCGAAGCCTTGTACAAGGCGGTCGATCAGCAATGTCGGGCAATGGTTGGCAATAGTTGCGAGTCCGAGGCCGCATTTAATATGTCCAAAAGTTCATATGGGATATTAATTACCCAGGATTGTAATGCGTATGAAAAAAGTTTGAACGCAAAACGTGAACAGGTAAAATCGACCGTTCGTCAGGCGGAAAAAATTCTGCGCCAGGCACGTTTGGAAGACTATCGTGCCCATAATTCCCAGGATGTGAACGAGTGTTTGGATCGTGTGCGCAGTGCGATGTTGGTTGATACGGCGTGTGGCAAGGGGTATAGACGCTGTTTAGACTATACAGGGGTGTACATTAATCAACAGACCGGCGATCCGATTTATTCCCAACGTCTGTTTCAATTAACAAATTTGATTAAGTTGGATGGCGAAAGCAGTGATGTCTTGGTGCAAAATCGTGAGTTTAATGATTTCCTGGACGGGCGCAAGATGTTCGCAAATCAGGCCCTGGACACATGTCGTGATATTTCTGATACCGTGTGGTCCGAATTTAAACGTGCCGCGTTAATTGAAATCGCCCAGGCCCAGGATGAAAAGATAGAAGAAGTTAAAGGTACGTGCGTTTCGACAATGGCCGAATGTTATGATACGAACACAAATGCATTAAAGGATGCAGATACAACCAAGGCGCAGGCCAGCGGTGCGGCCGTGGCCTATGCTGCGAAACAAATGTGTGCGGACAAGGTTATTGCGTGTGCGTCGCTGTATGGAGATACCGAAGGATGTACGTTTGACGGAAATGGCGTATTGCAGTCCGGAAACGGAAAGGATACGGCCGGCCGTTGTGGATTGACGGCGCTGTTGGCGTTTGTTGATACGGTTGATAATGTTCGTGTCGCCGAAGGTTGTGCGGACGCTTTGACAAACTATGTTCAAACATTGTGCGCCCCAACCGCGGGGGATGAAGGCAAGACTTTCCCATGGGGATGCAGAAAGCGCAGCCTGGCATCCATCAAGACGGACATTGTGGATTTTGCCGTACGAAATTGCGCCGATCCCGACAAGGATGAAATTACGGGCAGTACAGATGAAAAATTGGAAAAATTAGGCGAGCAAGCCGCCGAAGTTAGAGAGACCATAAACAGGACGTTGGATTCTATACGCGAACAAATTACTGTAACAATGCGAAATGAGTGTTATGCAGTTACGGCGGATGGCACGGTGGTGTTTGATGAAACAGGACTGGCCTTTGATGATGAAAACAACCCCGAGGTTAGCGTTTCTCCGACATGGCTAAAAAATGTATTTGGTGGCGAAGCAGAATTAAAACAGTTGGCACAAACAGGTGTTTATGGGTATAAACTGATATTAGAAAGCGGCAGTCGGGCCGGTGAAAGCGTAACACAGGGCACGTCTGATAATGGCGGTATTCGTTCCTTGGGGTATGGTGTATGCACAATACCGTCCCTTCGTCAGTGGTGCAATATGCAAAAACAGCTGGCTGGCGTTGGGGAAACCGCTGGTGTCTATAATGAAACAACCCGAACCTGTGAATTGTCAGATGCGTGGTACAGTTATCGCTGTCGTATGGCGGGCGGATATTATGTTGAGTCTGAGAAGCATTGTTATATAAAAAGATAGGTTTGTAATATGAAGCGTTTGGTATTGTTTTGTATGTGTTTATCTTTGTGCCCCGCCGTGGGGAATGCGGGGGTGTATGATTATACCGATACGGTTCCCAATGTGACTGAAACTGTATTAACGGCGTGGGGACGGCCAAAAATTAACAAGGATTTTATTCAGGACAGGTCTGATGAAAATTTTGCCCCTAATGGGTTTCGCATAAAAGGACCAGGTAAGGTTTGTTGTGGCAACATTGATACGAATAGAGAGTCGCAAAATTATGGGGGACCGGTTTGGAATGTTGGTTACGGAGACGGCAAAAAGGGAGACAGTGGAATTATTGCCATGGTTGCGCGAAAAAATGTTGCCGAACATGGCGCGGAATTTTGTTTGACCCAAATTCACACGAATTCGTCGTCGGGAACTTTTTATATTCAGTATCAACAGCCGAATTGGCCTGGATTGCCATGCGCATGGTTTTGTGAACCTGGCTGGGATGGGATTGAGTGCAAAGAAAAATCAAATGTAAATCATTCCTGTGATACGACAAACTATGTGGCCGAAATTAATGCAAAACGTTCACAAAGTCTTTATGGCCCAAAGATAAATGATGCCATTAAGATGCATTATGGACGTATGGGGGTTGCAGAAAATATAGCCATTTTTGATTCGACCGCCATAGGCGAGCGCTATTGGCATCAGATTGTTTTGGGGGCGATTGAATTCAAAGAGCACGGCATTGTTGTTACACCCATGATTTTGGGGGCGGTTGGCGATAAGGACTATGGCAGTATTAGCGGACAGAAGGCATCGGGTGGGATGAAGAAGACCTTGTGTGCCCAGGGTTACACAAATGGCAGTGATTGTCGCGTTTCATCAAATCAGTGTGGAACCGAAAAGTTTTGCGCGGCCTATGAATCTAAATTTAATAAGGACAAACATAAAAAAGTGCCAAATGGTTTGTGCAGTGCCTTTGTTTGCAAGGATGGGGCACAGGGTCTGGATGAAAACATGAATTGCATTCAATGCGATGAACCAGCGGTGAAAAATGGCGTATGTAATGTTATTGGCGATAATATGGGCAAGTGCATAAAATGCGAGGTTGGAAAGTATTTTGATGAAACCGATTGTTCATGCAAAGAAGCCGATGTATTGAATCAAAATCAAATGAAATATGGCATGCACGAGGGCGAGACAGCAGACAAGCAATGCTGGACCATGACCGCGCCAAAGGATTTTGTTGCATGCATGTTGGGGAACACAGCGCCAACGACGTCAAGTGAAGAATAAAATACCCGCCAAAATGGCGGGTTGTTTTTTGCATATTGCGCCCTATTCCTTAATCAGTGTTTTTGCCATTGTAATAGATTCGGGCGTAATTTCGGCGCCACTGATTATACGGGCGATTTCATTTATTCGTTCGTCGGACAAGATTTCGCGCACGTCTGTGGTGGTTGTGTTATCATGTACCGACTTGGCAATTTTAAAGTGCCGGTCTGCGTATCCTGCGACCTGGGCCGAGTGGGTTATAACCAATGCCTGGGATTTAGATGCCAATCGGTTTAAACGTGCACCAACCGCCGATGCGGTCGCGCCACTGATGCCCGTATCAATTTCATCGAATACAAATGTACAAACGTCATCTGTGCCCGCCAAAACAACACGCATCGCCAGCATTAAACGCGCCAATTCGCCACCGGATGCCGACCGATGCAATGGCGCAAACGGAGAACCGGGATTTGTTCTTAGCATAAATGTGACGTCATCTGCGCCGTTTGATGTGGGGGCGATTGGTGATATTTCCGTCATAAAATCTGCCGAGCCTAATTTTAAATCCGGTAATTCTGATAACAGTCGCGTCCGTAACATGTCACCGGCACGAACGCGCGCGTTGTGCAATTCGGTGGCGGCGGTGTCAAATTCACCACGATACAGATCAACCATGGTTGTTAATTTCTTTAATTCGGCATCAGAATTATCAATCGCATCCAGTTGTGAAGACATCTTTTCCAACAGCGCCGGCAATTCATCCGCACAAACACGATGTTTGCGTGCCGCGGCGCGTATGGCGAACAAACGTTCTTCGATTTCGTCCATACTGTCAATGTCCGCGGAATCGGGTTCCAAACTTTGTGCAATTTGTGCCACGGATTCTGCAATATCGTATAATTTATCAATCTGTTCCGAGTATGGGTTTTCGTCGCCCTTGATTCTTTGCAGGATGTGCGCCACGGCAAATAACTGCGCATCAATGGAATTGCCGCGCGGTGCCAGGGATTCAAGCGCTTCGGTCAATATGGCACGATTCTTTTCCGTGTTCATCATGTTTGTACGGCGTGTGGCCAAATCTTCTTCTTCGCCGGGTTGGACGTCTAATGCGCTTAATTCTGCAACGTTGTGTTCCAAGAATTCGCGTTCGGTGGCACTGCGTTCCAGCATGTCACGCAATTCATCCAGGCGATGCGTCGCATCACGATAACGTGTATAAGCATCCCGCGCAGCCAACAACATTTTTGAAAAATCAGGGATGTTATTTTGGGCAAATGTATCCAGGGTCGGACGATGGGTCGATTGATTTAACAGAGCATGATTTGCAAACTGACCATGAATTTCAACCAATGAATCGCCAACCGTTTTAAGCGTTTTTATCGACACGGGCGTATCGTTTATCCAGGCCCTGCTCTTGCCATCAATGCCCAATGTGCGGCGCAAAATTAAACCGTCTGATATATCTATACCGTTTTCATTCAATAAATCATGTACGGTGGCGGGTACGCAATCAAACATTGCAACAACAGATGCCATGTCACATCCATGACGTACCAGGCCCACGTCGAACCGCGCCCCCAACGCCAATGACAGCGCGTCCATTAAAATACTTTTCCCCGCGCCCGTTTCCCCGGTAAGGATGTTTAACCCCGCCCCAAATTCCAAATTCAGGCGTTCTATTAATACAATATTAGATATGCTTAGATTAATTAACATGTACGGATTATAACCGCATGACCGGCAGTTTTTCCAGTAAAAAATCATGCGTCCATAAAATATAACCGGTTATTTCATAGTTCGGATATACGGCATGTAATAATTGAACGTATTCATTAACCTGATCGATATATTTTTGACGATAAGTGTCCGGATTGACGTCCGTTTTATAATCCAACACCATGATTGTATGCGCCGTGTCATCTGTGATCATGCGGTCGATGCGACGACTGATAAAACGGTTGTTTATGGTGCCGGCTATGGGAACCTCGGTCCGGGATAGCGGTGAAAAGAAATTAGCCAAATGCGGCGTGGCACAAATACGTTCTATTAAATCTTGGTCGCCCGTAGAATACGTGTCCGATATCACAATCCTTTGCAATTTGCGATGCATTTGGCGGCCCGTATCGGTTGCAAAACGGGTGCGTTCGGTGCGCTGTAAAATATTATGCAATGTTGTCATTTGTTATCCGTATATGTTCATTTGGTGTGTTGCCCGCCAATACCCGCCACAACTGGCTGTGCCATGCGTTTGGTGTGGCGTTCTTGTGTGGGGTGTATCCGTATATGTACAGTTCGTCACGCGCACGTGTCATGGCGACGTACAACAGACGATAATATTCCGCCATACGTACGCGTTCCAAATCCGCAGATGCGTTTGCGCGATGTTCACTGGCGTCGCCACGTGGTGCCCACAGCCAAACCGGCATATCGGGCCGGGAAGAAATTGGCAAAATGTTTTCAGACTTAGGCGTGCGGACGGTATCGATTAAAAATACCACGGGCGCTTCCAGGCCCTTGCTGCCATGAACGGTAACGATACGAACGCCATGCGACGCATCCATATCTCGTTTAATTTCGCAGGCGCCGGTTATGAACCACTTTATAAATTCGCGCAATGTGCCGGGCTGGGTGCGTTCATATGACAGACAGATTGTCATAAATTCTTCAAGTGGATCTATGACCTGGTCCCCCAGGGCGGATATAAATCTAAGCCGTGTGTTTTCCGAATTTAATATATGCGAAAAGAACGAATATGGCGCGTCGGTTTCAGAACGTGTTTTGATATCGGCCAAACGCGTGTAAATTTGAGGGAACGCATCCTGCAATATTTGGTATACAGATATTTTGGGCGCATTTTTATCAATGCGACGACGTGCAGAATTTTCGGCGTTTCGCAGATTGCACAAATTAAAAATATCACGTTCCGTCAAATAGAAAATTGGACTTTTTAAAACGCAACATAAACTGTAATCGTCGGCCGGATTAAGACACCAACGCAGCAAGTTCAGCATGTCGCGTACGGCCGGAAAATCCGGCAATACTATTCGGTCGCTGCCCGCGACGGCGATGTTGCGCACCTTTAATTCGTATGTCAATGGGGCCGCCATGGGATTTCGCTGTTGAACCAATACCATTATGTCACGTGCGGCGTATGTGCCAGATTCGATTAATTCTTGGATTCTGTCGGCAATTTGTTTTATATATTCGCGTACATCTGTATCAGATTCCTGTTTGGAAACCAGTCGGTGTATTTCAACCGCACCACGCGCATCAGTCCGGAAACATTTATGCGGATTATTGGCAAAGTCAGAGACCGCAATAACGCCCGCGTCCGCAAAAAAACGATCCACAGTATGTAATACGGGCGCCGTAGAGCGAAAACTTTGCGCCAGGGGCACTTCACGTATTGTGCGAACGTTATTTGTAATGTGCGCAGATATTTCATTGCGGCTGCGCGCAAAAGCATTAGGGTCTGCACCCTGAAAGCCATAGATAGATTGTTTCGTATCCCCAACAACAAACAGCGAGTGTGGCATATCGCCCGTGTCGCCTTCGGTAAAGAATTCACCCGACAGCATACGTAAAATATCCCATTGAAGTGGTGATGTGTCCTGGGCTTCATCGACCAATATATGCGACAAAGAAAGGTCCAGTTGGGACAGCACCCACCCCATGGTTGCAGAATCAGAAAACAATTTACGTGTATATAAAATCAAATCTTCAAAATCAAGCAGGTTTCGCGCGCGTTTTTCGTGTTTATATGCCGTGGCAAAGGCCGCAGACAAATCAAATAATGCAACCGTATCCATAAACAAGGTTTCATTTGCGTTTTGTTGGTTTAAATTATATACACGTTCCATTTCGGACAATAGATAATCTTTTTTTGAAACGGTCGTCTTGGGGGTTCCCTGGGCCGTTAAGTACGCGGTTTTGTATTTTTCAAAATCAATCGTCGTGTCAATATATTGTTTTGTTAAGTTAATAATTTCGTCCAGGTACTTTACCGGCTTTTTTGCATTTTTTTGGTCATCCATGGCCAAATCTATGATTTTTTGCAGCGCCACGATGGAGGCTTCGCATTTTTTCACATGTTCTAAATTTAGATATTTTTTAGTCGTCTCAATAAAGTATTCGCGATATTTAACAATGTCTTCAATCTGAAAAAAGTTCTTGTATTGTGCACTTAGCACCCCCAACAGGTCGGTCATATATGTTTCCGACACCCGCCCCACTATGTGCGAGAAAGCGTCGTACACCCGTCCATCAGTTGTGGGCGAATTTATCATTTTGTTAAACGTATCCTGTAATAATATACGCTGGGTTACATCAGACACCAAAGACCATGACGGAGATATGCCGGCCTCAATCGGGAAGCGACGTAATATTTCTTCACAAAAACCGTGTATGGTTTTTATTTTTAACATTTCAGGGGCATCTATGTACCGAAAGAAAATTTCGCGCGCATGCGCAATATCCGCATCGGTTACAGGACGCGAAACCGCGACACCATCCAACATTTCGCGCAAATCATCATTGGATGCCAGCGCCCATTTGCGCAAGGCAGCCAAAATACGATTGCGCATTTCGCCCGCCCCCGCATTTGTATATGTTAGACACAATATGCCGGACGTGCCACAGTCGGGACTGCGAAATAAAATACGCAACAGACGCTGGGTTAAAACACTGGTTTTTCCGGTGCCGGCGTTGGCCTGGACCCATACGTTTTCCAATGGATTTGCCGCACAATCTTGTTCCGGTGAAAGTATCGTTTTTTTTGTCATTTCTGCCCTTGCATTATTATCTGAATTCTAGTATAAATTCAGTACAACTGCAAGATTTATAAACGCAGGGACACGCAGGGAGAAAAGGAAAATGGAAATCACACAAACTTGGCTGGTTATAAGCGGTATTTTTGCCGGATTACTGTTTATTACATTGGTGGCTTTATTTTGGATATCGCGCCGTTCGCAAAAGGTTATGCAGTCTTTATTGATGATTATGACCCGGCCCGAGCGCGCAAAAGTCGCGGATGCAACACGGGTATTAAACACCATATTGGCCGACGAAATTAACAAGATAGAACAAAGTTTTCAAACGATGCGCGATACACTGAACGCGCAAATTGCGTCTGCGCATGAATTGAAACAGGCACTGGGGGAGCAGAACGAGCAGTTGGTTGCAATGGCGGACGAGGCAACAAAAAAACTGGCCACGATGTCGGGTAGACTGGATAATACCGTTGCGGGTTTGGGCAATGTGGTTGATTCACAATCGTGGAAAGATGTAGAAAACGCAACCGACAGATTTAGCAATACAGTCAATACGTTATTGGATAAAATTGACACAACTTCGCAAGAAGTTTCCGAACGCAGTATCAGCATACAAAACCAAATTGACACATGGATTGAAAGCGGTAAGACCCTGAGCGATCATTTGCAAAATGAATTTTCAAACAACGAAAAACAAATGCAAAATATTGTTACCGAATCCAACAATATTAAAGTTGCACTGGAAGAACTGGGCAAGTCGACAGCAGAAGGATTTAATAACGTGAAAACCAGTGCGGCAAATTACGAAGAAATAATGGTGCGAAACGACAGGTTGCTGGATGGGTATTTGGAAAAGTTAGACACATTTGGCAAGCAGTCCAAGAAACAATTAACCGGACAAATGAATACTCTGACCAATACGGCAAATGTTGTCGCGGGACAGGTACGTTTGGCAGAGACTTCGATAGACAAACAAACACAGCGTTTGGCCGATGCGGTCGAAGCATTAATGTCATCCGCAACCGCAACCGAAACATCCGTACGCGGCGTTTCAACCGAATTGGCAACATTAACCAATCGGTTTGATGGCGAAATAAAAGAATTTGCAACGGGCGTGGTGTCTGAATTAAAGACTGTGTCGGGCGTGGCAAATGCAACATTGGAAAACACCAAGACCGCAGCAGGCGCCTTTTCGGAATCGGTCAAGGCAATGGCGACGGGCGTGCGCGAAACATTAATTGAAATGAATACCGCACACACACAACTGTCGGGACAGTCTGCAAATCTGATTAAGATGTCAAACGAGACAACCGCACAGTTGCAACCGTTGTCCGCATTGATAGAAAGATATTATTCCGCCCTGCCCGATTTGTCCCGTGGCAGCGTTGAAGCCAGCGAGACATTAGAAAAAATCGTTACCAGTTTGAACGAAAAACTGAATCTGATGAACGCAACGGTCGCGGAATCCACAACCGCCATTTCAGATTCTGCGATTAAATTGGAAGACCTGGCCGGGGCATCGCGTCAGCAAATGATAGATTTAATGAGTGACTATGCCAAGGCGGTAAACACCATGCAAACATTAAATAAACAGATGATGGTTGCACGCGCATCTGCGCCAATGGATGCCATCAAGACCGCGCCAATGGAATCTTTTGGCCATGTTAGCGCCCAAGATTTTTTGGCACAAAGCGAAAAGATGTTTGAAAAACTGCACGAGCAGTCCATGGATTTAACACGCGCGGTTGGCGCAGAAATACCCGATGTCGTTTGGAAAAAGTATCACAGCGGGGATAAAACCATATTTTCAAAATGGTTGGCCAAGATGCTGAACGCGGCAGAAAAGAAGCAGATTCGCGACATGATGAAGAACGATGCGGTATTTCGTTCCCAGGCAACACAATTTGTGCGCAGTTTTGACAAGATAATGACGATGGCGCAACAGGCCGACAATGCCGACAAGGTGTGCGCCACATTGATTAAAACAGAGCCGGGGCAAATATATATATCGCTTAAAAGTTATGTTTGATTTACACGAACCGCCAAAACGGCGGTTCTGTTTTACACACAAAATTATGAACGCACAAAAAAAACGCCATTTCAAAGAGAAATGACGTTGATTACTTTGGGCAATGCATGCCTAGGTAGCATAATGATCGCCGTAACAGGTTTGGGTCGTACCGGCACTGGTCGTGAATTCAAATGTTCCTGAATTATCCGTGGCTGTTGGTCCATCGACATAACACTGGCCAATGCCAATACCACCATTTGAACCATATGACGTGTTGGTAAGTTCATAACCATCAACAGTTGTCGTATTTGGAACAGGACAGTCAGCGCACCAATTAAACGTCATATAATCCGTCGTGGTCATATAGTTCATGTATACCGTTTTTCCGTCGACATACACACCCGAAGTAAAACCGGGCGTACAATACCATGACATATTATCTTCGGTACAGGTTACGCGCCCCAAATCCCAATCCTCGGGATAATCAATATCATTGTGCACCGCATTCGCCATGCCAACCAACGGGTTTAACATCATATCACAGCCCGATACACCCTGGCCGGTTTGTGAATCCGTATATTTTTTATCGAAACACCTTGTGTGTTTGTAACAAACGGTTGCATCCTGGATTCGGTGGGGGCAATCTTTGGATCTATTATTTGTGGTGCTCAGGCCGCTTATCTGATATGGACCACCGCCGGGGGTGGAAGTGCTGCAATTAGCACTGCCAACATACGCAACGTCCGCATAAGTATAGTAGCAAGGGCATTCGCTGTACGATTCGCCATTACCACTGTATGAAAAGCCGCTGCTCGACCCGCTGTACACCTCTAACATGCAACATCCTGCTTCTCGAAAATAGTGGGACGTTGCAACGTAATAAAGCTTGCCTATGTTACCATAATTGGTGTCGGAATTAACCAATATGTATTGACGAAAGCCAGTTGTATTACCGACACGCGCGCCGGTGTAATATGCATTCGCGCCCGGATTTAACAAATTATAACGCGCGGCGGATATTATAATTTCACCCGAATGCGAAACCTCGGGCTGAGTTACATAAACATAACCATTATCCTCAACCCCATAACCAAATGCATCGGCATCAATATCATCCGCCGTTAAGATGTTTTGATTAAAAATATGATTCCCATTTTGGAAACTCTCGCTGTGGGTTTCGCCCTCATTATTTGACTTCCATCCAACGTACCAACGATTGGTTCTGTTTTCGTCGACCGTTACCGTGTAACCCTGACTGTCCACCAGGCCCGCATTTGTGTTTGTTCCAATTGATAATGATGATAAAATTGCACCCATGCAACGAATAAAATAGCGTTTCATTTTCCCGTCCTTTCAAATAAAACACATACCGTTATTAAACGGTGTGATGCCTTATAACGGGTTTCGACGCCCAACATAACAATCTGTTATGTCGATGAGTATCCTAGCATATGAAAATAATTATTTCAATTCAAATTATCGGATACGTTGTAAATTTTTTATTAATTCGGTTAAATTTTTATCATAAATTCCGCTGCGCGGAGATAACGTATAATCCGGTGTCAGATTCGCCCGCGCAAAATCTGCGGGCGCACAGGTGTTGTTTGTGCGCACAGTTGCGTCCCCCGGCATGTTGGCGCGTTTGCGAACCGTATCCATATTGTTTTCGGGCGGCAGAAAATATGCAATTTTGAAATCGTAGTGCGCATCTAAATTATGCGCGCAAAACCAATCAATCATTTGACGTGTGTATTGCGGTTCAATCACATCATAGATTAAGTTTTGATTCATGTGTTCATATATTTCAAATTCCGGAACGCCATACAGCCATTTTTTATCGCCGGGTTGCCATATCGCACGATTAACCCACAAAAACGTCGCCAGCGGCGTTGTATCAAAATATGCTTCGTCACGAAAAAAGTATGGCGCACCTTCGGATTCGCCGGCACGCATGGGGCGTGTGGTTGCCGAACGCAAATTATAAAATAATCCGGACGGGATATTGTTTTGTATAAAATATGTTTTGCCACTGCCCGATACACCATTAAAAAACAATAATACTTTTTTCATACCTGCCACCATAATGTAAATACCCCGCAGATAGCGGGGCGGTTAGATTAATCTTCCAAGAAACTGCGCAATTTACGTGCACGTGTTGGATGCTTTAATTTATTCAGCGCCTTTTGTTCAATCTGACGAACACGTTCACGCGTAACACTAAGGTCGGCACCAACTTCTTCCAGGGTGTTAACCTTGTTATTACTCATCCCGAAACGTTTACGCAGGACTGTTTCTTCCTTGGGGTCCAATTCCGACAAAATCTGGGTAACGATTTTACGCAGATTCTTTTGCGCGGCGGATGTAAACGGATTCTTGGCCGTTTCGTCCGCGATAATTTCAATACGTGAACTGTCATCTTCGGTGCCAACGGGCGCTTCTAGCGAGATTGGTTTCAAATTAACCTTCATCGCCTTGTGAATCTTGTCAACCGGCAGATAAATAATCTTGGACAATTCTTCGGCGGTTGGCTGACGTCCGTATTTATGCATAAATTGACGCGATGCACGTTGGATTTTGTGAATATTATCAATCATATGTACCGGGATACGAATTGTGCGGGCCTGGTCCGCGATGCTGCGCGAAATACCCTGCTGTATCCAGTTGGTTGCATATGTTGAAAATTTATTTCCCAAACGATAATCAAATTTATCAACCGCCTTCATCAGGCCGATGTTTCCATCCTGGACCAGGTCCGAAAAATCAAGCCCAAGGCCACGGTTGCTGGATTTTTTGGCAAATTTAATAACAAGACGCAGGTTCGCTTCTATCATTTCGCGTTTGGCGCGGGCGGCTTCGGCCTGGCCACGGCGGACCAATTCCACAACCTTTTTGTATTCGGCGGTCGGTTGACCGGTTTCGGTTGCGATTGCGGTTATGTCTTCTTGAATCTTTAAAATGTCTGCTTCGTGCTTTTTTGCAAAGTTTGCCCAGGCGGCATTTTTGCTTTTTGCCAATTTTTTAACCCAGTTACGATTCAATTCATTGCCAACATATTCGGCCAAGAAGTCTTCGCGTTTGACCTTGTTCGCCATGGCCAGGCGCAACAATTTCCCTTCTAGCCCCATTAACAGCTGGTCACGTTTGGTCAACTGTTCCAAGATTTCGGCAATTCTGTCGTCGTTCAGGCGAATCTTGCTGACGTGTTCAAATAATTCCAGACGAAGTTTTGTGTATTTCTTTTCCAGTGCGGCATCGGGCGTGTCGGACGACAACAGATTTTCCAAGCGTTTGGCCTGTAATTTTTGCATACTGTTAAAGATGCGCTTAATCTTGGAAAACAGTTCCATAACCATCGGCATCAATGATTCTTCCATAACGGGAATTGGTACGCCGGATGTGCTGCGTGGGGTATCTTCTTTTTTGATACCGTCTTCTTCGTCCATACCATCTTCGTCTTCTTCATCAGAATCCACAGACGCATCCGCCAAATCGTCCAAATCATCGTCGTCCAGTTCGTCCACATGTTCCACACCCTTGGACTTTAAGGCCTCGGACAAGGCGGCCAGGGATTTTTGTTCAGATTCACTGGAATACATGACTTCTAGATTCACGATATAGCGCAGACGAATATCTTCATTTAATAACTGTTGATACCAATCCAACATAGCCTGGATTGTCATGGGACTTTCGCACAGGCCATATACCATCAGACGGGACGCAGCCTCGATACGTTGGGCAATGGCAACTTCGCCGGCGGCCGTTAACAGTTGCACGGTTCCAATCTGTTTTAAATATGATTGAACAGAATCCTGGACCCCAAGAACAAGGGCGCCTGTCTGACTGCGTTCCAACTGTTTTGCATAATGTTCATAGTCGTCGTCGTTTACATCGACCTGCTCTGCATCGGCATTTAATAAATTGCGCGTTTTATCGCGTGGCCCGTCATCTTCGTCGGCACCATAATAACGGTTTAAATCCTGGGGATAGTTGTCAATTTCCAGGATTTCCAGTCCCAAGTCCTGTTGAAAAAAGTCCAAAACTTCATCATGCTCTTCGGCGGGTACTTCGTCCGCTTCGGTTGCGGAATCAAAGTCCATACGCGACATGTATCCAATTTCAATCGCGTTTGATGCCAATTTTTGTAAGTTTTCTGGCAAAGACTCAATCAAAAGTCTTGTTGCTTCGTCCAGTTTCTTAGCCATTAATTAACCCTTGTTGCAAGTTTACGTTGTTTAAAAAGTTAATAATTTACCGTGATTATTTTTTCTTCTTTTTCTTTTTGGGGGCATTTGCCATCTTTTGCGCCTTGGCAACTGCATCATGAATCGCAGATTCAGAAACCAACCCCAAAACAATCGGACTTTGAATTTGGATTACAGAATAAGAAGCATGCGTTTTATTGCGAACCGATGCAACGGTTGGGTTTGTACTGCGCATCAGGCGCGCAACCTGGCCATCGGATAATTCTGGATAATTTTTTACAATCCACAAAATACCGCCCAAGCGATTTTGACGGTGCAACTTTGGCGTGTAACCAACGCCACGCTTGTTCTGTTTCTGTTGGGCATCAATAATTTCCTTGCGCAATGTCAGGCGTGCAGTCGCATCCGCTTCGCAACGTTCAATATCTTCACGCGTAACTTGGCCACTTAAAATCGGATTTAATGGTTGAATTTTATATGTTTCTGCATCGGCAATACTTTTAACCTCAAGTTCATGCAAACCGCAGAATTCCGAGATTTGTTCAAATGTCAACGCTGTATTTTCAATTAACCACAAAGCGGTTGATTTTGGCATATATGGATAGTTCATGGAAATTTCCTCTATTGTTAACGTGGGGCAATATACACCAAAAATTGTTGATTTTCAAGCCCTTTTTATTACTTTTGTTTATGAAATATCCCCTGTTCAAGATATTCGAACAGTTCACGACATGCATTACGTTCAGATTGATAGTTTTTTTGGGCCAATGCAACCGCGATTGCATCCATTTGCCTGTCCGTCAAAGAATACACATCATCGTTTTTTTGTACGGGTTGTTTTTTAGCGGACTCGATGCGCATTATGCGTTTAAAATCATCCACCTTGTCCATCGGTAAATAGCGACCGTCGATTACCGTATTTGGACACAAGGAATCAAATTCCCGCAATGCACGTTTCATGTTAATCGTACAACCCGGAAAAGCAAATTCTAGATCAACGGCATCAAGCAAGCCGCCATCTATATATCGCTGTGACGAACGCCCCTGCTTTGTTGGTGTGCCCCGTGTCGTTTTTCGCATCATTTTAGCAAACACATCCGGCAGTTTGGCAAAGGATGTAATAAAATGATACTGATTGGCCATTGTAACGAACGATTTTAAACTTTCTGCCCTTAGATATAATTGCGAAAACCCATTATACGCAGTAAACCGCAGCGTACCGCCGGGACAATTTTTGCTGAAACTATTTAACAATGATGGCACATGCTTGTCAATCCCCGTAACACGCGAAATATCCGCAGCTGTCAACAAATCGCCATTGCGCTGTTTTTCTTCTATGACCCCAGATAATGAATATGGATAAATTTTAAACTCTTGCAAAGTCACATTGTGAAAAGATGCATAATCTATGCAGTAATCCAGGACCTGGGTCATGTCGTTTTGCCGGGGAGCCTGCGTCGACCGGACGCGTTCAAATTCAGAAATATTTTCCGGCCCGGTTATATGCATACCCCCAAAAAATGCTTCCAATGCCAAATTTTTGTCTGTCAGACAAAAAATCTTGTTGTTGGTACTTTTGGCCCAACTTATAAAATCCCCCAAATTTTCAACCGGCAAATATGTACGCGGTTCCCCATCACGAATAAAAGCAATCGATTTCTTTGCGCCCGACACCCAGTATTGGTTCAAGAGCAGATCACCAAATCCATTGCATGCAATTTTGTTGCCCGCAAAAACACCCAAATGGCGTTCTATATCGCCACCATTTAATAACTTGCCCGCATGGTGTAATCGATTCAGGTATTCTATAAAATCTGCGGATTCCGGCCGCTCATTAATCACAAGTTTGTTTGAAACACAGTGTTCGTACATACACCGCATGATATCGTCTGTGGTCCGCAATTTTCTTTTATCTTGGTGGTCATGCCGATAGACCCCGGTCATTATATATAATTTTTTGTACATCCTGTCACGCAAAAGCGCCTGGTAAAAAAATGGTTTGTATTGTGGCAATAAATAAGCCCTGGAGTCAGAGGCAGTAAAAACACCACGTTCAACACGTGTCAACAAAACACGAGCATTTGAAATACCGTACATTCTGTTTAAATCATTATGTTGTAACAATGAACCTTCTGCTTGTTTTTTGTGAATATAATTCTTAATATTCATATGCAACGATGCCGTCGATGGGATATATAAGTTATAATATCCCGCAAAATTCATAATATAATCCATCAGATCTTCTTCGGATTTTATTTCACGGCGTTTGTTTGAAAAATACACACGATTAAAATCCTGGATACTGTGTTTTGAATCCAGTTGGCTGCCGAAGATTATTTGTAATATCTTTTCAAGAACTACGTTCATGATTTATTCCTCTTTGCGAGAAAGCATAACACAAATAATACATTTTGTCAACAACAAAAACACCCGCCGTTTTGGCGGGGCGGTTTTTTAATTTCTTCGTTTATGCCTTTTTGACTATTTTATACCCTTCCCTGTTGTCCAAAACCGTCCAACCGGCAGCATCGATTTCGGCACGCAGGGCATCGGCCTTCGCCCAATCTTTGTTCGCCTTGGCCGCGGCACGGGCATCGGCCAGCGCGATAATTTCAGACGGCGCTGTTTCGTTTTCCAATGCGCGCAACTTTTGTGCACGGTCAATAAATTGCAATCCCAACAGGTCATCTGCAAAACGCACCAATGCCAGTTTGGTCCCATCATCAATTTCGGCAGACTTGATAAAATCTTGCACCAACACCAAAACAGATGCCGTTTTCAGATTGTCAGACATGGCCGCGACCATATTGTCGTGCCATTTGGTATAAATATCTTTGTTAATCTGTTCGCCGTCTGATGCCAGCAAATCCGCCACACGACGGACCAAATTCGCATAACTTTTGGCCGTTGCATCCATCGTTTCCCACGAAAAAGCCAACTGTGATTGATAATGCCCCGTGGCAACAAAGTAACGATATACCATTGGATCATAGCCACGGCTGCGCAATGCATCCATCCCCAAAAATTCGCCCTTGGACTTGGCCATTTTTTCGCCAGATTTATCAAGCAGAAAACTGTAATGCAGCCATGTGTTTACCCATGGCGCACCCGTGATTGGTTCACTTTGTGCGATTTCATTGGCATGGTGTACGCGCGACAAGTCTTCGCCACCGGTGTGAATATCAAAATGCGCCCCCAGTAACTTCATGCTCATGGCGCTGCATTCTGCGTGCCATCCGGGAAACCCAACGCCCCAGGGACTGTCCCACTCCATTTGGCGTTTGACATCAGTTGGCGAATATTTCCACAAAGCAAAATCCGTAGGATTACGCTTGGCATCATTAAAGCCCACACGCGCACCCGCCCGGTTACCGGCCAGGCTGCCCCCCGTCAATGCACCATACGCCGCAAATTTTGATGTGTCATAATAAATGCCGTCCCCCGGGATTTCATATGTATATCCCAAATCTTGCAATTTTTGAACCAATTCAATTTGTTCGGCAATATAATCTGTCGCATGTGGCATGACCGTTGGCGCAATCATGTTAAGATCATTAAAATCGCGCAAAAATTCGTCTTTGTAAAAACGCGCGATATCCCATACAGACTTGTTATCACGGGCCGCGCCCTTTTCCATTTTGTCTTCGCCGGAATCATCTTCGTCGTTGGTCAAATGCCCAACGTCTGTGATATTCATAACATGGCGCACGTCATAGCCATTTGCCAAAAACATACGCTTTAAAAAATCATTATGTAAAAACGTACGCAGGTTGCCCAAATGTGTATAATGATAAACCGTTGGACCACACGAATAAAAACCAACCCTGCCCGGTTCCAAGGGGGTAAAATCTTCCAGTTTGCGGGTTAATGTATTATATAATCTTATCGTCATGTTATGTTTTCCTTTCGGGTTTATTGATATTGGGATTTTAATAGGCGTGTGTTTGAAATGCAAACAAATTAAGTTTGCAAAAAGTTTATCTTAGCGACAACAGTAAAAATTAATAAAACGAATTGTCATGCGTTTATTATGACACAGGCCGCACACATTAGTCAAGGCACAAAAAATGGCACAATATATTTAGTGGCACAACCTGGGTTCCGTGGTCAAGCCACGGAATGACATATAAGATAAATATTTACCATACTAAATTTTTATTTATCTTCACGTCCGCGACAAAAAATTAAACCCACCGGATGGTGGGTTGAATTTTCTGGCGGGTGCAAAAGGACTGGACTCCCCTTCCCGCGTGCGCGGGTGGGGATACCCCTCTCCACTCGTGACGATTTGGGGGCGTTGCACTGCCCAAATCTACTCCGTATCGAACCTTGACGGTTCTCGTCAACCATCCGCGACAAAAAATTAAACCCACCGGATGGTGGGTTGAATTTTCTGGCGGAGCGTATAGGACTCGAACCTATGGACCAAAAATTTCGGTCACAGATTAGCAATCTGCTGCATTACCACTCTGCCAACGCTCCGTGCAGGGGGTATTATACAGAAACTTTAAAACAAAAGCAAGTCCGAAAATAACTTTATTGCGTCTTGCCAGTGGGTGTTTTTATTGTTCTTCGCCAACGTGTTCGGGTTGATAAATTTCAACATCACGTGTCATGGCCAAGAATTTATCGGCACGACGCGCCGGCAATTCCGATGCCGGGATTTGTTGTAAATCTTCGATATGACGCGTAACAGAGTTTGCCAACAATTCCATGGTTGTCTGCCAATCGGTGTGTGCACCACCCGCCGGTTCATGTATTATTTCATCAATAACATTCATGTTTGCCATATCGCGTGCCGTCAATTTCATGGCCGCAGATGCGGTCGCACGATATTTGTTGTCGCGCCACAAAATACTGGCACAAGATTCGGGGGCAATAACCGAATAAATCGCATTTTCCAGCATCAGCACACGATCACCCGTACCAATGGCAATCGCACCACCGGAGCCACCCTGGCCCACGTTAACGGCGACATATGGTGTTTTAACAGACAGCCCCACCGAAATAGAAGAAGCGACGGCCTGGGACTGGCCACGTTCTTCGCCTTCGCGACCGGCAAAGGCGCCCGCCGTATCAAACAATGAAATCAGGGGTAGTTGGAATTTTTCCGCCAGGCGCATCATGCGTTGTGCCTTGCGATAACCTTCGGGATTTACCATGCCGAAACGGTGTTTTTGACGCGTTTCGATTGTTCGCCCCTGTTCCTGGCCGATGATTACGGCTGGGATTCCACGCCAAAAACCAATACCAGATGCCATGGCCGCATCTTCTGCAAAGCAACGGTCACCCGCCAAGTATGTCCAATCGGACACAATTCCATTTATATAATCCAAAAAGTGCGGACGATTTTCATGACGCGCCAATAATACCTTGTCATAGGCTTCGTTTTCGCCCATGCCACGTATTTTTTTCGACGAATCATGTGCCGGGGTCGTCACAGAAATTTGCCCTGGCTCACGTTTCTGCTTGGTCAATACCGCCAAAATTTTTGCAATCGTGTCGTGTAAATCGCCACGTGCAACAACCATATCAACCATACCATGTTCGTACAGATATTCCGCAGTTTGGAAATTGGTTGGTAACTTTTCGCGAATATTTTGTTCGATGACACGACGCCCCGCAAAACCAATACGGGCGCCCTTTTCCGCAATATGGATATCGCCCAACATTGCAAAAGATGCCGTAACACCACCAAAGGTGGGATCGGTCAACAAAACAATGTACGGAATACCGTTTGCATGTAACTTGTTCACAGCGGCCGTTGTGCGTGCCATCTGCATCAAAGATAAAATATTTTCCTGCATACGGGCGCCACCACTGGACGTGACCATAACAAAGGCACGGCGTTCCGCAATGGCGTGTTCCATTGCCGCGACAATAGCATCGCCCGCCGCACGTCCCATCGACCCCATCATAAACAGTCCATTTAAAACGCATACCGTTGTCGGCACGCCACCAATCATACCATCGGCGGTTGTTATCGCATCATAACAGCCGGTTTCGGCACGTGCCGCGATCAAACGTTCCGCATAGGCAACACGATCGGTAAATTGCAATGGGTCATCTGACACGCTGGGCGCGGGCAAACGTTCCCATGAATTATCATCAAACAACAGGTCGAAACGCTGTTTCGGGTTCATGATAAATGCGCGACCACAACTGGGGCAAATGTATTTATTTTCTTTATAATCTTTGTAATATACCAATTTGCCACAGGATTCGCATTTAATCCACATCAGGCGACGAACACGTTCATAACGTTCGCGATTACGGTTTTTAATACCCGATTTTTTGCCGAATAACATACTTATTGCTCGTTCATTTTTTTTGTTAATTCACGACTGGGTTTAAAAAGGATAGTCGTACTGGCCGGCAACGGCATAGGTTTGCCCGTGCATGGATTATATCCGATTTTTGTTGCGCGGGCACGTGGTTGGAACGTACCAAAACCACGAACTTCGATACGATCGCCATTTGCAACAGATTCTATGATATGGTCGGACACCGTGTCCAAAATTGCCGCCGCATCTGTACTGCGCATATGCTTAAAACTCACCTGGATAGAACGTACTATATCTGATCTTTTCATGTTTTTTCACCCTTTGTCTTGCCATCTATTATTAATATCTTAGCACATTTTATCAAGAGTAAAGTTTTTTATTTATTTTGAATACGTTCCTGTGACAAGAAAAAGCCATAAATGCTAGGGTTATTAACGATGATAAACGGAGAGAATTATGGATGATTTATATGATTTAGATGACTTGGAAACCGATATTGAACCACAAATGCCACTGATTGGCGATACCGCGCCGGAATTTACGGCCAGTACCACAAACGGAAAAATAAATTTTCCGGCGGACTTTGCGGGCAGTTGGGTTGTATTTTTTTCACACCCATCCGACTTTACACCCGTTTGCACCACAGAATTTATTGCATTTCAACGGGCGATTGGGGATTTTGAAAAAATCAACACACGTCTGTTGGGTTTGTCGGTGGGGGCTTTGTCGTCACATTTGGCATGGTTTGATGCCATTGCCAATATGCCGGACGGGGAACAGATAACCTTTGCCCTGATTGACGATTTAAATATGTCGATTGCCAAGAAATACGGGATGATACACCGTGGCGCATCAGACACACATGCCGTGCGCGCGGTTTTTATAATCGACCCGCATGCCAAGATTCGCGCAATACTGTATTATCCCGCATCACTGGGACGAAACATGTCGGAAATTTGGCGAATATTGGTGGGGTTGCAAACCGCAGATGCTTTTAAAGTTGCCACACCTGCAAATTGGATGCCGGGCGACGACGTATTGATTCCGGCCCCAACGACGGCCGCCGCAATGCGTGAAAACAATAATAAAAAACCGTGGTTTATCACATATAAAAAATTAGACAAGGCGGAAATCTATGACAAAATTTGTAAAAAATAACCCAGGCGTCAATAACTATGTTTGTTATTGGTTTAAAATACCAATGGAAAATCGCGGATATCCAGGGGCGCAGCATCCCGTTCGGGGTCCCACTGATAAATCGGCATGATTACACGTTTGTCATCATCAAATCTGACACCTTCGCTTTTAAGGGCGCGATATTGTTCGGTTGCCATACCACAGCATAACGAACCATCTTTGAATACGACACGGTGCCACGGCAAATGCCAACTGCTTTTATTATTGGATGCATAGCCCACAAAACGCGCCATACGTGGACGGCCAATAATTTTTGCAATCTGCCCAAAGGTGGCAACGCGCCCCGCGGGAATACGCGCAACCACATCATAAACCATTTCATTAAATGTTTTTTCCATGTCTGTCAGTTTATCAGCATGATTAAAAAAGTCAAATTTTTACCCTTGCAAAATAATCCGGGTATGGTTATAATGGCGGGCACGGAGACGTGGCAGAGCGGTTGAATGCGCGCGACTCGAAATCGTGTATACGGCAACCCCGTATCAAGGGTTCAAATCCCTTCGTCTCCGCCAGAAATTTAAACCCGCCAAATTGGCGGGTTATTTTTAAACTTCAAAATTATAATTTTTGACCGAACGGACGATTGCCGCAACCAATTTATCCTGATGCGAGCCAGACTTTAATAATTTTTCTTCGGCCGGATTAGACAGGTGCCCCAATTCCAACAATGCCCCGGGAACCGTGGAGCGCAAAACCGCAAACGGCGCATGACGAACATCGGGTCCGGGCTGTTGCGTAATTGATGCCTTTTTAAAGGATTTTGCACATCCGTTGGCGTATTCTTCACTCATTTCCGCAACGGCATGTTGCTGTAACGAAGACAGGGCAATTCGAATATTTTCTTCGAATTCGGTAAAGCCTTCGACCCCAATTTTATCGGCGGCGTTTTCAGCCTCGGCCAGTTTTTTTGCCTCTTCGTCCGATGCCTTTTCCGACAGGGTATAGATAGAGAACCCCTTCATCTTGCGCGATGGGTTGGCGTTTGCATGCAGGGATATGAATAAGTCAGCCTTGCGCTTTTCGGCAATTTCGGCACGTTGCCCCAATTTTAGATACGTATCATTTCCGCGCGTCAGGTATGTTTTAAATCCGTTCGCATCCAATTTTGTCTTTAATTTTTTTGCGACAGATAAAACAACATCCTTTTCGCGTGTTCCGCCCTTGCCTATGCAGCCCGGATCCTTGCCCCCGTGGCCCGCATCAACAACGATGATATATTTACGTGCGGCGGTGACGGCCGTCGTTGTTGCCGCAGACGATGTGGTATACGAATCGGACGTGGCGCCGGGCGCGCCGGCAACAAAGTCCAACACCAAACGATAATCATTATCACCATTTGGTGACAAAACCATAATAGATGATTTGGGTATTTGGGCAATCGACTTTTTAAGCGTTGCAACAATCTGCAGGGTGTCACCCTTTTGCAACTGGGACACCGATTTTACCAAACCTTCGGATGATAGCGATGCCTTAATCCCATTGTTCGCCGATGTGTTGGACAGATTTACAACCAACTGGCCCGCGGGATAGGACAAAGAATACGACGGTCGGTTTGCCGTTTCAATAACCAGACGTGTTTTATTTCCGGGCTGAACCCCCGTGCGCATAGAACGCAATGTGTTTCGCGCCGAAAACGCCATGCGCGGCAACATAGCCGTGGCAACAATTCCAAAACCCGTGATTTTTAAGATACTGCGTCTGCTGAATTTCATATGACGAATTATATCAAAAATCGTCAACCCGTTCAAGGGCATTTCAGGAATATATGATTGCGTTTGGGAATTTATTCGGCTAGGATACTATGGTCAGTTAGTTAAGCAGGAGTTATCTATGGCAACAAAATCAGAAACACCGCTGGTGTCGGTCGTTATACCGATGTATAATGCGGAAAAATTTATTGATAAATGTATCACACATTTGGTGCATCAAACATACAATAACCTGGAAATAATTATTGTTGATGATGGCAGCACGGATAACAGCATAGCCGTTTGCAAAAAGTGGGCCCAGCAGGACAAGCGTATCAAAATCATCCCCCAGAAAAACGCAGGACCTTCGGTCGCATCTAATACCGGGATGGATGCCGCACAGGGTCAATGGATTCATTTTCATGACCATGATGATTTTGTTAATTTGGACTATTTCGAAAAGATGATGAACGTGGCCAAACTAACCGATGCGGATATTTTATGCGGGGAAGTTAATCAACCGGATTATAACTTTCCAGTATTTGACAGGATAGAAATCTGCACACATATGGCCGATAAAATTTTAACCACACGTGCCAATAAATTTAAACCCGCATGGAGATACGTTTACAAAAAGGCCTTTCTGGAACGCACGGGGTTGCGGTTCGAACCTGCAATCTTTGGCGCCCAGGATTTGGTGTTTACACGTCCGGCCATCGTATTGGCGGACAGCGTTGCAACCGTACCGGGCGCACGATATAACGTTGTTAACACGGTAACCGCCCTGGGTAAACAGCGTAAAAAATTAACAAAAGAAGCCACAAAACCCGAAACCGAGGCCGCATGGCGCCGGTATTGGCAATTCTTGGTTGATCACGATGTTGTTGATATGCTGTCCGCACCCGAAGAACCGTATAAAACCGAGACGTTCAAGATGTTTAACCGTGCGATTTTCAGAAAAGACATATTAACAAAGCGTGTGCGTTATTATCTGTTTGGAATTAATATCGGGACCAAGCACATAAACCCATAAAAAAACCGCCGAAATGGCGGTTCTTTTTTATCTATTGACTGATACAATTCGCAAAGGATTGCGCAACCAACGACTGCTCTGTCTGGGTTAATTGCGTAACCGGAATCACGTAACAACGCGCACTGTCACGAATAATAACAACCTTGGTACCACGGGTATATGCACGTTGCATATCGTCCATTTGGGCACTGGTTAAAAATGCATTTTGCGCAAATGTATTACCCGGGTTCATGCCGGCATTTACAACCTGGTACGCGGTTTTATAATCCCACAGTTCGGAACGGGATGTAACCTCTATCCAAATAGATTGGTTCGCGTATGGATTTTCGGTTGTTGTTTCCGTGCCGGGGAACGTCGCGCCAATCGCCAATGCGGCCACCGTTTGCAGATTTGTCGGCTGATTTGAATTACCGGTTGGATGCGACACAGTATTTAATTTTAAATCGTCCCCGCATGCCAGGTTCATACGATTTGTATATCCCGCCAAGACGGCATCAACAGATGCCTGCCAGTCGGAACCCTTGCTGTTCATGTCCAGGGAAACTATTTTTTCCGCCCAACCAAAGATATTTGCACCAACGTTACCGGCACTGGCAAAACGGGTTACCATTTCGGCACTGCCCCCCGGAACGCCGGCACCACAATAATCGGTTAACATAGTGGTCAGTTTGCTGTCCGTTTCGTTGCCATAGGCAAGCGCAACCGAGTGACATGACATGGCGGCCTCTAATTCCTGGCGGCGTTTAAGGCACAGATCCGAATTAGATTTTGACAACTGGGTTGCCATGTTTGACATAGACAGGTATGACAAAATTTCCTGTTGAACATACGAAGGACACAGGCGCGCCGCCGTATTCATACCGCCGGTACCGTTGACCGTGTTTACACCGTATTGTGGCAACAGGATTTCTGTATCCCGTTGCAGGCACAACAACGCGTAATTATATAATTCGTTTTCCGTTGCATATTGGCATTTGGATGCACGCTGGCCCGGGACGACGGTTACATCACCACAATAATCCGACAGGCATGCATAAATCTTTTGACGACACGCGGTGTCGACGTCCGGCTGATTTACCATAAAGTATGTGTTACGCTGGTTTGTTTTATATGCATGGGCCAATCCGGCATTACCACGCAGATTTGTGCCCGCCGTGGACGGTGCACCCGCAATCAGACCGCGCCCCTGGGACGTGGCGCCAACCGTGCCCGCAGACACCGCAACAGATGCGTCAGATAACAAACATGCACCAATCAAACCAAATATTCCAAAGAAACGTTTCATAGAAAATCCCTCTCGTTATGGTGTATTTTATCACAAAGACAGAAAAAAGTAAACTATCATTTGCATTGAAAAAATATCTTGTTAATATATGTGGTATGATTATAGCAGTTGAGGTTTTATCACAAATCGCCGACGACATTTCCGCCGTCAGGGGGTTTCTTTGACCCGGAAAAATTAAAATCACAAATTATGGAATTGGACGTGGCGGTAAATGCGCCAGACCTGTGGGACAATCCCGACAATGCACGTGTTGTGTTGCAAAAAAAGGCGGGATTAGAAAAGACCCTGAACGAATTGTTGGGGATGGAATCTGAGTATAAAAATTTATCCGAATTGTATGAAATCGCACCCGATGACCCAGACGTGTTGGGTGCGATTGAAAAACTGGGCGACGCGGCACATAGGGCCAAGTTTATTACCCTGTTCCGTGAACCGGCCGATAATAATGGCGCCTTTTTATTCATCCAGGCGGGCGCCGGCGGGACCGAAGCCCAGGATTGGGCACAAATGCTGTCACGTATGTATGCCCGATGGGCCGAAAGGCACGGGTTTACAACCGAAGTTATTGAAGAACACGAAGGTGACACGGCCGGAATTAAAAATATCACATACCGAATTTCGGGCGAACGTGCGTATGGATGGCTGAAAAATGAAATTGGCGTCCATCGATTGGTGCGAATTTCACCATTTAACGCCAATGGTAAACGTCAGACCAGTTTTGCATCCGTTGACGTATGGCCCGATATTGACGACACAATAGAAATCGAAATCAATGAAAAAGATTTGCGAATTGACACATATCGCGCATCCGGCGCGGGCGGACAGCATGTTAACAAGACAGACAGCGCCGTTCGTATCACCCATATTCCAACCAATACGGTCGTAACATGTCAAAATGAACGCAGCCAAATCCAAAACCGTGAAATGGCAATGAAAATGTTGCGCAGTAAGTT
Organism: Candidatus Enterousia sp.; assembly: GCA_045593685.1. GTDB lineage: Bacteria > Pseudomonadota > Alphaproteobacteria > Rs-D84 > Rs-D84 > Enterousia. Next base: position 21,783 of record JAZNXD010000009.1, on the reverse strand, counting down.
ATATGAACTGGAAATGCAAAAACGCGCCGAAGCCGAAGATGCCGCCAAGGCCGCCCAGAAAAAGATTGAGTGGGGCAGCCAAATCAGAAACTATGTCCTGTATCCATACCAGTTGGTCAAGGACGTACGAACAAATGTTGAAAAAACGGATTCGGGCGCGGTTTTGGATGGTGATTTGGATGACTTTATGTTGGCGCTGTTACAACGCGAATAAAGTTTCTTGACTTTTACATTTGTTGACGATAAAATATTTTTGTCATGGATATTATACCAGATATTTTTCGCCGGGCCATCTTGGACAGATATCCAAACGCGCAAAATCTGCGCGCGCCAAATGTTTGCGGGTCAAAAAACAATGTGATATTTGCAGATATCGGCACCACTACGCGCGTATTTAAGTTTGGCGACCCCGTTATAATCCGCAAAAATGCATATATAAGTCAAATTTATTTGGAATCTAAAATACCGGTTCCGCATATCAAGGCATGCAAATTCAAGAACGTTTATTTCGAAGAATATGAAATGCTGGCGGGCAAAACATTATTCGAAGCCATCCGTGACGGTATGTCGGGGGATAAAATCAAACAAATATATCGTGAAATTTTGGACAATATGGCCAAGATGCACAATGTTTCCCCGCACCTGTTGGACAATCACCCATATAAAAATGTGCACGTTGTTGCACGCGAACATGTGGCGGGTGTTAACAATGCGACACTGGGGAAAATTTGCATGGCATTGGTGTATATGCTGAATTGTGGCGCAAAAAAAGACAGTGCGATTTTCCATTCGGATATAACGCCCAAGAATACGGTTGTGTCGGATGATGGACACCTGGTTGGTTTTTTGGACATAGATTCCGTGGCGGTCGGCAATATTAATTACATGTTTGGCGCAATGGCGATTAAATATCAACAGTTGGGCCTTGACATAACAGAGTTGTTCGATTATTACGAAAAAATTAGTGGCACCAAGTTGAATCGGGGACGCATCCGGGCAATGGCAAACGCAAACAATTTTGGAAAAAAGATGCTGTGGATGCATGCCCAGCGCAAACGATGATATACTTGCATTTTTACCAGAAACAATTATAATAACGACGTTTGCACCCGTGGCTTAATTGGATAGAGCATCGCCCTCCGAAGGCGGGGATTGCGCGTTCGAATCGCGCCGGGTGCGCCAAAAATTAAACCGACCGTTTGGTCGGTTTTTTTGATGGGCAACATCTTATTTCGCATAGCATGTGTCTTCAAAATAATACGTGCCGATACCATCGTTTAATGTGCTGCTGCTTGTTACAGAAACAGAACATGAATTTCGGTCCGTATTTGTCCCCGCCACAGACGTGCCCGGTCGCCCATCCAGGGCTGGACATTTTGTACAGCCGTCTTCGCACACTCCGTAATACCCGCTTTTGCAGTATAGACATATTCCATCCTTGCACTCCCTGCTGACGCCACAGGATTCACACCCGGTTTCGGTTTCATTTGTATATTTGAAATAATTGGCATTACACTTAAACGTCGCCCCTCCATCACATGTGGCATTGGTGGGACACGCGCGGCATCCGGCATCAAGATTCCCGTAATATTCCGATTTACACCCATTGAATATTCCACCCGTACAATCACCATTGGTGGGGCACACCTTGCAACTTCCCCTGTCCGAACCATAATAGCCATCGGCACAACGAACGAATGCCCCATTGGTGCAAACTTCACTGTCCAAACATTTATTACACGCGTCCGATTCCAGGATATAACCATCCACACAACTTGTGATCGCGGTGGCGCTGCATATCGCGTTGGCGGGACATATTTTACACGTTCCCCTGCCCGAACCATAATAACCTTCGGCACAGCCCCCGAACACACCGTTGGTACAAACCTCGCCAACAAAACATTTGGTACATGCGCCCGATTCCAGGACATATCCGTCGACACATCCCGTTACACCGTTGGCATCACATATCGCATTGGTGGGACATTCTGTACAACCGTTTGTTGCATTGCCATAGTAGCCGTCGTTGCAACGCGAAAAATTCCCCGTATTATCACATGTTGCGTTGTTTAGGCAACAAAAATCCGCGGACTGTACGGTGTGTTTGTAATAACCGGCATTGCAGGTTAAAATATCATTTACGCACGTTGCATTGGCGGGACACTGCGCACACGCCGTGACACCATTATACGTGTGTAGATACTGACCATCTGGACACTGGGCGGTTGATTCACACCCGTTGCCCAGGGCATTTTTTTTGTAGCCGTCATCGCACGTAAATGTTGCAGTTCCGTTAACAACCGATGCCCCGGGGCATGTCGCATGTTCAGGACAAAGTGTACACCCAAACAAAGAAGAACCGCCCCCATAGTAGCCCGGCCCACATGTATAAGTACATTCCCGTTTGCATATGCAATCAATAGTTATCTCGCAAGATGGACTAACGCTGCTGACCCCTTCGTGCTTTATACATAGAGGCAATGAACACTCAACGTCACCACAGTCCACAATCCCCAGTTGCAGACACGAGGTTTGAATTGACGACTCGCAAAAAGCAGGACAAATTACACAAACATTGAACAACAGGGATAAAATTATACGCTTCATTGCAAACTCTCTTTATAGTCAGTATAGTTTATTGCACAGATGTAAATCAAGGGTATTTTATTATTGAATACCGGGGGAAAATTCATTAAATTTTATTGTATGAAGCAAGATTTGGTCGATTTTTTAAATTCTGATTTGCAATTTATTCGCGGGGTTGGGCCCGTGTTGGCGGCACGGCTGGAAGAAGTACTGGGGGGGAGACGGGTATTGGACTTTTTAATGCACCGCCCATCGTACGTGCGGGCACGCGGGGTCACCGATAACGTTATGGATGCCGAACCCGGGGACACGATTACAATCCCGCTGATGATAAAATCTTATAAGCGGGGTGGAAACTTTGGGCGCGGACGGCGCAGACCAACCCAGGTTATATGCAACGATAAAATGAACAATGTCGTTGTGTTACAGTTCTTTAATTCAAATTATCTGGAATACTGGTTGAAAAAATTACCGATTGGAACATGGCGGATGATTTCGGGGAAACTGGAACGCGGAACACGGGCGACAATCAATCATCCGGACTTTATCGAAGAATTGCAAAACGCATCCAAGATTCCCGCCGCCCAGGTTATCTATCCCGCAGGCGAAGGAATTACACAGAAAACATTTACGCATATTCGTGATGCAATATTTGTCGCCCTGCCCGATAAATTGCGGGGGGAAACGGATGAACGCGTGGTGGAATTTTTCGATGCATTAAATCATGTACATAATGCAAAATCTGATGCGGATTTGGCGCCAAATGCAACATATATGGTGAAATTGGCGTACTGTGAATTATTGGCACACCAATCCGCAATCGCAATCAGTCGAAAAAATCGTATGGATGTACGCAACCGGCGAACGCCACGTGCGCAAAAATATAACCTGATGGACAGGTTTTGGGAAACAATTCCCTTTGAAATGACGGGGGCGCAAAAGCGTACGTGCGACGAAATATTTACCGACATGCAACGCGATGTACCGATGATGCGATTGGTCCAGGGGGATGTGGGCAGTGGAAAAACAATAGTCGCCCTGGCGGCGGCAATTAAAATGGCGGAAACGGGGGGACAGACCGCCCTGTTGGCGCCGACGGACACATTGGCCCAACAACACTTTGCAAAATTAAAACCCATGTGCGACCAGATTGGGGTTGTGTGTGACATACTGACGGGGCGTGACAAGGGGGTGGCGCGACGGGAAAAATTAATATCGCTGCGTTCGGGACGAACACGCGTCGTGGTGGGAACACATGCCCTGTTTTCAAATGATGTGGAATACCGTGATTTGGGATTGGTTATTGTGGATGAACAGCATCGCTTTGGCGTGGGACAACGCGAAGCACTGCGCGCCAAGGGAAATAATCCGGATATGTTGGCGCTGTCCGCAACACCAATTCCACGAACGTTGTCTATGACGGTATATGGGGATATGGATGTATCCATCATCAACGAAAAACCCGCCGGTCGAAAGCCAATCGTTACAACAAAACTGTCATGTGGGCGCATAATGGATTTAATCGAACGCATCAAACCACAAATTCAATCCGGCGCCAAAGTGTTCTGGGTGTGCCCGTTGGTCGAAGAATCTGAAAATGAAAACGCGATGACCGCCGCCGAAGAGCGACACAAGATGTTATCGGAATACTTTCCGGGCGCCGGTTTGGTGCACGGCAAAATGGATAAACGTGAACGTGATGCGATTATGGAAAAATTTGCCGATGATAATTCGGGGATGCAACTGATGGTTGCGACAACTGTTATCGAGGTCGGAATTGACGTACCACGCGCTTCGATTATCGTAATCGAAAACGCAGAAAGATTTGGATTGGCCGCCCTGCACCAACTGCGTGGACGTGTCGGACGCGGCAACACACAATCGTTTTGCGTGCTGGTGTTTGGACGTAATGTCAGCGAAGACGGATTAAAACGATTGGACGTTTTGTGCGAAACAGATGATGGCTTTGTTATCGCGGAACAGGACCTGATGATGCGCGGGGTCGGGGAACTGATGGGGACACGGCAAAGCGGATGGATGCGATATTGCTTTGTCGATTGGCGCGAACACAGGGATTTATTCAAATTGGCCGCGCGCGCCGCGTGTGATAATGATATTGATTCATGGAACCGGGATTTGATGTTCATGTTTGATCGTGGGGTGGTGTTGGGTGCGTAAAATACTGGTATTTTTATTGTTTGCCGTTGTATGTGCGCCCGCCATGGCGGCGTCGCAAATTAATGACACCGAAATTGAACGGGTGGTCACAGAACTGATAGAACCCCTGGCGGATGCCGCGGGAATACCGGACGGTCGATTAAAAATACATATCATAGACGATGATGACTTTAATGCATTTGTAACAGGTGGCGAAGATGTGTATATCTATACCGGATTACTGAAACAAATCAAGACCCCCAATGCATTACAGGCCGTGGTTGCACACGAAATGGGCCATATGATTGGTGGACACATGGCGCAAATGCGCGATCGTATGGCCGCCGAAATGAAACGAACCATGCTGATTCAGGCACTGGGGGTGGGATTGATGGTTGCCGGTGGCAACCCCAGTTTGGGTGCGGGGGTACTGGCCGGGTCCAGTGGGGTGGCACAGCAATCTATGCTGGCCTTTTCGCGCGATGAAGAACGCATTGCCGATAATATGGGCATTGATTTGATGATACGTGCGAAATTAAACCCGAACGGATTTATTACCGTGTTTGAACAAATGCAGGAACTGACCGGGGCAATGGAATCAAAGATAAATCCAAATCGGATTAATCACCCGCTGACCACGGAAAGACTGAATAATGCACGCGAATATATTCAAAAAAATGCGAAAAACACCACCACGGCAAAAACAAATAAAAACCAGGTACAAGAATATGAAATGGTGCGGGCAAAATTAATTGGATATTTGGACACACCAAATCAAGTGCGCAACAAATATCCATATGCCGATAAATCAGAACCGGCACTGTATGCACGTGCAATCGCGAATATGCGTGGGGGTAATTTGGATGGGGCGCAGATGGGTGTACAAACACTGATTTCACGGGATGGCACAAACCCATATCTGTGGGAATTGTTGGGGGACATAGAATACCAAATGGGACACTATGACGACAGCGTGGATGCGTATGAAAAGTCATTAAGTTTTGCCGGAAACGCACCGCAAATTCAAACAGCGTTGGCATTGGTTTTGGGCGAACGAAATAAACCCGGCGATCGGGCGCGCGCAATCGAGGTGGCAAAACGCGCATTACTGGCCGAGGCCGCACCCCTGACCTATTGGACGTTGGCGCGTGCATATGGGGACAGCGACGCCGGGCGCAGCGATTGGGCAATGGCGGAATATTATTCTTTGATTAATCAAGATTCCCAAGCGCGTGATTATGCAAAACGTGCGCAAAAAAAACTGAAAAAAACCGCCCCAGAATACATCAAGGCCGGCGATATAATAAATGCAAAATAAAAATGCTTTATTTGGTGCGCATTGCGCATGGTTTATGGCCCCTGTCGTCGCGGGGATGACAAATAAGGTAAGAAGAAATTTTTATTTATCTTATTAATTGCGTTTTGGGTTTGTTTTGCGTATAATGGTCATGCATTGGGAAACCGGTGTGGGGTTTCAAAGCCTCGTAAGAGATATCTCCAATATTGGTTGGAGGGTTGCGAATATATCGAATAAGCACACTATTACTCTTAATAGCTTTGAACCTCCAACCGCCTTGTGTGCGGTTTTTTTGTTTAACAAAAATCGGAGGACAAAATGAGTGTAATATTGGTTGATACAAAATACTTTGGGCAATATTTCCGCAAGGCACGTCGTGAACTGGGGGTAAAAAGCGACGATTGCGCACGCATGTTTGGTTTAACACGACGTCAGATACTGCGCATAGAATGTGGGAAATTATTAATACCGGACAGGGTGTTGGAAAAAATTACCACCAATGGTATGGCAATGATTTTGTGTAAACGACGCAAATAAAAATCCCCCGATTGGGGGATTTTTGATTAGTCTTCGATAATTGTGTATTCACAGAAACCTTCGTTCGTGTCACAACGGGAAATTGTACCTTCGCTGATAAAATAACCCTGTTCGTGCAGACATGCCGGGCAGACCTTGGGCGCTTCGGTGCCGATGTGCCACATGCCACAATTTGTGCAACGCCACATAACGATTTTATCCTGTTTAAAGATTGTTCCGTCTTCGACCGCTTCGGCCAAGGCACGGAAACGCGATTCATGATAACGTTCCGCCAAACCAATATTTTTCAAAATTTCCGCGATTGCAGGAAAACCTTCCTGGGCGGCGATTTGTGCAAACTTAGGATACATTTCGGTATTTTCTTCGTGTTCGCCATAGGCCGCAGCCTGTAAATTTTCCAGGGTTGTTCCAATCTTGCCCGCAGGGAAAGATGCAGTTATTTCCAAATCGCCCCCTTCCAAGAATTTGAACAGACGGGATGCGTGTTCTTTTTCCTGGTCTGCGGTTTCAAGAAAGATTTTAGAAATCGCCTGATAACCTTCTTTTTTGGCGGCAGACGCAAACATTGTGTAACGATTGCGGGCCTGGGATTCGCCGGCAAATGCAATTAACAGATTCTTTTCGGTTTGTGTACCCTTTAATGATACCATAGGTGCTTCTCCTTTTACTTTTTGTTTGTGTTTCCAACGTGGATTTTAACAGACGTTATGCCAAATTGCAAAAAATTATTTTTGATTGACCGAATTGCCGGATTTACATGCCACGCTGTGAATCAAATCCATGTATTCATCGTATAATCTGATTCCCAAAAATGCGCGTGCCTGTTCAACCGTTGCGCCATATGCCCAGTACGTCTGGGCATCTGTCGTATATTTTGCAACAATTTGGGGCGACCCGCCCACAAGATACGGTCCATAGCAATTAAACCCAACACGTGCGGCGCGATAAAATTCAAAGTGATTACGTTCATTGCGTGGGAAGCGTTCCAACAAAACAAACGGTTCACCACGAACATCCTGGATTTTATGGGGAAATTTATCCTGGACACGCCACAGACCGCCAATATATTCAACGTTTGAAATGTCGACGTCGGCCAATGGAACAGTTGTACCGTTTGAACGATACGCCATGACCCGTTGTGCCCCCCGGACACAATCGCCGTGATAGGCGCGTTCTTTTTCCACCGATGTCTTATATTCTGATAATTTATTTTGCATCATTTTCCAGCCCCAGGAATTTCCGTTCAATGGCACTGACCAGCTCTTGGATTCCTACTCTCCCTGCGGCACTGATGGTTAATATTTCAGGTTTCTTTTTGCGTCCAAAAGATTTCTTGAACGCGGTCATTTTTTCGGTTAATTCATCCGAATCAACGGCGTCAATTTTATTGATTACAACCAATTCAGGCTTGTCAACCAAATTGCCACCATACGAATCCATTTCATGACGTATTGCACGATATCGCGCACCCCAATCGTCTTCGGTGCCATCGATAACATGCAAAATCATTTTTGTGCGTTCGGCGTGTCCCAAGAATTGGTCGCCAAGCCCAACGCCCGTATGTGCACCTTCGATTAACCCCGGCAGATCAACCAACACAAATTCACGATCGTGCGCATACATTACGCCCAACTGGGGGTTCAATGTCGTAAATGGATAATTTGCAATTTTTGGCCGGGCCGCCGTTACCGCCGATAGCAAGGTGGACTTGCCCGCGTTTGGAAAACCAACAAGGCCAATATCCGCAATCAATTTTAGTCGCAACACAACCGTGCGTTCTTCACCGGGCAGACCGTCGTTCGCCTGTTTCGGGGCACGGTTTGTGGGGCTTTTGAAATGCAAATTTCCCCATCCGCCGTTACCGCCACGGGCGGCGCGATATTCCATACCGTCTTCATTTAAATCGGCGTATTCGATTTCTTCGTTTTCCGATAAAATCACCGTACCAGTTGGCACAGGCAGCACCAACGTTTCACCAGATGCGCCGGTGCGCATTTTGCCCATGCCGTTTTGTCCGCGCTGGGCCATAAATTTGGTTTTGTAACGATAGTCTATTAATGTATTTACGTTTGGCACGGCCACGAACACCACGTCGCCACCACGGCCACCATCACCGCCGTTGGGCCCACCAAATTCAATGTATTTTTCGCGACGAAAACTGGCCGAACCATTGCCACCATCACCCGCCTTGACATAAATCTTTGCACGATCTAGGAACTTCATTTTTTTGCCTCTTGTCATGCATTATAATCTAAAAACTTGCAATTTCCAGTATAAAAGGCTATAATTCGTGGGCTGCGTTGCAGTGATGATTCTGAATCCGTTGTGAAATAGTCGTTTTGGACTGGGGGGCGGTACCCCACAGCTCCACCATGATTTGATGTGATGTATGGTCGCATTTGATTATGGGGCTGACATAGATTCGACAGGCGATGAAAGACAAATTGGTTGAATCCGACGTGGTGTCGTTAAAAGCCAACTAAAAACTGAATGGCGATAGAATCGCTGCGAACGACAATGTTCGCCTTGCAATGGCTGCCTAATATGGCGTTGAACACGGTTGGCGATTGTTAACCCTGTTCGTTTTAGCGATTGCGGTGTTCGCCGGGTACATGGCACCAGAAATCCCGGCATTTAATTCTATCTATAATGCAAAAAAAACGTAAGGACATAGAAATGTTTGGAAAAGTTAAAAAAGTATTCTTTACAGGCGTATTTGGTGTATTGTATATCTCGTTCATTGCCCAGATGGTTTATGTATTGGGTTGGGTTGCCGGTTTTGAAAATAAAATTGCGGCGATGGGTTTGTTGTCTTTGGAATGGCTGATTTTGATTGCAGCGCGCTATTTATCAAAACGTTCCAGCAACAGTGCACAACACAGCAACGGGTATCGCCGTCGTTAATATAACAAACCGCCAATCGGCGGTTTTTTTCTTGATTTCAAGTGGCAAATGATTTATCATATTTTTGAATCCGCAGGGATGTGGGTTCGGGGTCGTCAAAAAGCCCATACGTAAGCGATGCAATATTTTATTGCATTGATATCCGCATAAAGATTGACGCGGATGCGTCTTTTTTTTATGAAACTTCCCGACTGTTTTCACTTTCTGGGTCGGGGTGCCGTCGGCCATACAACAGGGGGCAACCCCAAAAGCCGACGGGGTCATTTTTACGTATGATTTTTTGAACGCCCCGACCGCCATATTTCCGTGGCGGTTAATTTTTTGTGGGGATGGGATTGAGAAAGTTTTGTTTGTGTTTTCTGTGTATGATTGTTTCGTTGTCCGATGCAAACTGTGCGCCGGTGTTGGATGGTTATGGCGAAGTCGAACGGTGTTATAAATTTCCAGACGAATCAATTCCGACGTGTGATGGCTCAACATACGTTTGGACAGGGTATAACACAAAAAGCTATTGTTATATTCCATCGTTGAATTGTAATATCTTAGTAGAGGTTGAAGCAGCATTTTCACGCACTCCGGCTAAATTCGCAACATTGTACAAGGAAATTTCTGTAGTATCACCCAGCGAGGTAAACGTGGATAATCCTGCATATGCTTATTGCAGAATGGTGAAACCATATGTCGCACATTGGGTAGGATTAAGCGATTTGGATCATATCTCCGCAGACGTGCGCGACGGCTGCGGTAATTTGTATGCACAAAAAGATTATTATGCATGTTATCAAGACCGCGCGGATGCAGATGAACCTTGTTGGGATAATTTTAACTACACTGCATATTATTATGAAGATGACGAAGAGCCGTTCTTGACAGCATTGTTTGCGACGGAAATTCCAGTAGAATATAAAAAATGTGAACTGGGGATAAGTAATTTTAAAACCTCAACCGGGTTGTCTTTTGCGCTGTATGCGGAAAAATATACCGAACCATCGTTGGTGGTTGGGTACAATGACGGGAAATGCTATGGCAAGTTAGAACCCGGCAATGCCACCGGTACCATTAATTTTAATTATAATGGCACAGTGTATCATTTGATTGATTAAGTCCATATTATATCGCATAGCAACACGGATTTTATATATCTTGAAATCCCAACAAAATGTATTATATTTATTTCGCTATGAAAAACTATATATTGCCATTTCGTGATTTCGTTGTGTCGCCCGGGATTACTGTGCCGGCACTAATTGAAAATCAGATGTCTGCGACATGCGTTCGGACGGCATCAAAAACCGAATCTTCCAGAATCATTTTGGTTCCCCAGCATACATGGGCATACCCAACCAGTGCCGACGATATTTATAACGTCGGAACCATCGGGGAAATTATCCAAATCCTTAGCATGCCCGACGGCGCCGTTCATATCTTGGTTCGCACAATCAGTGCGGTAAAATTAAGCAACATTGAAATTCACGACGGTATCTTTACGGGGGATGCGGAACCAATCGAAATCGCCGATGATATTAACGATGAAAAGACATTGATGATGCGCGATTTATTGGCCGACAATATGCAAACTTTGGCCCAGGCAACGCGCAGGTTCAAGGTAGACAAACTGCGTAATGTGGTGGCAAACTATCCGTTACCGGCATTTATCGATTCTGTGATTCAAACCGCCGACATAGATAATGATACCGCGGTTCGCGTTTTGGCCGCCACCAGTTGGCAGGAAAAATTACAGATATTGTTAGAGGCGGTCAAACTGTTATCTGAAAGCGCAAAAATTGATGAATCCATCAATAAACGTATTCATCAGCAGATGGAAAGCGGACGACGCGAAGCGATATTACAGGAAAAAATGCGCGCCATACAAAAGGAAATGGGTGACGATGACGGCGAAATGGACGCGAATAATATTCGTAAACGTATTCAGCGCACAAAAATGCCCAAAGAAGCCAAAGAAAAGGCAATGTCCGAGTGGAAGCGTATGCGGTCCCTGTCACCGATGTCAAATGAAGGCGGGTTGCTGAAAACCTATTTGGACGAATTATTGGCCATGCCGTGGGATAAATCGGATGTGGCACCAATCGATTTAAAACAGGCGCGCAAGATTTTGGATTCGCAACATTCCGGCATGATGGACGTCAAAGAACGCATATTGGAACATATCGCGGTTATGAAAAAGACCAACTCGAACCAGGGGTCGATTCTGTGTTTTGTTGGCGCGCCGGGTGTTGGAAAGACTTCGCTGTGCAAATCGATTGCCGAGGCACTGGGGCGAAAATATCAACGCATATCCCTGGGGGGAATATCTGACGAAGCGCATTTCCGCGGGCACCGCAAGACCTATATCGGGGCACAGACGGGACGTATTATGGACGCGTTAAAAAGATGCAAAACCAACAACCCGGTTATCGTATTGGATGAAATTGATAAAATGGGACGCGATTGGCGCGGTGATCCGGAATCCGCCCTGTTGGAAATCCTGGACCCGGAACAGAACAAAACATTTCGCGACCATTATTTAGAGGTGGACTTTGACCTGTCCAAGGTGATGTTTATCGCGACCGCCAACAGTCTGAATATGTCAAACGCATTAAAAGACCGTATGGAAATTATTGAAATACCGGGATATTCAATGGACGACAAAATCAAAATTGCACGCGAACACCTGATTGAACGTGCGGCGCGTGACACAGGATGGATGATGGACAACATCGTCATGTCGGATGATGCGTTAAAGCATATTATTCAAAAATACACGTCCGAACAAGGCGTGCGCCAGGCACAACGCGAAATCACCGCGGTGCTGCGTCGGTCACTGTTGGAAAATGACTGTGAAGATATTAAAACAGAGTTCACACCACAAAAGATTGACGAGTTATTGGCATCCCGTAAAAGCGCGGGCATGTCCAAGAAAATTGGATTTGGGGTACACGTATGACAAAATACACCGCACAGGGAATACATTATGTGACCATAAATGGACAAACACATCAACTGTGCGCCTTTGGCAACGGCGGCGAACAAATTCAACTGTTAAAAAAAATTGAGTGCTATGCCCAAAAGCATAGTATGGAAATACGTTATGCGACCATGCCCGCCGACGCCCCCATGCGTCATCAGGATGTTATAAGTGCAAAATCCGACAGATATGAAATAGTTGTTTGCAAAGTGCATACCCCAAATGTTTCCAATATTTTGTTTGCGCCAAAATATCGCGTGCAGATTCACGACAAAGAAAAAAATGAAACCAAGGCATATATGGGAACAATGGCGAATTTAATGTTTGATATGCTGAACGATATAAGGACCAAGAAAAAATGATTCTGATAATAAATACATCGGGTAAAAATCTTGAATTTGTATTAGATGATAAGTACAAATCTGTCGACGTGGAAAAGCAGTCGGTTGCCCTGCCCCTGGAATGCGAAAAATTTATCGCCGAATGTGGCGCCACATGGCGTGACGTAACCGCGATTGGCGTTGTTATCGGCCCGGGCAGTTTTACGGGAATTCGATTGGGTATTGCGTATGCCAAAGGACTGGGGATGGGACTGAATATTCCGGTTGTTGGGATTAGCGCTTTTGACCTGTACCTGGCGGCGACGCCGGATGCGTTTGTTGCAATCGATTCTGGGCGTGGGGATTTCTTTGTGGCGGCGCCGGGATTGACACCACAAACAATGGAAATAGACGAATTAGAAACCAAACAGATGGATTGGCCACGCACAGTTGGGCACAAACCATTTGATTTAAAACTGGGGGTTGGTATTGTGGAACAAAAAATCGCAAACGGCGATTTGGAACCCGCGGTGCCAATGTACCTGCGCCCCAGCTATGCAGAAGAAAACAAAAAGGACAATGCGCAATGACAAACCTGATCCAAAAACTGTTTTTATCAGAACAAAAATTATCGATTTTAAACGCCATTGAAATGGGCGATATCAAGTATGAACAAAAAAACTGGGCCGAACCGGGGCGCAGGGATATTAACCGCATGTTTAATCGCAGCCAAACCATGTACACGATTAAACACAATGGTATCAAGGTTGAAATTTCACGCGAGTATATGGAACAGGTCGAATCCGAGGCCATGCGTGGCAACAATCAAACACCACCGACCGTTTATATGGTGCGTATATATAAGAAAGATGAAAAATCCCCATGTTTTCAAGATTTTAATTCATCATTTGCAACCAAGATGTTTGACAAGGTTTCCAAGGCATATGCCACACAATCAAAAGAAAGCACCAAATTAAACACATATAAAAAATCAAATGTTAGATAGTTTGGCAAATCTTCATAAAAAATGCTTTCCGCATAAACCGTGGTCGGCGGATGATTTTGCAGATTTAAAAAAATCGGGCTGTGAAATCATCGCCAGCCAAAACGGTTTTATCGTTTGGCGGGCGGTTGCGGACGAAGCCGAATTAATATCCATTGGCGTTTCGCCCGATGCACGACGTACGGGCATCGCCGCCGCCATGATTGGAATTATGGAGGGGGAACTGAAAAAAAGTGGTGTAAAATCCGTATTCTTAGAAGTCGCAGAAAACAATGCCCCCGCGCGCAAACTGTATGAACAGAACGGATACGTTCAAATTGGTGTGCGACCCAAATACTATGATGGCGTTGATGCCATTATGATGAAAAAAGATTTATAAGTCGTTTATAAAATCCAAAACACGTTTATCAAAAATAACATCGCGTTCGCGCAGTGGGGATGCGATATGCATGTCGGACGCACGACGCGTGCGCGACAACGCAACATACGTTTGTCCATGCGCAAAGCAGCCACGCGAAACATCAATAACAACCGCATCCAATGTTTTTCCCTGGGCACGATGAATTGTCATGGCGTAACCCAGACTTAGTGGGAACTGTTTGTATGATCCAACTTCGTTTTCAACAAGGCGGTCATTTTCGTCGCGCGCGTATTCTATCTTCTGCCATTTTTCGGGGCGAACCGTTACCGTTTCGTGCGAATCAGACAGCAGTTGCACCGTAATATCACGTGCCGTCATCGCGCGCACAATCCCCATGGAACCGTTATGCCACTTGTCGCCATTTTTTACAAAAACCACCAATGCACCGACACGTAATTCCAATGCCAGTGGCGCCGGCACATCACGATCCGAAAAATTACCACTTAATACACCGTTATAAACAACCGGCGTTTCGTTTATCTGGTTCAGACGCGTTGCGTTAATACGTTCGGCAACGGCACGAAAAGGCGTTATCAAAACCGCATTGTCACGACGTGACGTGTCTTCTATTTTGCAATCGTTAAAGAAAGTCAGCGCCCCGGCATCACCATTACGCAATCGCACCAGATTTTCCAACAGTGGCAGGTCATTTTGGCGATAAACAAAATCGAAATTATATTTTATGAAATTTGCACGTTTGTACACATTACTGTCAAAAAAGTACGCGTTGGGATGCCCATATTCTGATTGATAATACTGGTTCGCTTCGCGTGTTATGACCGGTGGCAACTGGAACAAATCACCAATGGCGATAACCTGAATTCCGCCAAAGGGTTCATTATTACGGCGTGCATAACGCGCCAAGATATCAATCGCATCCAATAAATCGGGCGCAACCATTGATATTTCATCAATAATTAAAACATCCGTTGCAACCAAAATATTGCGCGGTTTGGCCTTTAATTTCAACAGTTCCGGCAGGATAAAATCACGTGGCGGAATCTGAAACAGCGAGTGTATGGTCTGGCCCCCAACGTTTAACGCAGACACCGCCGTTGGACATGCGCAGACAATACGCTTACTTGATGCAGATTTCAAATAGTTTACAAATGTGGATTTGCCCGTACCCGCCGGCCCCAATATCAACAGGTTCGAATTCGTGCGTTCAATCGCATCAAATGCCGACATTTGGGTTGCATTTAAAATGGGTGTAATTTTGTCCATGTTCGTCATGATTGCATAAATAAAAATTAAAATAAATGTTTTTTTATCTTGCATGATTTTTCAAATCATATATAATGGGCGCCGTGGGTTAGTAGCTCAGTTGGTTAGAGCGGAGCGCTCATAACGCTTTGGTCGTGGGTTCAAGTCCTACCTAACCCACCAAAGTTTGAAATCCGTCCGTGTGGATGGATTTTTTTATTTGTTGTGATAGAATACTGGGTATTATGAAGAAATACGACGTTATCATTTTGGGCGCGGGCGCCGCAGGACTAAGTGCCGCGGCCCAGGCCACACAACGCGGATTACGCGTTGCCGTCCTGGATATGGGACACACCCCCGCGCGCAAGGTTTTGGCATCAGGTGGCGGGAAATGCAATATTACAAACACGGCCGCCACACGCGACAAATACTTTAGCCAAAATCCGGACTTTGTGCGTGGCGCACTTAGTCGGGTCAGCCCCACGGATATTTTGAATTGGGCGCATGGGCACAATATCAAATTATACGAAAAATCCCAGGGGCGCTTTTTCTGTGTGGACGGCGCAGAAGCGGTTGTGCGCGCCTTGATGCATGATGCGGCGGGCGCAGATATTTTCTGTGAAACACGGGTTACGGGTATTTCAAAATCGGGGGATATGTTTTACGTTAATGACATGTGCGCAAAATCCGTAATCGTGGCAACGGGCGGTATTTCCTTTGGCGTTTACGGCGTGTCAGATGTGGGATATAAAATCGCAAAAAAATTTGGACACAGGATAATACCACCCCGCCCCGCCCTGTGCGCGTTGGCAATAAAAAATTGGCCGGGGGACCTGGCGGGCATTTCCATACCGGTTGAAATTATGGTTGGCGGACTGAAAATAAAAGATTCTATGCTGTTTACACATTTTGGCATTGGTGGACCGGCGACATATCGCGCCAGCCTGGGCGACACAGCACAGGGGGTGCAGATAAACCTGATGCCGGAATGCGACGTTTGGCAAATACTGCGGGATGTGAAACGCACCAATGGTCGCAGGACGGTCGTGGGAATATTGGGCGAACATATGCCGGCACGTATCGCACGGTGGATTGTTGGGGACGATGCGCGACATATAGCGGACATAAAAGATGCAGAATTAAAATCATTTGCCGAACGTACAAACGCCGTAAATATTCCGGGGGCAGATATCAAATACCATAATATGGCCAGTGCAGAAATCACATTTGGTGGCGTCGACACACGCGACATATCATCCAAGACGATGGAATCAAAATTGTGCCCGGGGTTGTTCTTTGCGGGCGAAGTGATTGACGTGGCGGGCGATTTGGGCGGATTTAACCTGCAATGGGCATGGGCCAGCGGACGCGTTGCCGGTCAAAATGTGTAAAAATTCCACCGAATTCATACCTATGACTTTTTCATAATAAAAAAGATATTCTGATGATGTGTATCAGCATCAGGAGTTTTTGCTATGAAATATGGAATTTGGAACAACACAGAAAAACCAGTTGGTATCGTACAGATTGTGTGTGATTCAAACAAGGAAATTGAAAAACATGAAAATTTTGCAAAATTCTTGAATAAAAATCGATATTTGGTGTATGGCACAGATGCCCAAAACGCATTAGACTTTATGAATATGATGTATAATTTGCCGGTATTCCTGATTGGGATTGGGGATGCAGGCAAGACCGTTCAAAATATAACCCGCCAAAACACACAATACAGCGGCGGAATTTCAATATTGGCCCGAACACCCATTGCACGCAGGATTCAGCGCGCACTGCCCTTTAATTTCGGGGGTGACGACACACAAAAAATTCCACTGATGATAATTGGTGGATGGGATGCGGTAAAACAGGCCCAACCAATCGTAAACTCGTGCAATCGGGACAATTCAGAAATGGACAAAATAACATTATTAATTTACCCCGAAATACGGGCAAAGACCGCCTTTGAAATGGCGCAAAATGAAATACTGGGGTTTTTAAATCAGCACAGATAAAAAATGGCGTTCAAATGAACGCCATTTTTTTATTCGTTAAAAATAACCGTTTCTGTATTTTCCACAACCATATCCGGTTCATCGGCCATTGTTTTGTTCCCCGCCCACACATAATATGTGTATGGGGTTCCCGCCTGGGCCGTGATGTTTATTACATGGTTTGCCGTTTCCAGCATTAAATCATTACCATTTGGCATGGCATAGCGAATAATGCTGCACGCATCACCGACGCAATCGGGCACGTATTCCTGTTCAACAATAACCTGGTCTGATGATGTTTGACAACCCGCCAAAGCAATCATCGCACCCATAAGGATGGGCAAAAATTTACTTCTTTTCATGTGTTGTATTATATCATAAAAACACATGTAAATAAAGCCCAATTTGTGACATCTATTCCCAAACAGGCAACAGGTTTGCTTTAAGCGAATTTAGTCCCATTGCATCTTTGCTGCATTCAACAACGTCCCCCGGGTTATAAATATTTTCATTGATAAGCCCCGTTATACTACTTATCTGCCAACCCGCAAAAGTATAGCCATCTTTTGTTGGGGCGTCTGGGAATGTATAAGTGTCACCAACATTGCATGTTTTGATGATGCCACCATCATAATAGACAACTATTTGAGTGTTTTTCCAAACGGCCTCGGCGTACACATCACCAGAATATACCCCCAAATCGTAATAGTTACAATCAAGATTAATGGCCGCCATATTAGTATTATAAACATGCGTTCCATCGGGTCTTGATATTCTCCATGCGGTATGCGTCATACGCTCGGCCGGGTCAAACAACATCCCTAAAGATAGCGAATTTTCAGTACCATATGTACACTCTTTGATGTAAGCATCAATATTAGCATCTGGGACATCGCCGACAGATAGAATCATCGTTATCTTATTGCCGGTTAATTTGGGCGAAATATTTACTAAATCCCCAGCAAAATTACAGGCAATCTGTTGCCCGGCCGCATAGGTTTGACCGTTAACAACCCAGCCACCAAATGTATAACCCTGATACCCCGGATCTGTGGGCAAAGTCAGCCATGCACCATATTCACATGTGTCTGTATCTGTGACATCCCCAGATATTTCGGGGTTCAGATACTGTACCGTAACTGTTTTTTTCTCAACACTATCGTTCCACAGGCCAATAATCCTCACAAAACCGTCCGTCTGTCCCATATCGCCCAGCGTGCAATTAATCGTGGCAATTGCAGGATAGACCCTGCCACCAATGTACCAGCCTTTAAATGTATACCCGTCACGTTCAGGTGCGTTCGGCAGTGTATATGTGTCACCATATTCGCACGCATCCTTCCACAAAAAATCCCCATTTTCTGTCAAATTATAAGTTATTTGTAGCCTACCGACCTCAGTGTCCTCAATCCATACAGGATGTATATAGACATTCCTATCATCATCACAGACACCAAGCTTATCAAAATTACATCTTAAATCATCCGGCTCATACACTATACCGTTAATTTTCCAACCGCCGAATATATATCCCGCACGCATCGGTACAGATGGTGGCGTAATGACAGAATCATAGGAACATGACCCGGCCAGATGAGACACGTTTCCATATTCATCAACGGTTCGGAATGTATAGTTTAGTTGGTTCGGTTTGGTAAGAGGATAAATGGTTACCGTATCGGGCCACTTGTCTTCGCAGACAAGCGATTGCCCCGGTTCATATTCATTATAATCAACATTCCAAAGAGTCCATTTATATAGCCAATAACCACACTGGTCTAATGACTCGCTATCCAGTAATTGGAATGTCTCTCCAACCCGGCACTCGGCTGTTTTAAGGATTACTTTGGGGTCATCACTTTTGTAATACTCGAGTTTCTTCGTCGAAACCGTCCATTGGGACGAAACATTTACCGTACCGGAATCCACACCCAACATGTCCGTTGTGCAACTGACCTGGGCACCCGCAGTATAGGTTTTTCCGTTAACAACCCAGCCACCAAATGCGTACCCGGTACGTGTTGGGGCAGATGGCAACGTAAACGTTTTGCCGTACGTGCACGCGCCATCGGCGACATCGGAACCGCCGGCAGTGTTGTAAGTTAACTTGATACGATTAAGCGACCAATCAGCCCTAATAACCGCCGTGTCACCACCGTCCACCCCAAGTGTATCCTTGGTACAGGAAATCTGCGCCCCCGGTTCATAATCATTATAATCGCCGTCACGGATAAGCCATCCCAAAAACTCATACCCGGTACGCGTTGGCGCAGTTGGCAATGTAAACGTTTCGCCGTATGTGCATTCGGCACTGGGGACAGATGTCCCGCCATCGGTATTATAAGTTAATAAGATAGCATTGTTTAACCAGTGGGCCGTTATGGTTACCATACCATTATCCACACCCAGGATATTCTTGGTACAGGCAATCTGTTGCCCGGCCGCATAGGTTTGACCGTTAACATCCCAGCCACCAAATGTATATCCATCACGCGTTGGTGCAGTTGGCAACGTAAACGTTCCGTCGTACGTGCACGCGCCCGCATATTCACCCTGCGTACCGTCTGTGTTATAATACAGCTCGATGCTCATGGCACTCCACTGGGCCGTTATGGTTACCGTCCCGGAACTTACCCCCAGCACGTCCGATGTACAGGTCACCTTGTCCCCCGCAGAATATTGTTTGTTGTTAAGTTCCCACCATTTAAAGGCATAGCCCGTACGTGTCGGCGCAGGCGGAATTATAAACGTGTCACCGTATGCGCACGCACCATCATATACGCGCGAGCCCCCGTCTGTATCAAAGGTTAATGTAATACCATTATTTAACCACTGGGCCGTTATGGTTGTTGTCCCAGAACTTACCCCCAGTACGTCTGATGAACAACTGATATTATCACCCGCAGCATAGGTTTGACCATTAATCAACCAGCCCCCAAAGGCATACCCTTCTTGCTTTGGCGCGTCCGGCAATGTAAACACATGCCCTGCTTCGCATTTTATGTCCGCAACCGATGCACCACTGAAAGTTAAGGTTATATAGGTTGCAGTATCGGGGCGTTCATTTGCACCGGTATCACCCGATTCGTCATTTGAACCACCCCCAGACGAATCGCCCCCAGACGAACCACCCGACGTTTCCCCGCCCGGTCGTCCCATAACACCATTTACCCAACTAACAATGGCATCTGGTGTAGGATTGGCGCCCGCATTGCCGTTTACAGACATACACGTCTTGATCATAGAACGACACGCATTGATGGCGATATTTCTATTGCTTTCGTAATTATTTTCGCCCAAACACGACGAAACATCAGATATACACGTTTCCGCATGGTCCGCCAACTTTTCATCCTGGGCCTGCTTGATTAATGTCATTGTTCGTGTCAGATAATCACGAATAACGCGATTGTCCGAGACATATTTTCCTTTTACAAAGGTATAATCCTGGCACTTGCTTAAAACAGATGAACACAAGCCCTTGGGCTTGCCATCTTCTATGTAGCCGATTTTATGTTGCAAATATTGCGACAGTGTTGTTCCGGCGCTGGTCGGATAATTTGATAAAAGTGTTGAATTTACGTATTCATTTAAACTACCTTCGGCAACCCTATTTCTGGTATCACCACCCCAGGCGTTATATTTCTTGTTATCCTTGTAATAATTCCATATAGAATACATGCCATCGGTACTGTATACACTGCCGGCACCCAAATTGACAGAACCCGTATCCGGTACAGCCTGGCCCGGGGCGGAACCAATAACAATTTCACCATTTACAATATATTTACCACTGGGGTCCAGGCAATTTTCATAATCACTGCCACAGACATAGTCGTCCTGCATACAGGAATCAAGTGCATTTATACATCCACGCAGGTCATATGCATTTTTCTGTTGCGCAACCATTAAACGCGCACGTTGCAGAACACTTTTCGCATTGCGAACCGTTTGTTTCATTTCATCATTAGATTCTGTTAAATAACGTTCATATGCAACACACTGTTTATCAATTTCCATATCATACGCGTTTGACACAACGGATATATCGACCCCCTGGGCCTGACAATCTTTTAGAACCGCCGTCTTGCAACGCGCCGCCGCAGTTTTATATAATTGTTCGCCACGTTGGTTGCTAATCGAACTGGTATTGGCGGTATTTGTGCCAAACAAAGAACTTAGATCAAAACCAGCACTGCCGATATTAAAGTCAAGCAACCCCGACAAATCCATACTTAAACCATCCGTAACATCGGTTGTCGATGCGGTTCCCGGCTTGACATCAACAATCAGTCCCTTAATCTTGTCCAAACTGTTTTTGATTTGGGAATTGTCCGTCGTGTTTTGCATTTGTAATTCGGCCTCGGTCTGAGAGAACAAGGTTTCAATATCATACTTAGAC
>JAZNXD010000008.1:0-19587 GCA_045593685.1 Candidatus Enterousia sp. | reverse complement strand
ATCAGTAGGTCGTTGGTTCAAGTCCGACAACCGGCACCAGTTTAAGAACGCACCATTTGGTGCGTTTTTTATTTGGATTTCTTTGCTTTGTTGGTTTTTATGTCGGTGGGCGAAGTCGCGCGGGGCGGGCGGTGTTTATTTTATTCGGGGTGTGCAAACGCAACCCATTTCCGCCCCATGCACCAAAAACTGTTATGCAAAGTGTATAATAGCGATACTACGAAATGGATTTTTCTGTATAAACACATCTGGGCAATCCCAGAATTATGCAAACAGAAAACCTAGCAAACTATGAGACGTTTCCACAGAAAGCAATCTTGGCGTGTTTATGGACCGGCCGTTCAAATACGCACTCAATTCAAAACGATTAACAAAATTACAAATTGTCATTTTTCTTATTTTATGTATAATGATAGTTAATGTATTCTAAAGGATGTGATATCATGGCAAAAAGTATGTATGACGTTATAAAAAAACAAAACGGTGAAGGATTTGCCAAAGCAATTCGCAACTATGATAGTGGCATTTTCGACATCCCGAGACTGGATCATATTGTAAAGCACGCAGGTCGTTATGCCGAACCTATTATGCAATATCTGATATCGCTTAAAGGGGTCCAAATCGAAGAACAATCCGTACATATGGACCCTATAAAACTGCTTAGTCATGCGGGTTATGATGCGTATGTTGCAGATACATTGCAAAAACAAAACGCAATAAAAAAATATTTTGCACCCGGCGAAGAACTTTGCACATTTGACGATCCACACAGATTTGAAAAATATTTCATTATTAATGCCGTACGCAAGGATGTAGACCAAATCCGCCGCAAGGATTTTACCAACCCGAAACGCGAAGATAAATACGGGACTTCGGTTCTTTCTATTCAGGTTCTGAAAACAGGTGGTTTTATAAGTATAAAAAACAGATATAATCACACCGTATCACATCCAGACAACACACTGAATTCAAACCCGGATAATATTATTCCAGGTCTGTCTGATGCAATTAAGCATCACTTTGGCGTGGACTTTTCGGCACAAAAGGTTGAATTACCCCGCGGATATTTGCTAATAAACAAGCAGATTATTCGGTTCAACACCGAACGCGACAATGTGTATTACGCTGAAGATTTCTATGTCGAGGATGGTGTAATTCATGAAATTAATAAAGGAATGCAAATTATGCTGGGCGATGGGCTGATGCTGGATTTGCACAAAAAAGAAGTGTGCGAAGTAGTGCCAAACCTGGGGCCCAACCAATCAAAATATGATCCGTTTATAGAATCTATTAACGAAGAATTGGCGGGAAAAAAATTAAAAGTTTCTAAAAATCCACTTGGTGGGCGTGATATTGTTGCGGATGATCAGGTTGTGTTTACCGTCGAAAACGGTGATTTGGTAAACATATTTCTGCCAAATGCAAAAGCAATCGATTTAACCAGACGAAAACACCTGCGTGGAAATCTTGATTTTAGTGGTGTCACGGGTGCATTGATTCTTGAAAACGCTGATTTAAGCGCGGTAAAAAGCATTAAACTGCCAGAGCAAATCCGCGAGCTGAACTTAAGAAACGCTAAACTGCCCGCGATTGACCTTGATTTTAGTGGTGTCACAGACGTGTTGAATCTTTATTATGCTGATTTAAGCGCGGTAAAAAGCATTAAACTGCCAAAGCAAATTAGCGATCTAAGCTTAAGAAACGCTAAACTGCCCGCGATTGACCTTGATTTTAGTGGTGTCACGGGTGAATTGAATCTTGAACACGCTGATTTAAGTGCGGTAAAAAGCATTAAACTGCCAAAGCAAATCCGCGAGCTGGACTTATATGCGGCCAAACTGCCAAATTCTAAAGCTAGGATACTTAACAAAGGGATTGACGTATTAAAATCCCTGATAAAAGATGTACAATCGAAGTTCATAAATACGATCAAAAATCAAGGAAGCGAAAATGAATAATAAAATCAAAATGACTTTGGCGACAGGCGTTGTTGTAATCGAAACGTTGCCAGAAATTGCGCCAAAACATGTTGCGCGTATAAAAGATCTGGTCAAGGACGGTTTCTATGATGGTTTGACTTTTCACCGCGTAATTGACAAATTCATGGCACAGACCGGATGCCCATTGGGTAATGGTACCGGCGGCAGTGGCGTTAAAATTCCCGCTGAATTTTCACGCGAAACGTTTTCGCGTGGCACTGTTGGTATGGCGCGCGCAACGTCACCAGATTCTGCGGACAGTCAATTTTTCATCTGTACCGCAGACAATGATTTTCTGGACGGCAAATACACAGTGTGGGGCCGTGTTGTTTCGGGCATGGAACATGTTGATGCGATAAAAAAGGGCGACATTCGCGCCAATGGACATGTTAACAATCCAGACAAAATTATCAAAATGGAATTGATGTAAAAAAACACGCGTTAAGGTGCCAATCTAAAAACTGTGATGCAATGTGTGATGCAGGCTGAGTAATCAACTATCTGAAACTATTGGAAATCTGGGACTTTGGACTCGCCTTGGCATCCCGACAACCGGCACCAGGAATAAAAACATTAGAAAACCGACACTATCGTCGGTTTTTTCTTTTTTGTGAATTAAAATTCGTAAAATTGTAAAAACCCGGGAAATCTAACATTTTTTGCATTGGCAGTTCGTCGTGCAAATGGTAAGAAACCGGGACGACCGATTGGTTGTGTTAATAAATCGCATAAACAGGATGGAAAAATGCCGATAATTAAGCAAATGCTTGATTACGGTATATCGAAACGACAGTTTGCAAAACGCCTGGGCGTAAGTTCGCCAACGCTTTATGAATATATCTGCAATAACAAAGAAATAACCTTGGTTGCTTGTCAATAAACTTTAAGACTAAAAACTCTGTGAAAATACTTGATAAACACGAATAAATGTATTAGCATAGCGACATACAGAAATTATCAAAATTAAACCAAACTTTTTTTCTTAACGGTGCTAGATTTTGATATTTTTGAATTACACACGCAAGGGAAAAAGTTGTTTATATGGTATACGGGATGATTCTTCTTGAACATACAAAATGGGAACCAATGGAACAACGTGCTGGAATACAAGTCTTTGCAAAGAAAATTGGGAAAAAAATTAAACCTTACCCCATCATCAGTACGACGTTTCTTGATATCTCAAAATAAAAGGACAAATTATGCGGACAAATAATCCAAAAGTATCAGTATTAACGCCGATTTATAATACGAATCCGTCACATTCACAAGATAAAAGCAAAAACAACAAAAAAATTTCTGTGGCTTTCTGTATTCCAACTATGATTATTGGTGGCGTGGAAACAGTATTTGTGAACACAATAGATGAATTGTCAAAATATCCAGATTTAGAAATAACTATCTTAACACATTTAAAGATCAAAGAACCATTATATACAAAATGGTTAAAAAATCATCCAGAAATACCTGTTTACGTCTATTATCCAATGGGTAACTTTTTTGAATTTTTGGGCAGATATACAAAAGTGTTCCCGTTAAAAAACATTCGTACAATAGTGTTCGGATTGTATAAAAGATTTCACAGATTTTTTATGTCTAGAAATAAAAAATTGAAAGAGATAGACATATTTATTGATTATAAAAATTTTGAGTTTTTTAAAGAATTATCTTATTTCAATCAACCAAAAATTATTTGGCTGCATAGCGCTTTGTCTTATTTTGAATCATGCGGTTTTTTAAGTCGGTTACCGTTGTATAAAAAAAGCATCGGTATAACAGATGAATTTGTAGAAGATTTCAAAGTGAAACAACCGAAATATAAAAATAATATAATCCGTATATATAACCCGATAAATACAAAAAACATCAAAGAGAAGGCAAATTTGGAAAAATCACCAAACGGTAAATACTTTTGTCATATATCAAGACTGGTTGATGGTAAGGATATAAAAACATTATTAGATGCGTTCGATTTGTTTGCAAAATCATATCAAGATGTGAAATTATATGTTGTTGGTGACGGTTTTAAAGCAGATAAATTTAAGGCATATGCCAGTACATTAAAATCGTGTAATCGTATTATTTTTGTTGGCACTTTAGATAACCCTTATCCGATAATGTCCGGGGCTATGGCTAATATATTATCCAGTGAATACGAAGGTTTGCCAACTGTGGTTTTGGAATCTGTGGCTTTAAATATTCCGTGCATATCATCGAATTGTAAAAATGGGCCTCGTGAAATATTGCTGGATGGCAAGGCCGGTTTATTATTTAATATTGGCGATACAAATCAGTTGTATAAACACATGTGCGATGTATACACAGATAGCATAGATAAAAAATCTATGATCGAAAACATGCAAAAATCAATCAAAAGATTCGAGCCGGCTATTATTGCCCAACAAATTCATGATGTTATTTGTAATAATGCCAAAGGGTTGTAAAATGAAAATATCACGCATATCTGTTTTAATGCCAGCATATAATTCTGAAAAATATATTGGTGAAGCGATTGAATCTATATTAAATCAAACGTATGCTGATTTTGAATTTATTATTATCAATGATGGTTCGACAGATAATACAGCAAAAATTATCAAAGAATACGCCCAGCGCGACAATCGTATTCGTTTTATCAATCATTCTAAAAACAAGGGCCTTATTGGTGTATTAAACGAAGGTCTGGATTTATGCTGTGGTGAATATATCGCCCGTATGGACAGTGATGATATTTCATTACCAACACGCTTTGAAAAACAAATTGAATATATGGATGCACATCCAGAATGTGGGGTATTGGGAACATGGTTTCAAATATTTGGAAATAAAAATGAATCTATTCAGTGGTCACGGGATATAAAGA
The DNA here is from genome assembly GCA_045593685.1 of Candidatus Enterousia sp. Lineage (GTDB taxonomy): Bacteria > Pseudomonadota > Alphaproteobacteria > Rs-D84 > Rs-D84 > Enterousia. The sequence continues at coordinate 14,748 of JAZNXD010000008.1, read as the reverse complement.
TATTGAATTTTATCAAGGAAAACCAAATTGGTCATCCGACGGTTATGTTACGCAAATCTGTGATTGATAAATTTAATTTTCGATATGATTTTAATTATAAACATGCCGAGGATTTTGAATTATGGTCTCGTATGGTTTTGGTGACTGAAATTCATAACTTACAGGAAACATTACTCAACTATCGTTGGGCAGATGAAAATATCAGCGTTTTGCACAATCAAGAACAATGGTCAATGACCCAGAAAATCAAACAAAATATTCTGGATAAAATGACCGATGATAAAATTTCCCAGAACTTGATTATGGATATTGCATGTTACAAAAACAAACGTGGAATATTGTTACCAAAATGGTTGGGACGGATTATTTGTTTGTTTATAATCAAACGCGAAACAAGACACCGTTTTCGCGACAAATACGTAAAATAAGATAACAAAGGAGTAAAAATGTTAAATATAGTATTACCAATGGCTGGACGTGGTTCAAGATTCGCAGATGCAGGATACACCTTGCCAAAACCACTAATTCCTGTTCATGGGATTCCTATGATAAAAGTTGTCACAGACAATTTAACACCAAAATGCGAGCACCGTTTTATTTATGTTTGTCAACAGGCACACATAGAACAATACGATTTAATTCCAAAATTAAAATCTTATGCTAAAAATGTAGAGGTTATTGGAATAAATGGAATCACAGAAGGTCAAGTTTGCACCGCGTTATTAGCAAAAAAATTCTTTAATAATGATGAACCTTTGATGAATGCTAATTCAGACCAATTTATTGATTTTGATATAAATGAATATTTGGACGCTATGAATTCACGCAATTTGGATGGTATGATTATGACAATGAAATCAGACAGCCCAAAATGGTCATACGCAAAAACTGATGAAAATGGTTTAGTCACAGAAACTGCGGAAAAGAAAGTTATTTCCCCGGACGCAACCGTTGGTATCTTTAATTTCAAACGTGGTTCTGATTTAGTTTGGGCGGCGGAAAAAATGATTGCAGATAATGTTCGTGTTAATGGCGAATTTTATACGTGCCCTGCATACAATTATTTAATCAACGCAGGCAGAAAAATTGGAATTTATCCAATTGGACGCGAATATGACGGTATGTATGGTTTAGGAATACCATCTGATTTAGAATTTTTCTTGAAACACCCTGTGTCACAATTTTTAAAGGATAAACAAAGATGATAATATTATCGCATCGTGGTTGGTGGCAAAATAGAGACGAACGCAATATGCACGATGCCTTTGTCCGCAGTTTTGACGCGGGATTTGGCACAGAAACAGATTTGCGCGATATTTGTGGTAAAATTGTGATTTCGCACGATATGCCACGTGGTGACGAAATCACCTTTGAACAGGTCTTGCAAATAATGAATGGGCGCAATTTGCCACTGGCATTGAATATCAAAGCAGACGGCATGTCAAACGCAATTAAAGATTTGTTGGCCAGATACAATCACACAAATTATTTCACGTTTGATATGTCAATTCCTGATATGGTTGTGCAAATCAATTCTGGATTAAAAGTATTTACTGGACAAAGCGATTTAATCAAAGAACCGATTTTACTGGATAAAAGCAACGGTGTTTGGTTGGACGCTTTTGACAGTGATTGGTACGACAATGTAAAATTAGATAAAATTGTAAATAAATCTGGTAAAGTATGTATTGTGTCGGTAGATTTGCACGGCCGCGATACAACATATCAATGGAATCAGATTAAAAAATCGAAATCGTTTAATAATGATAATTTGATGCTTTGCACGGATTATCCTGATAAAGCCAAGGAGTATTTTTATGGGGAAAATTAAGGCAGTTTTGTTCGATATGGATGGCGTTTTAATTGAAGCGAAAGATTGGCATTACGAAGCATTAAACCGTGCATTGGGATTGTTTGGCTATGAAATTACACGCGCCGAACATTTGTCCAGTTATGATGGTTTGCCAACCAAGGTAAAATTGAAAAAATTAACATTGGAAAAAGGATTGCCGGTTGAATTGCATAATTTTATAAACGAAATGAAGCAACAATATACCGTTGAAATAATACAAAACCAATGTCGTCCACGTTTTAATCATGAATATTGTTTATCTAAATTACGGGCAAAAGGATACCATATTGCATGTTGTTCGAATTCGATTCGTATGACGATTGAAATGATGATGCAATATGCCCGTTTAGATAAATATCTGGATTTTATAGTTTCAAACCAAGATGTAAAAAATGCAAAACCAGATCCAGAAATATATTTGACCGCTATGCAAAAACTGGGGCTGAAACCCGAAGAATGTTTAATCTGTGAAGATAACGAAAACGGAATAGCCGCTGCGATTGCATCTGGTGGACATTTATTAAAAATAAACACGGTTGATGATGTGAATTGGGACAATGTGTACGGACGCATATGCGAAATTGAACAAGGGGGTAAATAAAAATGCAGGTTATGTTTTTAATGGGCTCTTCGCACACTGAAAAAAACAACGAAGATTACCCTTTTTATTTAACAGAAATAAACGAAAAATTAATATTAGAACAACAAATTGATAATGTTCGTCCACTGAAACCGGATTCGTGGATATTTTGTGTCAAAGAATCCGATATAAAACAATTTCGGGTTGATTCTGTGATAAAACAATTAATCCCAGATGCGACAATTATTCCAATTGCAAATCAAACACGTGGTGCAATATGCACTGCATTATTGGCAACTGGAAAAATCAACAACGCCGACGAATTGGTATTGATGGCGGTTGATGATTTTATTTCAGAACCTGTTAAAAAAATTGTTGATGAATTTCGTAAAAAATCTGCAGACGCGGGGACAATATCTTTCACATCGGTTCACCCACGTTATTCGTTTGCAAAAACAGATGACGCCGGTAATGTAATCCAGGTTGAAGAAAAATTGCCAATTTCCAGAAACGCATTGGTCAGTTTTTATTATTTTGCACACGGCACTGATTTTGTAGATTGTGCGATGGATGTTATCCGCAAAGACAACCCAACAAACGGTGCATTTTACATTTCGCAAACACTTAACGAAATGATTTTACGCCAAAAAAAGATTGTTATGCACAAAATATCAAATGATGCATTCCATCCATTGAAAAACGAACAACAATTGGTACAATACATTGATGAATTAAATACACAAAGGCACAGTAAATGAAAACAGCAAAATTGAATGACATGACCAAGGGATGGTTCATAGGAAACTTTGAACCATCGTTATTCAAAACTAACGCGGCCGAAGTTGCGGTAAAAACATACAAACGCGGCGATTACGAAGAACGACACTATCATAAAATTGCGACCGAATATACATGCATTATATCGGGACGCGTAAAAATGAACGGTGTTGAATATAGCGCGGGCGACATTATTGTTATGGAACCTGGCGAATCAACGGATTTTGAATGTTTGGTTGATGGAACTACAAACGTAGTTGTAAAAATGCCCGGCGCAAATAACGATAAATATCTGGGCGATATGAATCAAAAGGCCAGATAAAGATGAAAAAACGTATTGCGATTCAATTGTTCGGGCATATGCGGACATTTGAACACACATATCAAAGTTTCATACGAAATGTTGTTCGTCCACAAATCGAAAACGGGTATGATATTGACATTTTTATTCATACATGGGATTACACAAACGTGTCAAACCAACCATGTGGCGGACGCAGTGATGCAGCTACAATAAAGCGCACTGCTGATGTTATGAATAAAATACGGGCAATGTATAATCCAAAAGATATACTTGTTGAACCGCAAATACAAAAATCAGACGAACTTATTCAACATCTGGCCGCGAAAGCATTAGACAACGCCGATTATTACTTGCCATACAATCAATTATACAACCAATATTATACGATGTATCGCGTAAACGAATTACGTCGTGAATATTCGAAAAAGCACAATATTAAATACGATATTATTTTACAGACCCGACCCGATATATTATTTTATGCACCATTGAATATTGATTTCATTACCAATCGGTCAGAAAAATTAAATAAATGGCAGCCGGCACCAGAAACATACGGTTTTATATCACATGAAAAATCGATATATTCGGTATGCAGTTGCACTTTTCCATGGTGTTTATATATGAATTCTGGGCTTATGGGGTGCGTTGACGTTTGTTTTTGGGGACGACCAGAACTAATTGATAAATACACAGGTTTGTTTCTGGATTTTGATAATCAGATTAAAAAGGGATTTTTTAGTCATGAACATTTTTTAATATCATATGCCAATGATAACGGTGTCCAAGTGCAATGTATCCCATATATAGAAAATCGTGAGTTTACAATTTGTCGTGTAAAACCAAAGAAAATTCATTTCAAATTTTTACGTAGAATTTTGGCGTGTTTTATCCCGTCACAAAAACTGCGTCATAAAATAAGGGGGTAATTTATGGTAAAACGTATTGCAATTCAATTATTCGGGCATATGCGGACATTTGAACAATGTGCGCCGACATTATTTCAACATGTTGTTGAACCTAATGTCGCCGATGGATATGAAATTGATATTTTTATCCACACGTGGAATCAATTGGATCACAACACAATATCGTATCGCAATCATGATGTGGATGCCGTTGATGAAAAACAAACGACCGACGATGTCATACAAAAAATTCGTAACATTTATCATCCAACCGATTTGATAATAACCCCACAACAACATCGTGACGATGTAATAATCACTGAAAAACTGGGCGGACACCCACGGTCAATACTGGGGCCATTAAATATGTCTTATTCTTTGTATAAATCGTCCGAAATACGCCGTAAATCACGTAAAAAATATGATTGGGTTATTGTGACGCGCCCAGACATTTATTTCAAAAAAGATTTAAAAATAGATTCTTTGTTGGGCCTGTATAGTGAATTTCATTTTGATATCCCAAAAAATGCGTTGTTCTATGCACAAAATCCATATCGAAACAACTATGGTGTTGCCGATCCGCGAATTATTGCCGGGACAGATTTAATTTATTTTGCACGCCCAGAAAATGTAGACATCGCAACATCTCTTTATGAAAATTTTGATGCCAATATCGACATTAATGATTTTTATTGTATGGAGGTTTGGTGGATGTCGTTTTTCCATCGTATGAAATTACAACCAATGTCTATAAATTTTGATTTTATGAAATGTTGGTATGTTTTGTATAGTGATTCCCCAGACAGACCAACAAAACGCGTCAATTTTATGGGAATCCAATTATATAAATCGTGGTGGGACAAAAACAATAAACAACATAAAAAAATACTGGGATTTATACCAATAAAATAAAAAAAAGGGGACAAAGCCCCTTTTTTTATGCGGATATTCCACACACATACCAACGCATCTTTTTTGTTCCGGGAACGGGCCCGCTAAAATTCGCGATTATCATAAATCCTGTGGTTGTTTGTGAACCGCCATCTATCATGGTGTATGAACCAGCCAAGCCAGAATTATTATCAGAAATTCCACAGATACAATAATTTGCATCTGACATTGTTATTGGTAAAGTAACGGTTGTATAATCTGAACCACCTGTATATACACCGCCTTGTTCGACCCAGCCAGATTTGTATTTTCGATACCATGTGTAATTGTTTTCTGCGGTTGGTAATTGTGATTCAACTACATAATCAATCAAACCTTCTGTTCTGTTAATGAGCGCACTTAAAGATGATAGGATTTCAGATATTGTTGCATTTATTGACTCAATGTTTGATTGTATTATAGAGATTAGTTCTTGCATACCAGGTATCTGTTCAAGAATTTGTAATTGGTCTGCAAACGTTGCGATTTTTGTATTAACCAAATCAATTTTTTCTAATACAGTATCTATCTTTTCACTGTCTGTAATGTTCTCATACTTCTCACGTAAATCATCTACTTCGTCTTTTAAATCTTTCAATAATTCAAGTGTATTATTCATATCAAAGTTCAAATCTATCGATGTTATTTTAGCGGTTGGCTGAAAATCAACCGGACGATTATATGGCATATGTCTTTCGATGGTTATTGTTTGGAACATTTTTAATGGTTTTACGAATACTATTTTTCCAGATGAAAACGGAAAATCTTTGTTCAAACCGCCTTTGACGCCAATAACATCATATGCCGGTGCAGGTTTGCCATCAACGGTGACAACAATGTTGCTTTTTTCAATATACGGAAAATTAAAATAAAATGTTTGGGTTTCACCACTGTATATGTATGTAACTCTTTGCATATTTAAGTCCTTTGTTAAATGAAAAAGCCCCGGCACAAAGCCAGGGCTGAATAAATGAAAATTGACACATCTTGCCAATTTGACGGATGAATTATAACACAAAATGACAAAAATTTCAACAATATGATTTAATGATGACAAAATATAATAATAACAACAGGACCCAGGCATTGAACCAAACCGGAACGAAAGTATACCATTTAAATGATAAAATTTTGTGTACTTTTGACCGAAAACATTGTAAATTATAAAAGTGCCACGCAAAGTGTCAGGCATTTTAGTGTTTTCAGGTTAAAATCAGCAATAAAAGAGCAAATTTTGGCTGATTTTTGGGGATGCTTCAAGTCCGACAACCGGCAATTGCACTTTGTGGTATAATACGGGTATGGATGACGCGTTACATTTGGTATTAAAGCATTATTGGTTTGACAAGATTATATCCGGCGAAAAAACGTCGGAATACCGCGAATGTCGCGATTATTGGAACAGGCGTTTGGGTAATAAACACTATGACGTGGTCGTTTTCCACCAGGGATACACCAATAACACCGCAACATATAAAATCGCATCCATAGGTATCACAACGGCAAAAAACGACCTGGGGGTGGATAAATGCTGGGAAATTAAACTGGGGCGCAAAATTACAACGAATTAAACAGTGCGATTGTACGGGACACAACCTGGTCCATGTTATAATACTTGTAATCACCCAAACGGCCAAAGAAATAAACATTTGGCATATCGCGCGCCATATCCAAATATTTCTGGTATAGTGCGGCGGTGTCGGGGTTTGCAATCGGGTAATAACGATCATTTTGACCGGGGATAAATTCCACCGGATATTCATATGACACAACCGTCTTGTCCGATTGGTCGTTTAGAAAGTATTTAAATTCAGTGATACGTGTAAAATCATAATTGCACGGATAGTTTACCTGGGCCCCGGATTGGAATTTTTCAAATGGAAATGTCAGGATGTCAAAGCGTTCACTGCGATACGGTAACATGCCATGTTTGAATTCAAAGAATTCATCAATACTGCCCGACCAGAACAATCGGTCATAGGGCATATCACGTGAAAATGGCGTGTTTAATTTAACGGTAATATTTGGGTGCGCCAGCATGCGTTCTATCATTTTTGTATAACCGCCGATGGGCACGCCCTGGTACGTGTCCTGGAAATAACGGTTATCGCGGGAAATATATACGGGTACGCGACCGGATACGGATGCATCTATTTCATCGGGACGCATTCCCCACTGTTTCAGCGTATAACCCAAAAATATCTTTTCATAAATGTATTCGGCCAGGAATAATAAATCCGGATCCGACGATTTGCGCAGTTCCAATATAGGAACCTTGACATTAAAGCCATAGTTATCCAGTAACTTTTGTTCCAAACGATTGGCCAGCGCATCCGGGAACACCATATGCAGGGAATTCAGATTAAACGGCACCGGCACAACCATGCCGTCAACATGCGCCAATACGCGATGATGATATGGATACCATGTGCAAAAGCGACCAAGAAAATCCCAAACAGATTTATCGGATGTATGAAATGCGTGGGGACCATATTTATGCACACACACGCCGTCGTGCATATAATCATAGATATTGCCGGCGATATGATCGCGTGCATCAATTATGGTGACCGCTTCGCCACGTTCCGCCAACAAACGCGCCATTGTCGCGCCCGCCAAACCACAACCAACGATTAAATTTTGCATCTAAGTACCCCCGTTTTTTTTAAACATAAAACAAATAAAGACCGATTGCAACCTAGCGATCATATATGACGGGGGTTTTGTTTATCGTGTACACCCGACCGTCATTTTCAATGTTATAAAAGGTATATATCACATTTGAAGCACCGAACCGGTTGCGCCACGGTGAAAAATCCCCAATCACCTGACGCGAAGTATTATATGGAAAGACGGACCGAAAGGTATTATCAAACACACGTGAATATTTGTCACCAAATTCGGGATTTACAATCATATTCATTGCGATTATGCCATTTGGTGCGATACGCGCCCTTAGCCGTTGCATAAATTCAACCGTGATTAAAGATTCCGGCACCTGATAAGAATTAGAATACACATCCAACAAAATAAAATCATACATTTCGGGGGTGTTTTTTAAATACTGACTGGCGTCGGCAACAACAAATTTCTTGTTCGGGGTTAATTTACGACGCAAAAAGTGTTTTTCCGAGACTTCTTTTAACGTATGTTCGATATCAACAAAGGTGTAATCATTGTGCGCATCATTTAGCCCAAGCGTAAAACCACCCGCCCCCAGGACCAAAATTTTATACGTTTTGTCCGCCGGCATGGTATCGATAAAATTCCGGTTCAGGAAATTAATATAATCAGCCATGTTTACATTGTCCGTATTATAAACGGACATCGGCAGACCGTTCATATATAAAACACGCGCATTTGGATATTCTGTGACCATTATTGTGGAATTTGCATTATTGACCAGGATACCAAAGCGCGAACGCTGATATGCGTTACTGTTGATAAAAAGCGACAGCCCCATAACCATAATACAAATAACCCAAACCCACCAACGACGGCGTAACACCAATGCCCCAACAACCGACAACACGGTTATCAAGACAACCGTGTAATTTACACCCATAAATGGCATCAACAATAATGTGGTGGCCATTGAACCAAATACCGATCCAATCGTATCCCACGCCATGATATTCCCGGTGCTTTTGCGCGAATATGTGTGCAATTCGCGTGACAACAGTGTTGTATTAAATCCGAATAAAAACGGTCCCGCCGACAGGAATATCAACGAATATACAAACGTCTGAATTACGCCCGATGTAATACCACCCGAATACATCATTGAAAAGTATTGGGTTATTAATGGGAAACTGGCCGCGCAGACCGACAGAGATGCGATAACCAAGAAACTGATATTTAAAATGGGGCGGATTTTTTTATCAGACACACGTTCTGATTCCCCCATAAAATACCCCAACGACATAAAGCCCAAGAAGATTGCCATTATGATACTGGTGATAACCGCACTGGACCCGACATAGAAAGACAACTGACGCAGTACGGCCAATTCCAAGGAAAGACTGACATACCCATTTAAAAATATCAAAAATATTAATGTGCCACGTGAAAGTTTTTGCATAAAAAAATTCCCCCTGATAAGTTCACATGGCATGCTAGTAAAAAACAAATAGTGTTGCAATGCAAATATTTAGTGTACGTTCATTAATCGAATATCATCGAATTCCGGAAAACGGTTAAACATTGCGCGCGCAAATGGACACAGCGTTATGACACGCATATGCTGGGCACGCGCCATATTTGCGACATTTCGAACCAGGGTTAAACCAATTTGACGGTTTCTGAATTCCGGGGCAACGGCGGTATAATCTATAATCAATTTATCTGCGCCAATGCGAACAAAGGTTATTTCACCAATACGCCGCCCATGCAGGACCGCTTCAAATCCGTCGCGTTCGGGTGACACAAAATATTGAACTTCATTTTGCATACAATAAATATATCACGCAACAAACATATTTTAAATACGACAGTATTCCGACAAAAAGGCCCCAATGTTTTGGGGCCATGCATTTTTTAGTTTTGTGATATCAATTCGATTACAAATTTCATTTCATAATCCGTAAAATACTTAACAACACGCAACAGATTTGTCAGATTTACATCCGCAAAAAATTCGCGCAGGCGCGCCTTGAACACGGGCTTTAAATCAGGGCGAATTTGCCTGTAAAATATAAATGTCGATATCATCATTTGCTTGTAATATTCACTGAACAATTCGTCAAAACGCCCCTGGTCAATCAACCAATGTTTTGACATTATTGCCTGGTCCAGGATGCGCATTAATTTTTCATCGGTACGCATACATGATGCATCTTCGTTCCCCGTGTTCCAGTGATAAAATGCATTGGGCACCGCCGATATGCGTTTGGCCAGGACCAGGCACTTTATCATGAAAAAGAAATCCTGGTAAGAAGCATCGGCTTCGGTGGAAAATTTTATTTGTCGTATAAAATCCGCGCGGTACAGTGTCGCCCAAACAGAACTGTGGTACGCCAATAATATTTTATGGTCCGAAATTGTAAATGGCTGGGGGCCGGACGTAATTTGTTTTAAAATACTTCCCTCCCAATTTGGGATATGATTTATCCCTTCGGCGGGACGATAATAATAAATACCACTTTTTACCAAATCAGAATCATTTTCTTTGGCATTGTTATACATAACCTCGTACATATCGGGTTCAATAAAATCGTCGGATTCAACCAGGCCGATATATTCACCGCGGGCCGCGGCAATGCCGTTGTTATATGCGGCGCCCATACCGGCATTTGGTTGATGAATAACACGTACATTGTCGGCCGTTTCCGCAAAGGAATCACATAACAGGCCACTGTCATCGGTGGAACCATCATCAACCAGGATTATTTCCATATGCTTGGCAAATGTCTGATTTATAATACTGTTAACGCAGCGCACCAGTGTGGTTTGCGCATTGTAAATTGGCACAACAACCGAAACCAAAATCTTAGCCATCTTATCCCCTTTGAATACTACGCGGGGATGATAACATTATATTTTTTTAAAATCAACAATCGAAATAAAAACCGCCCCATTTGGGGCGGTGTATTTTTCATAAAAAACATTACGAACCAGATGTTTCTTCATCCGTACTCATAACTTTTGTAACCCAATCCTTGATGGCGGATGGGGTTGGTTCACCCGACGCATTACCGTTTACCGACATACATGTCATAATCTGGGCACGGCAAGCATTGATGGCAATTCTAGATTTGTTGGAATCCGACTTGGTTTCATCATAACCATTTTCACCCAGGCACGACGAAACATCCGATATACATGTTTCCGCATAGTCCGCCAGCATTTCATCCTGGGCCGCCTTGATCTGAATCATTGTGCGTGTCATGTATTCCTGGACCACACGGTTATCAAGATTGTATTTACCGTTTTCATATGTATAGGCCTGACACTTGTTCAGAACGTTTGAACACATACCATACGATTTACCGTCATCGATATAGCCAATCTTGTACATCAGGTAACCCAACATATCGTCACTGGGCTTGTTTAGCAAATCTTTTGAGTCCTCGACGTCTTTGTACTTTTCAAATTGGGTATCAACATAACCCGCCAATGATTCTTCCCCTTCGCCCGACCATGCATTTTTGCTACCATAATTCCATGTGGAATAGAGTCCGGTCGTACTGTACACATTGCCAGAAGATAAACAGTTGGAATCCTTCGCGGGATCGCAGTCATCTTTCACCTTGGTATCGTTTGATATCGCCTGGCCCGGTGTGGAACCGATAACAATTTCACCGTTTACGATATATTTGCCGGTTGGATCCAAGCAGTTTTCGTATTCGTTGCCGCAGACATAGTCGTCCTGCATACAGGAATCAAGCGCATTGATACATCCACGCAGGTCATATGCATTTTTCTGTTGTGCAACCATTAAACGTGCACGTTGCAGAACACTTTTTGCATTGCGAACCGTTTGATTCATTTCATCATTGGCATCGGTCAATGCACGTTCATATGCAACGCACTGTTTATCGATTTCTAGGTCGTATGAATTTGACACAACGGAAATATCAACCCCCTGGGCCTGGCAATCGGTCAGGATTGCGGCCTTGCATCGTGATGCAGCGGTCTTATACAACTGTTCGCCACGCTGGTTGCTGATAGAATTAGTATTGGCGGTTGACGTATTGCCGAACAATGCCCCCAGGTCGAAACCGGTGCTGCCGATACTGAAATCAAGCAGGCCCGACAAATCCATGGACAGACCGGATGCAACCTCGGTCGAGGAGGCGGTGCCGGATTTAACTTCGACAACCAGGCTTCTGATTTTATCCAGGTCATTTTTCAACTTGGAATTATCGGTCGAGTTTTGCATTTGCAATTCGGCCTCGGTCTGAGAGAACAAGGTTGTAATGTCATCCTTGGACAGGCCGATGTATTGAATCTGTTGGGCAACATCCTGAAGTGCCTCGGTCGCTTCTTTTAATGCAATTTCGGTCTTTTCATAATTCTTGATATTTTTAGAACATGAACAGCGCCCCTGGTTATCATCCAGAACGTTACAGAAATTATCCATACATTCTGTGTACTGAGCCTTGCAGAAAGAGGTCATTTGCGCCATTTCATCCATTGCGGCGGCGGTACTGGCCGCGGTGGCATTGGTCGTTGTCGCCGTTGTTGATGATGTAGAATTTGTTACAGATGCCGATATTGTCGGAATACGGGCACGAACCGCACCAGACGTGCCGGACGATACGCGCATACCAACACGTGCCGCGACATTACCGGAATAAATCGGATTGTTTACGGTATCGGTCGTCGTTACACCCGCACGGGCAACATTTGCCCCACCCGTCTGCATCGCACGACGCGTTGTTGTGATTCTGTCGGTGCCATTTGCACCCTGGGCACGTGTTGCGGCCGCACGTGACGCAACCGTCGGCAATGTACCCGAACGTGTTACAACAGTTGGACGCGCAGCACGCGAAACGACACCCGCGCGTGTTGCAGTGCGTGATGTGGCATTACGGCCCGACACACGACCGGTGGCAGTTGCACGACCATTTGCACGTGCATTTCGCGCAGTCGGCGCAACAACCGGGGCAGAAACACCCGTATCCGCGGCAACAGACGCGGGTTCAACATCTTCTTCGACGTATTCGATTACATCTTCGTAGAAGACGGGTGCAACCTCGGCAAAAGCGGGAAGCGCAATTAAACCGGCCAACACAGCAACAAATCGTTTCATGATATACTCTCTTTCCTGTTTTATTTATGTGTTCATTTTATCACACTTTACAATTCAATACAAGCATAAAAAAACGCGCATTTGCAAAACATACAAATGCGCAGCTACTTTTTTTCACATCAAGAACATTTACCGCTGCTGTAATCCCATCCATTGGAACAGTAACACGCCCCAATGACCGAATTCCACGAACCACCGACACCACCATTGTCCTGATAGCAATCGTGTACATTATTATACTGGGATGGCAATACACAATACTGACGCGTAGTGTCCCAAGAGTGCCCGGCATAACAGGTACATTGCTGGGTCGATGGATTCCATTGGCGCGCATAATCCCGGCATGTGGACGCGTTCCATGAAGAACCGCCGGCCGATGAAGATGGGGCATTATAATTAGACATGACCTTTCCAACCCATGTGGCCATGCCCGACGGCGTTGGCGTGGCCGTGGCATCACCATTTACGGACATACACGTCTTAATCATAGAACGACACGCGTTGATGGCAATATTCTCACCGGTATCGTAATTATTTTCCTCTAGACACGACGTAACATCTGAGATACATGCCTCGGCATAACTGGACAGAATTTCGTCCTGGGCCACCTTGATCTGGGTCATGGTGCGCATCAGGTATTCCTGGACCACACGATTGTCTGGCTGATACGCCCCATCTTTGAACGTGTAATCCTGGCACTTGTTCAAAACAGATGAACACATGCCCTTGGCCTTGCCGCCCTCTTCTATATAACCGATTTTGTACGCCAAATACTGCGACATTGTTTCACCGGCACTGGTCGGATTAGTTTCCGGCAACGTCGCGGTAACATAGGCGCTTAGGCTGCCCTCTGCAATGCCCGTTCCGGAGGCACCCCATGCATTTTTTGTACCATTTTCATAATTCCATGTCGCGTACAGACCATCGGCAGAATATACACTGCCGGCGCCCAAATTATTGACAGAACCCGTATCCGGTACGGCCTGGCCCGGGGCGGAACCAATAACAATTTCACCATTTACAATATATTTACCACTGGGGTCCAGGCAATTTTCATAATCACTGCCACAGACATAGTCGTCCTGCATACAGGAATCAAGCGCATTTATACATCCACGCAGGTCATATGCATTTTTCTGTTGTGCAACCATTAAACGCGCACGTTGCAGAACGCTTTTCGCATTGCGAACCGTTTGTTTCATTTCATCATTGGCATCGGTCAGCGCGCGTTCATATGCAACACACTGTTTATCAATTTCCATATCATACGCGTTCGACACAACGGATATATCGACGCCCTGGGCCTGACAATCTTTTAGAACCGCCGTCTTGCAACGCGCCGCCGCAGTTTTATATAATTGTTCGCCACGTTGGTTGCTAATCGAACTGGTATTGGCGGTATTTGTGCCAAACAAAGAACCTAGATCAAAACCCGCACTGCCGATATTAAAGTCAAGCAGCCCCGACAAATCCATACTTAAACCATCCGTAACATCGGTCGTTGATGCGGTTCCCGGCTTGACATCAACAATCAGTCCCTTAATCTTGTCCAAACTGTTTTTGATTTGGGAATTGTCCGTCGTGTTTTGCATTTGTAATTCGGCCTCGGTCTGAGAGAACAAGGTTTCAATATCATACTTAGAC
>JAZNXD010000007.1:0-2371 GCA_045593685.1 Candidatus Enterousia sp. | reverse complement strand
TCTAAGTTCTTTGAAATGTTGTTCCAATAAATTGACTTGGTCTTTGACGGCGGGCCATTTTGTAATTTTTGCTGTGCAGTATGGGCAGTTTTTATCACATTTAAAAGATGACATAATTAATTCAAATTCTTTATATTTCATTTTATATGTTCCTTTAGTATATTTTGTTTAATTATTTCAATGATTTCTGATTCTGTTTCGTATGCGATAACTGTCGTATTTTTGTTTCGCCTCATTGCGTCTGCGATTGCAAACCAGTAATCTGATTTGATGTCATGGCTTGACGGTTGTTTAATGTATAATATATATATTTGTTTTTTATGATTTATTGCCCATGCCAATTCTGTTACAGCACCGGTAGACACGCTTGTATCAAATACCACAACAAAAACGTCACAGCTTTTTACTTGTGAGTATTCTGTGCTTATCACCACTTCTGAATCCGTAGCAGATATTTTTCCATCAGATGTTTTTTCAACATAAAACGGCCCACAGTATAAATACTTGTCGTTAATTCGCAGATTATCGCAGTAATAAGCCATGTGTTCTGGTGTCCCCAACAGTTTTGCACGATAATCAAATCGCAACATTTGTGCAACATCTGTTGTGTCATGTGTTTTATTAAAATGTCCTGCAAAATATATTTTTTTCATGTTGCGATTACCATCTGTATTCATAGTTTATTTCCCAAAAATTATTTATTTCTTTGTTTGGTTGTATAATATTGTTACTGCCCGCATTTATTAAACCCGCCGACGCATTTATAGTCCCATTTTTAGACACAGGAATACTTTTTCCAATTTCTATATAGTTGTAATTCAGAAAATCATACCTGTCCCTGTATGTTCCTAACTTGGCATAGTTAGATTCAGGACTATTGATGTCAATCGTGCATCCAGTCAGTGTTAATATAATCAGTAGTCTTTTCATCATCACTCCTTTGGTTGGTTAATTTTTTCCAATTAATATATGACAGTATCGCCATAACGGTCCATACAACATTTAATCCCAACAAGTAATATGCAGGTTCTGGCAACAGTGCATATTCAATAACATAAACAATGTCATTTATGGTCCAAAGAATCCAAGCTTCTAATTTTTTATTAGCCATAAACCATGTTGCCAAAAAAGCAGACACTGTCGTAAAAGCATCAATTATTGGCACAGGGTCTGATGTGTGATGCAGTATTATCGATACTGCTGCGGTTATCATAAGCAATGCGATTACATAAAAACTTTTTTGTGACTTTGTTAATGTTGTTACAGGCAGATTTTTATCGCCCTTATTCCACATGATAATCGCATAAATACCCATGAATATGAATACCAGATTGTTGACCATGTCGCCATACAGTTTATTTATCGCAGAAAAGAAAAATAACAGAATAATTTGAATGTTATAAAATATCCAATTACTGCGTTTGTTAAGCATTACAAGTAATCCTTGTATCAGCCCAGATATAGTTGCTCCGATTTCTAACATTACATTTATGTTTTCCATTAAATACCCTTTGACAACACATATAGTGTAATATACCATAAGCGGATTGTCAAGGGATGGAAACAAAAAAATAAATTGTCTTCATATTACCAGTCATGGCATACAGATGACCGTTATTCTGTTCTGGAACATCTGGTTATACCGCTGCATGGAAATAAAAAAAATTGGAGCGGACTTTATGACATTGGTGTAGTGAAGTGGATTATGACGACGTATAAAAAGACGTGTACAATGTGTAAATAACTTGTTAAAAAGCTATGTGAGGCGATGTGTGGTGCAGGCTGAGTAATCAGCTATCTGAAACTATTGGAAATCTGGGGCTTTGGATTCGCCTTGGCATCCCGACAAGGGCTACCCGTATTAAAACGCACCAAACGGTGCGTTTTTTTGTTTTTTTGCCCCACGACCCCAAAAACAGTGATGCAAACTGTGATGCATGAATAACTACAGTTCTTTGATTACGCGTGCAACATGTGTAAATTGCTTGCGGTTTTCTTCGTACGTTTTTTGTATTTGCTTGTTGATATATATTTGACGAATAACACCGTATACTGGCAATAAATTCAAAACAGTATTTTTTATATTATGGCGCAACAGACGTGGCCACACCATATCGACCAATTCAGCGCGAATTTGTGGCAACGATTTATATTGCCCATCTGCGTCTTTATACGGCACCATTATATCCCAGTCGTACCAGTTATGCCATTTTATCATACCGTCTTCACGCAATGATAATTCCATCAATGTGTGTTCGGGTTGCAAACCACCACATTGTAATTGCGGATAATAGATTTTATAGCCTATGTTATTTTGTTTTGCACGACCGATACGCATTGTGGGACCTTCTTCGTGAATCACAATACGTAT
>JAZNXD010000006.1:0-16528 GCA_045593685.1 Candidatus Enterousia sp. | reverse complement strand
GGCCAATCCGATAACCAAGCCGTCACGTGTTTACACGGTAACGTATAATGCGAACAGTGGTTCGGTAAGTCCGACCAGTGCGACATCGACCTATACGTTCAAGGGTTATTACAGTGCCGCATCCAATGGAACGCAGTACATCAACGCCAGTGGTAACATTACGTCGGATGGTTTAACCGCGGGTAAAGGTTACAGCGCGGCCGCGACATGGAACGCCCAGTGGAGTGGTGGTTCGATCTCCCTGCCGACACCGACCCGTACGGGATACACGTTTGGCGGATGGTACAAGGAAAGTGCATTGACGAACAAGGTTGGTGATGCGGGTGCATCATACACACCGACGGCCAATGTAACGCTGTATGCAAAATGGACCGCAAATACGTATACGGTTACCCTGGATTCCAATGGTGGTACGGGTGGTTCGGCATCGGTATTGGCGACGTATGATGCAATGTTACCGGCGGCCGAAATGCCGACCCGTGCGGAACATGACTTTAATGGTTATTGGTCTGCCAAGACGGGTGGAAAACAGTACTATGGCGTGTCGGGAAATCCGGTTGCTAAGTGGGATATTGCGCAGGCGACGACCCTGTATGCACAGTGGACAGAAAAAGGTAAGTGTGCACCGGGTACGTACTATAATGCAACTTCTGGCAAGGTTGAAACGTGTCCCGCGGGCAGTTACTGTGCCGGTGGTACATGGAGTGCGACAGAAAATCTGTGCGCGATAGAACCCTGTCCGACCGCATACCCCAAGAGTGTTGCAGGTGCATCCGAAGAAGGACAATGTTATGTTGAATCTACTTCAAGGTGTGATTGTGTGAAAAATACTGTTGCGTGTGATGCAAAGGGTGCAAATTCTTGTCAGTATGGGTATCACAGATTTTATGGTGTTTATTATTCGGCGGAACCTGATGTCTGTGTAGCTGCGCCGGGTAGTTCGGATGAAACATATTGTGCGATAACAAAGGTTTCTTGTAAGTCGTCGTATTACTACACTCCAAAGGGTGATTTAAATGCTGGAACTTGTCAGTTATGTTCTGGTGTTGCAGATGGGACTTATAAGCAGTCATTGCCTACGGCGATTTATCCTTCGGATTCAAGTACTGGAGATAAGGCTTGCTATAAGATTGTGAGTTTGCCCTGCACAGAACCAGTTTGTCCAACGGAAGGTACGGGTACGTGCTCGTATGATGCGTCTGATGAGAAAGTTGGTGGCGGTTATCTGTTCTATGGATTAACCGAGGCATTGCCGGGTACAGCAAAGGCATATGTATGTCCGGATGCGACGTTCACATGTAACGCGGGGTATGACAAGAATACGGCCGCAGATATTGATCCGACGGATGGGGCCGCGTCTGATGCGTCTGAATTGTGTACGCCACACGTGTATTCGATGACATTGGATAGTAATGGTGGCAGTACCGCAAACTCTGTGATATACGAAAAGTATAAGACAGGTTGGTTCAGTAATGCGGGCGCAACAACCAAAATTACCAATGTTGCGATTCCGGTGCGCCAGTATTATACCTTTACGGGTTATTATACCAAGAAGACGGCGATGGAAGGCAGCTATACCAAGGTGGTTGATGCATCAGGTAATATCTTGGTTGAACCGGATATGTTGGCGGATACAACGCTGTATGCATGGTGGACAGTAAATACCTATACCGTTGTGTACAATGCAAATGGTGGTACCGGGTCGATGGGCAGTGTCCAGCATACGTGTACAGAAGCCAAGAATTTAACAAAGAATGCATTTACGCATTCTGCAAACGCCAGCGAATTCTTGGGATGGGCCACGAATAGTTCTGCGACCCAGCCAGAGTATACAGATGGTCAAAGTGTTGTTAACCTGAGTGATAAAAATGGTGCGACGGTGACATTGTATGCAGTATGGAAGGCGTGTACGGCATGTAGTGCCGGAACCGGGGCAACATGTTCGTTGACGGCGCCTTTGGGGGTATGTACGTATTCAACGGCGTGTAAGGCACATTACGAGAAGATATCGAATAATGGTAAGTATAACCCAAGTTGTTCTGCGATTAAGTACGGTATTACGTATGAAACAAATGGTGGTGTAATCAGCAGCAGTTATAACAAGGTCAACGAATGTTCGATTGAATCTGCGGTTATAACCCTGCCAACCGCAGCACAAATTACACGCGAAGATTATCGCTTTGATGGGTGGTATGATAATAGTTCGTTTAGTGGAAGTGCTGTTACAACGATAGCCAAGGGAACCTGTTTGGCAGCCAAGACATTGTATGCCAAGTGGGTGATAAATGTGGCGACATGTCAGGTGGGCAAGTACTATAACGGCAACGAGTTTATTACCTGTCCAAAGGGATACTATTGTCCGGGAAGTGGTAAGGTTACATTGGGGGTTCCGGGATGTAGCACGGCATGTCCAAATGGCTATGTTGATGGCGGTACAGGGTACAGCAGTGAAACGCAGTGCGAAATTGCGGTGCCACAGGGATCGTATTTGGTAACTGCCAAGGGAACCGAAATGGCAAAGTGCGCAAATGGAACATATACCGCATCAGCAGTTAATGTTGCGTACGGCAAGACTAATAGTTGTTCAAGCTGTGAGGCGAATAGTTACTGCGAGGGTGGAACAAAGTATAGTTGTTCTGACAAGACCGGTGGCGTGTTCGCAAGCAGTGCCGAAAAGAGTGATAGCATTACCGATTGCTATACAACGACAAAGGCGGGTAAGTATATTACGGGTAATGCAGAAAAGTCGTGTGCGGCGCCATACTATTGCCCGGGTAATATCAAAGTGACCTATGGTAATCAAGGTGGGCAGAAGTCGTGTGGTGACCTGTCGGATGATGTAACATGGGAAAGTGGTATTACAACCAGTGGGGCAACAGGACCCGAAGCGTGTTACGTTTCGATTGTGGCCGGTAAATATTGGACCGGTAACGAGATTGCAACATGTCAATCGGGAACATACAAGGTTGCACACAAGGTGAATTATGGGCAGACAAGTCGTTGTGATGCCTGTGCCGATGGTTATAAGTCGGAAAGTGGTGCGTCACAGTGCTATTTGGTTACAACGGCGGGTAAGTATGTTGCAACAGCCGGTGCCGGCCAGGTGAACTGTAAGGCGGGTGATTTCTGTCCGGGTGGTGAAACTGTTACCCAGACTGCAACAGGAGGAAATACGGCATGTTCAACGTTTGGCGCAGGATATACATCTGAGGCTGGGGCAAGCGTAGAAACGCAGTGTTATAAGTCTTGTGCCATGGCGGAAAATGCTACGGCGATGTCGGGACGTGATTATTATAACACGGATGCGGCCGATACCTGTGAACCAACAGAGTGTGAAGTTGGGTATATCTTGGCTAATGGCATCTGTGGAAATTGTCCGGAAGGCAGTGTGTGTGATCCAAACTATGATAATGGAAAAGTGCATACATGTTCGGAAAGAACAAATGGCAATTATCCGTTGTCGGGTGTAAATACGGTGTCTGTTGATGGGTGCTATATGCGTACAACGGCGGGTAATTATGTCGCTGTTGCGGGCGCTGGTCAGGTGGCATGTAAGGTCGGAGATTACTGTCCGGGTAATGTACGGGTTACGTATTCGGCCGTTGGTGGAAATACCGCATGTTCAACCCTGGGAATTGGTTATACTTCTGATGCGGGCGTGACAAGCGCGGCACAGTGTTACCAGCGTTGCGCATTAAGTGAAAATGCAACGGCAATGTCGGGACGTGATTATTACGGCGCCGATACGCCTGATACCTGCGAGGCCACGTCATGTAAGGCAGGATACACGCTGAAAGACGGTAAGTGTGTGCTGTGCCCAGAAAACCATGTCTGTGCACCGGAAAAAGATAACGGGAAACCATATGCTTGCTCTGAACTGACGGGTGGTGTGCATAAGTTATCTAGTGCGGGTTCTGGTGAAGTTGCAGATTGTTATGTGACATGTGAAGCATATGATATCGAGTACGGAACAGCGGTGCCTGTGTCAAAGACTGAGTTCTGGCCAACACAGTGTCAGTATGAAGGTGTTTCGGATACGGGTAACCCATGTGACATAGTTGATGGCGTATGTGTTGAAAAAACATGTAACTATAACTATGAGATGGTTGGTGGCAAGTGTGAACCGTGTGCACGTGAAAACGCGGTGTCGTACAAGAAGGATGCCGGGAACTGTATTGTGGAATCTTGTGTAAGCGGGTTCCATCCAAACGGTCAGTCGTGTGAAGCAAACACGGTTGAATGTTCGGCACCAAACGCCAAAGAGGCCACACAGGTATGGGATTCAACGAAAAATGCATTTGGTGAATGTGTGATTGTCGAATGTAATGATGGATATCACCTGGGTGCCAATGCATGTCAGTTGGATGAACAGGTTTGTGATTTGGATCATGGTGTAGGTGTTCGCGAGTGGAATCACAAGACCAATACATGGGGCGATTGTATCGCAACCAAGTGTGATCCGGGATACACAAATGACCGCAGTTTGACAAATGAACTGTGGAAACAGTGTGGACGCTGTAACAATATGTACAGTGCGGGCGGTGAATTGGCAGCCAGCAGTTATATCGATGGTTGTGAAATCGCATCGTGTATGTATGAAGGCGAATTGTACACCCTGGAAAATAATGAATGTTTGTTGATTTGTGACGAATATTCAGATGAAACGGGTACACGTCGTTGGAATGCATCCCGCAAGAAGTGTGAACATACATGTACGCCGGGATATATGCCGTGGTAAGAAAAATCCCCCAACCGGGGGATTTTTTATTGTACGATTTATTGTGTAAAAAAATATCCCGCAGAAAGCGGGATTTGTTTTGTTGTTTGTTTATTTTTTTTCACCCTGGGTGCGTGCAGAATTAAGGGCGTGACGCAGGGCCTGTTCGGCAATTTGGCGTATTTTTGGTGCAAATGTTCGCATGTTCATAGTGTCCGCGACCGTGTTGCCAAATAATCGGGAAATGTATTCGATTTGTGTCGGGGCGATGATATAGACATCGCTGGTTATATTTGATGGGTTTAATTGTTTGATTTGTTCGTGCATTATCGTAAAGTCCCCCTGCTCTTTTTTTGTTAATTTTATCAGATTTTTTTTATTTTGCACTTGTTTAATTTAACTAAATTCATTATATCATAAAGTGACTTGACCGAAAGGCGCAAAATTGCTATATATTGCGTGATAAAATAAGGAAGAAAAATGATTAAAAATGTAATTGGTAAACTGTTGGGTTCTGCAAATGACAGATTGGTGAAAAGTTATGATAAAACCGTGTCTTTGATTAATGATTTGGAACCAAAATATCATGCAATGAGTGATGATGAATTGCGTGCGCAAACGGATGTGTTGCGCCAGCGTTTGGTGGCGGGCGAACGCGAAAAGGATATTCTGCCGGATGCATTTGCCCTGGTTCGTGAAGCGTCTGTGCGTACGATTGGTCTGCGACACTTTAACGTTCAGATGATTGGTGGTATGGTGTTGACAAATGGCCAAATTGCAGAAATGAAAACCGGTGAAGGTAAAACATTGGTTGCGACGTTGGCCATGTTTTTAAAGGCACTGCATGGTAAAGGTGCGCATTTGATTACGGTTAATGATTATTTGGCATCGCGTGACGCAAACTGGATGGGAAATGTTTACAGATTCCTGGGGTTAACGGTTGGGATTATTCAGCATGATATGACCGATGAAGAAAGACGTGAAGCGTATAAGTGTGATATTACGTATGTTACAAATTCCGAATTGGGGTTTGATTATCTACGTGATAATATGAAATTTTCGAAAAAACAACAGGTTTTGCGCCCGTTCTTTTATGCCATAGTTGACGAAGTGGACAGTATTTTGATTGACGAAGCGCGTACGCCATTGATTATTTCTGGTCCGGCCGAAGATACCAGTGAACTGTACGCCAAAGTGGATTCCGTTGTGGTACAGTTTGGAGAGGCGGACTTTAAAAAAGACGAAAAAGATCGCCACGTGACCCTGACCGAAGTTGGGGTGGATACAGCAACACGCTTGTTAAAGGAAGCGGGGCTGTTGATTGGGGATAATTTGTATGCGTCTGAAAATGCAGCATTGGTTATGCATATTCAACAGGCGTTGTTGGCGCATCATTTGTATCAGTTGAACGTGAACTATGTCGTGCGAAATGGTGAAATATTAATTGTTGATGAATTTACGGGGCGTGTTATGACGGGACGGCGCTTTGGCAAGGGGTTGCACCAGGCAATCGAAGCCAAAGAACATGTTGCGGTTCAACCGGAAAATCAGACCGTATCCAGTATTTCTTATCAGAACCTGTTCCGTTTGTACCCAACCTTGTCTGGGATGACGGGAACCGCCATGACCGAAGCGGCGGAATTTGAAGAAATTTATGACCTGCGTGTTGTGTCCATACCAACCAATCGCCCGGTGGCGCGCGTTGATCATCATGATGAGATATATCGAAACAAAGATGAAAAATACGATGCAATCTTGAAACAAATTACGGATTGTGTTGCACGTAAACAGCCCGTGTTGGTTGGAACCGTGTCGATTGAAAAATCTGAAGAATTGGCGGATTTGGTACGCAAGAAATTGGGGCTTAAGCCCGCGGTGTTGAACGCCAAACATCACCAGTCCGAAGCAAAAATTGTTGCCCAGGCCGGTGCGCCGGGTGCGGTTACCATTGCAACCAATATGGCCGGTCGTGGTACCGATATTAAATTGGGTGGTAATGCCGAAGAATTAATTGCCGAATTGGATGCCACGGCACCAGATTTTGAAGCAAAGAAAAAAGAAATTTATGACACGATTGAAGCCAATAAGAAATTGGTCTTGGATGTTGGCGGTTTGTATGTGATTGGTACGGAACGTCATGAATCGCGTCGTATTGATAATCAGTTGCGTGGTCGTTCCGGACGCCAGGGTGACCCAGGTGATTCTAAGTTCTTTTTATCGTTGGACGATGATTTGATGCGTATCTTTGGGGCCGCGCGTTTACAGGGTATGCTGACGACTTTGGGGTTGAAACCGGGTGAAGCAATTACCCATCCTTGGATTACCAAAGCATTGGAAAAAGCGCAGAAACGTGTCGAAGCCCGTTATTTTGAAGCGCGCAAGGAACTGTTAAAGTATGATGACGTTGCAAATGAACAACGTGGGGTTATTTATAAACAGCGCGATGATTTGATGACGTCCCAGGATTTGTCCGATTTGGCGCGTGAAATGTTGGGTGATGTAGTGGAAATGATTTGTGAAAACAATATTCCGGAAAAGTCAACGCCGGCGGATTGGAATATTGATGGAATTCGCAATTCTATGCTGCGTGTGTTTGCATTAGATATTACCGATATCGAGCGTTGGAAAACAGACGACGAAGTTACCGAACGCAAGGCGTTTGAAACGCTGTATAATTTGGGGATAAAACGTTATGAGTTCCAGTGTCAAAGATATGGTGCGGATTTAATGCAGTTGGCAACGCGTCAGATGATGTTGGGGGCATTGGATGCCGTGTGGAAAAAGCATTTGCAACAGATGGATTATCTGCAAAGTGCGATTGGTTTGCGTGGCTATGCCCAGAAAAATCCTTTGTATGAATACAAACGTGAAGCATTGGATTTGTTTAAAAGCACGGTAATGAATTTCAAGTTGTTTTCGGTTATGTCAATTTGTCGTATGGAATTGACACGTGAACAGGTTAATGCGACCGAAGCCGAACGTCAGAAACATGACGAAGAATTGAATCAAGGTGCCGCCGAGGCCGATGGCGCATCGCGTCGCAATGAACTCTGCCCTTGTGGTTCGGGACAGAAATTCAAGCATTGCTGTGGCAAGTTACACTAAGATTCATGGTGCTGTTTGCCGATGATTTGATTGAGTGGGGATAATTTTTAGGGTAAAGGAAAGGGGTTATGCAGCAATTTATTCATCTGCGCACACATTCGCGTTTTTCGGTCGGTGCCAGTACATTGACCGTCAAGGCCATCCCGGGATTGTGTCAGGGGGCCGGTATGAGTGCCTGTGCGCTGACGGATACGAATTTGATGTCGGGGTGTGCTGAATTTTCGGATGTTATGCCGAAAAATAAGTTGCAACCGATTATAGGTGTTGAAATCAGCCTGAATCATCATAATGCCGACCCCAAGATTTTGCGCGCTGGAACTTTGTCCAAGATAGTGTTATTGGCACAAAACCATCAGGGGTATTTAAATCTGTGCGAATTAAATCGTGTAATGTATATGCGCACGGAAAATCATCATTTGGGACCGTATATATCGTTTGATGAATTGGCATCACACAGTGATGGGCTGATATGCCTGTCGGGGGCGCATTTGGGGCCCATTGGTATGGCGCTGTTAAATGCCCAGGATGACCAGGCGAAAATTTATGCGCGGCGTTTGTTGGATATCTTTGGAAATCGGTTCTATATAGAAATTCAAAGGCATGGCTTAGAGGATGAAATAAAAACAGAGCCGGGTTTCTTGAAATTAGCCCAGGAATTAAATATACCAATCGTTGCAACAAATGATGTATGTTTCGCGTCGGACAAGGATTATGAACCGGCAGATGCGCTTAGTTGTGTGTTGGGGCAGACCAAGGTTATTGATCCGGAAAGGCCAAGAAAGTCGTCCGAACAATATTTTAAATCGTATGAAGAGATGTCAGAAATCTTTTCTGATTTACCCGAAGCGATAGAAAATACCGTTGTGATTGCACAGCGTTGTGGGTTTATGGTAAATGTGCATGAAAAACCGCTGTTGCCGCGATTTGGAGATGATTTAGAGACCGAATGTCAGATGTTGCGTGATAATACGATGAGTGGTCTGAAACGTCGTTTGGAACAGCATGGGATTACAGATACCGCCCCCTATTATGAGCAGGCCGAATTTGAATTGGGGGTTATTATTGGGATGGGATTCCCGGGGTATTTCCTGATTGTGGCGGATTATATCGATTGGTGCAGAAATAATGATGTTTTGACGGGGCCCGGACGTGGTTCGGGTGCGGGGTCTATTGTGGCATGGGCATTGGGAATTACAAATGTTGATCCGTTAAAGTATGGGTTGCTGTTTGAACGTTTTTTAAACCCGGATCGTATTTCCATGCCGGACTTTGACGTTGATTTTGAACCGACCGGTATTGAACGTGTGTTGGCGTATGTATGTGATAAATATGGACATGATTCCGTATGCCGTATTATTACGTTTGGGTCTTTGCAGGCGCGTGGGGCAATTCGTGATATTGGGCGTGTGTATGGGATGCCCTATTCCAAGTCTGATAGATTGTCTAAGTTAATTCCCCAGGATGCAAAAACACTGAAAGATGCGGTTGGGATGTCAACCGAAATTCAAGATATTTTAAATAATGATGAAGATCTAAGCAAAGTTGTGACAGTTGCCGAAGAATTAGAAGGCAGTTTGCGAAACCTGGGGCAACATGCGTGTGGCGTCGTTATTGGCGACCGGCCAACAACCAAAATTGCACCGGTTTATCGTGACCCGGCCAACCCGTTGCCTTCGTGTCAATTTGACGGTAAATATCTGGAAAAATCGGGTTTGATTAAATTTGACTTCTTGGGGTTGGAAACATTGGTGGTGTTGAAATATGCAACACGATTAATCCAACAAACGCGTGGAATTAATATAGATTTGGACCAGATTCCAACCGATGATCCAAAAACCATGAAATTGTGGCAACAAGGATTGACCGAAGGTATATTCCAATTTGATGCCCCGTTCGTTCAGCAGACTTTGCGCAAGATGCATCCGACTAATTTCTTGGAAATTTCGGCGTTAAATGCGTTGAATCGTCCGGGGCCGATTGCCTTTATTCCACAGTTTATTGCACGTATGCATGGCGAAGAAAAAATCGAATACGTTCATCCGCGTGCAGAGCCGATTTTAAAAGAATCCTATGGGATTATTGTGTATCAAGAACAGGTGATGCAATTAACGCGTGTTTTGGCCGGGTTTACACGTGGTCAGTCGGACAACGTGCGCAAGGCTATGGGTAAAAAAATCATTGCCATGTTGGATGAATTAGAAGGCAAGTTTTACGAGGGTTGCGAAAAAGAAGGCACTTTGGATCGTGCCACCGCCAAAGATTTGTGGGAAAAGTTTAAAGATTTTGCAAAATATGCCTTTAATAAATCGCATGCGATTGCGTATTCGATTGTGGCAAACCAATGTGCGTATTTAAAGGCAAATTATACCCCGGAATTTCTGGCCGCGTCTATGTCCAGTAATCTGAACGATACCGATCAGTTGGCAATATTTGTTGATGATGCCAAGACAAATTTTGGAATTCAAATTGTGGCGCCGGATATTAACCAAAGTGAATCCTTGTTTACGGTGCGCGATGGGAAAATCATATACGGGTTGGCCGCTTTAAAGGGGGTTGGAACCGTCGCGACAGATGCGATTGTGGCCGAACGTAATGCAAATGGTAAATTTAAAAACTTGACCGATTTTGCAAAGCGTTGTGCGTCTATTATGAATAAACGTATTTTGGAAGCCTTTGCCAAGACCGGAGTTTTGGATTCATTAGAACCAAATCGGGCATTGATTTATCTTAATGCGGATGCGATTTTGTCTTATGCGGCAAAGTCCAAAGATGGGGCAAATATGTTGTCCCTGTTTGAAAATACCGTGGAAGACGATGTGCAAGAAGATAGATTGCGTAAAAATTTACCAAAAACAGAACCGTGGACGTTCGGTCAGAAATTAGAAAATGAATTGTCGGCCCTGGGGTTCTATATATCGGCACATCCGTTGGATCAGTACAGGCATTTGATTGGTCGTGCCAATTTGGCAACCAGCGCAACGTTGGAAAAGATGGGTGACAGAAAACCGGTACAAATTGCCGCGATTGTAAACAGTTTTGGCCGTCGTCGTACCAAGACGGGTAAAGAAATGATTACAATTAATGCATCGGACAGCCATGGAAATATCGATGCGGTGGCTTTTGGTGATGCATCAATAGAATTTGCCCAAATTTTATCAAATGAAAACGCGGTCGTTATTTCGGGCAAGACATCAAATCGTGATGATCGTGTGTCGATTTTTGTGGACTCTATTACGCCCTTGACCCAATGGGTGGCAAAGATTGCAAAAAAGGTTACGCTGGATATTCATGACCAGGGGGTATTACAGGATGTAAAAAAGGCGTTGATTGCCCTGCCCCGTGGTTATACGCGTATAGAATTGATTTTGCATGGCGCGGAAAAGACGGCGACCGTGGCGTTGCCCGGTGGGGTGGAATTGGGGGCAACAACGGTTTCGGATTTGGCGGCCCTGGGGATTAAGGTAGAGGTGGAATAAGTATGAGTCAAAAACATATTCCGGTTTTATTAGGTGCGGTCTTAGATGCCCTGGGGGATATATCGGGCAAGACGGTTGTTGATTGTACATTTGGTGCGGGGGGGTATTCGCGGGCATTCTTGGAACGTGGCGCAAATGTTATTGCGTTTGACCGTGATCCAAATGTTGTGCCGGATGCAGATGCGTTGCATGCGGAATATGGTGAACGTTTTGCGTTTGTTTCTGCCCCGTTTTCCGAGATTTCAGGTCTGGACAAAATGGTGGATGCAGTTGTGTTTGATTTGGGTATTTCTTCGATGCAAATTGATGTGGGGGCGCGTGGTTTTTCTTTTCGTATGGATGCGCCCCTGGATATGCGGATGGAATCGCGCGGGATGACCGCCGCCCAGTTGATTGAAGCGGTGTCCGTGGGCGAATTGGCCGATATATTGCGGAACTATGGTGATGTGAAAAAGGCAAATGTTTTGGCGCGGGTAATTAAAGATGCGATGCCAAAAACCACGTTTGCATTGCGCGATTTAATTCATAACCCAAAGGATGTTGCCCCGGTGTTTCAGGCACTGCGTATCGCGGTAAATGATGAAATGGGTGAACTTGAACGTGCGTTGGCGGTGGTGCCGGATTTGTTGGCTGGGGGCGGGAAATGCGTTTGTGTGACGTTTCACTCGCTGGAAGACAGGATTGTGAAAAACATTTTTCGTTCATGGACGGTTGCGCCGGGGGATCCGCGATTGCCCGTGGTGGCAAATGCGCCCTTTGCGGCAATGAAAACCGTTGTGCCGGATGCGGCGGAATTGGAAAATAATCCGCGGGCCCGGTCTGCGCATATGCGTGGGGTGATAAAATCGTGTTGACCCGGGTGGTGGTTTTTGTGTAGCCTGGGGGTATATATAGAAAGGATTGGATTTTTATAATGACACGGAAAGCAGATTTATTTGATGTAATGGATCGTGATATGGCGGTGGCGCTGATGAATCTGTGTGCGGCCCAGATGTGCGCATCGGCGGGCGCGCCGGTGACCGATTTGTTGCAAGACGTGCAAAAGCATTTGATGGGCTATGTAAAATGTTCCGAAGAAGACATTGCTAACGCTTGCAAAAAGTATGATGGGTTTGTTGAAAGGGCTTGATTCAAAACGGTAAAAAATGTTACAATGAAAAAAAGAGAGAATTAACGTGAGATATCTATTTGCACATTTTTGTCGGTTTTCTGCGGTTTTTGCATTGTTATGTGGTGCGGTTTCTGCGCATGCGGACCAGGCGCCAAATCCGCGCAGTGCGGTTACGGTGGGTAATGCGCCGGCGCGAAATGATTCACGTGTTGTTAAACGTGGGGATGGTTCCAATGCGGGTGTTGTGTCAAATCGTGCGCGTGTTGCCAATCGTCGTGCGGAATCGGCAACGGGGGTGCGTGCGGCGAGCGATGACGCCCGGCGCGGCGCGACCACGGCACGTAATGCCATGCCGGCAATGATACGTGATGTCAATAATTCGCGCAGTGCGGTATCTGTGGCGCGTGGTGCGGTGCCCGGTATGACGGCAAATCCACGTGGTGGGTTGCAGGTGGCCACCGGTGCGGCACGTGCGGCATCGCGTTCGCGTGCGGCGACGGCGGTGTTTAGTGATATTTCCAAGATTGGCGGTGGGTATTCACAATGTCGTGATGCCTATGCCACATGTATGGACCAGTTTTGTGCAAACGCAAACGATACATATCGTCGTTGCTTTTGCAGTTCACGCTTTACCGGTTTCCGTGATACCGAGGTGGCATTAGATGAAGCCAAGGTTTTATTACAACGTTTTGAAGACACGCATTTAAACGCGGTGGATAAAACCGCGGCCGAAGTTGATGCAATGTATTCCGCCACGATTGGCGAAGCCGCAATTAAAAGTGATACCAGTGGTGCCCAAAAAGTATTAAATGAAATTGGTGATTTGTTGTCGGGCAAGAAGACTGTGGCATCGGTTGCGCCGGCAACGACATCCCTGGGGATTATATCATTGGATTTTTCAACCGACATGGGTGACGTGTGGAGTGGTGGTGACGTATTCAGTGGCGGTTCGTCATTGTTTGATTTTGGTGGTGGGGTCGTTGATATGACCACGCTAGAAGGACAAAGTCTGTATAACGAATCAAACAAGCAGTGTTTGCCGTTGGTCGCGGACAGTTGTGAAAGCCAGGCCGTGTTAAATATGGCGACCAGTGCATATAATATCATGATTACCCAGGATTGTAATTTGTATGAAAAAAGCCTGGATAAAAAACGTGAACAGGTTCAGCAAACCGTGCGCCAGGCAGAAAAGATATTACGCGAAGCACGTTTGGAAGAGTATCGTGCCCATAATACCCAGGATGTAAATGAATGTTTGGACAAGGTGCGGACCGCAATGACACAGCCAATGGCCTGTGGTGGCAAGTGGGAACGTTGTTTGGACTATACGGGTGTGTATATCAATCAGCAAACGGGCGAGCCCATTTATTCACCACGTTTGTTCAAATTGGTGGAAATTATTAACCTTAATGGGACAAGTGCCGATGTGGTTGCGCAGAATACAGAATTTGACGCGTTCTTGGAATCCAAGAAGATGTTTGCGCGTCAGGCCCTGGATACATGTCGTGATATGGCGGATATTGTGTGGGGTGAATTTAAGCGTTCTGCATTAATTGAAATTGCCCAGGCCCAGGATGAAAAAATAGAAGAAGTAAAAATGTCCTGTGTCAGTACGATGGCGCAATGTTATGACACGCAAACCGGCGCCCTGCAAGATTTTGATACCACAACGGCCAAGGTTTCGGGCGCAATGTCGGCCTATGCGGCCCGAACCATGTGTATGGACAAGGTGTCCGCCTGTGCCGCATTGTATGGGGATGGGGTTGAGTGTAAATTTGATGATGCGGGACGTTTAACAAACGAAACCGCATGTGGTGCGACCGCGTTGTTGGCATTTGTTGATTCGGTGGATAATGTTCGTGTGGCCGAAGGCTGTGCCGCCGCCATTGATTCATATTTGACCGAATTGTGCACGCCAACCGGCGATACCGCACAAACGCATCAATATCCATGGAATTGCAGAAAGTATGATTTGGGAACGTTTGAAGGGACTTCGGTTGCAAGAACGGATGTTAATCGGTTTAGTGCTTTGTTAGATAGCGTTACCATAAATACCACGGTGGGCAATGACCTGGCCAAGATGGTGGCAAAGTATGCGATTCAATATTGTGGTGATCCAACCAAAATGAACAGTGAAGGAACGGTGTATACGTATGCCCAGTTGCCGGTACAGACACGTACCCAGGTTGAACGTAAATTAAATGAAATCAACGATGAATTGGATTATCAGCTGACCGAGTTGTGCGAGAGCCTGGATGGTTATTGGTTGGATCCAAGTTCGACCGATTTCAAAGCACCGTCGAATAAAAATTTGCCTGCGTTCTATAAAATGGTGTATGGGGGCAATGAAGAATATACGGGCTTTGGCCGCTGTATCGAAAATACAACACGTGTCAGATGTTTGGCATACAATGCCGATAACGCCAAAGAAGGCGAAGATGGCGAAGTTGTGCCACAGTTGGCGTCATATGACCTGGCCAAGGACGAGTGTACATTTAGCGAGGATTGGTTCAAAACACAGTGTGCATTGTTGGGGAACGGGTATTTTGAAAACGGTGTATGCTATGTTGTTGGGGATTAGTTTAGCGAGGGCAAAATGATTTTGAAAAAAAGTTTTTTATTATTTGCGTTTGGATGTCTGTTTTGTTCATATGATGCGTTTGGATATGTATATGTGACCGGAACGAATAAGAGCGCATGGGGGGCTTCGACAAGCGGTAGGGGCACAACAGGTGGCGCGGGTGATTTTGTTATTGATGGTGGCACAGGGATGGCAAAGCTGGGAACGTGTAATGACGAATATGCTTTGGTGGCGGTCGTTGCGGAACAAATTGTTGAACATGGTGGATATTTTTGCCCAAAACAGTTGCAGTGTACGAATAAGAAAAGGAAAAACTGGAGTGATTTGCATATGTATGCGCCTGGGGGATTTTCGATTGGAAAGTGCGCATGGCTGTGTGAAGATGGGTATACGGGCGTAAATTGTCAAAAGCATGTAGCGGCCGTGCCGGGGACGGATTTACCAACGAATACATCCGATGGCGGGATCTTTTCGGGCGTTTCTTTGTTGCAAGAGGGATGTTGGAACGGTGGTTCGGTTCAGGATGCGTCGGCGAATATCAGAGTTTTTCATAAGTGGGAAACAGACAGTGGTGAAGATCATGTTGTTATGTTGGGTGTGATTGATTTTTTAGAACATGGTGTTAAGGCAGCGCCAGTATATGTGAGATGTAAGGGCGAAAATGGTAAAACCAACAGATCATGGATTAATGATTTAGGTTTATATTCTGGTGGTCAAACCAAGTTGTTGTGTGCCGAAGGATATATGGCAAATTCAACCGGTACGGATTGTACACGTGCAACCGCACAGACGTTGGAATTAAAGGGCGCCGTAAAAGAGGCAGGAAAGTCTTTTTGTTTGGATTGGGATGAAACGAAATACGACAGTTCGATTCATACAATCGATTTAAGTGGCGATTGCATAAAATATTTTTGCAAGGATTCAACCAAGGCATTTCCGGGATCTGGTGACTTTTCCTGTGTCGATTGTACGGGGAATATTCGTGGGGGCCAGGACAAGAAAACAGGTCTGTGTGTAAAGTGTGATCAGCCGGGACAGTATTTTGATGTGGACAGTGGTGAATGCAAGAATGCCCGGGCATATACCACATTTGAATTACAGTATGGCAAGGGAAAAACCAAGGCGACCGCCGGTGCGTTGGAAAATCATTGCTGGATTTATGTAAGTCCAGAGGACTATAAAATCTGTGTTGAAAAGGGTAAAGATTTTAATCCGACCACGGATTTGAAAAAGGCCGAATAGTGTTTGATATTCCCGCCGCATGGCGGGATTTTTTATAAACCTGGGTCCCGCGGGATTTACCCACAAAAATGTTTTTACATTTTTGCGGGGCCCAAACAAGCCGCGGGATGACAAAGGGTTTGGATTGTTTTTTCTCTTGTGTCATTCCGGGGCCCGACCCCGGAACCCAGGTGGTGCGCGTGAAACGCGTGTGCAAAAGTATTTTGATAATTTTATAGACCCTGTTCCCGCCTGCGCGGGAATGACAAAAAACGCCTGCGCGGGAATGACAAAACATTTTATGTTTTGAAAAAATG
>JAZNXD010000005.1:0-33815 GCA_045593685.1 Candidatus Enterousia sp. | reverse complement strand
GGAATCCAATATGCTTTCACTTTCAATCCCCGGTTTCATCCCCAGGGCGTTTTTACGCACCTTTAAATCATTGGCCAGGTTCACATATTCGCTGTACAGCCCCACCAATTCATTACCGCCGGGTAATTGCACGTCTTTTTCACCACCGGGGATGTTCATCCCACCGCCATAGTTACAATGAAACGTGGCCAGGTATGCGCGCATGGCTTCTTCGGCATCCGCGTCGGCGGACTGTTCGGCCATTGCACTAATCGCCTGCATGCCACCAATACCGGTTGCGGCCATTGTTGCGCCACCCAATAATTTGTTTGCGGTTGATTGTTCCTTGTCCTTGGCTTTATCCAGCGCATCCTGCGCAACCGCCTTTTTATCCTGTTCGCACGTCATTTTATCATCGGACAAATTATAATTTTTTTCACAATCATCTATGACACATACAACACGCCCACCTTGCGCATCCCACGCGCGATGCGCGGCCGATGCGTTTTCGGGCATTTCTTCACAATCACCACCGATTTCAACACAGACGTATTTTACAATTTCAAACCCATCCCTGCACAATGCGGGCACACAAACACCATCTTCATAAATACCCGCCGTTGCATTTTTATCCGCTGAATCACACGCACCACCATCCACGGGCACATTATTGGTCGGTTGTGGATTTTCATCGCCCGGCGTTTCCACATTGGGCACAGGTGTCACCGAATTATCACCACCACCGCCATTACCCTGTGGGGTATTCTGATTGGAGTTATTCACAACAACCGTCGTATTTCCATTATTACCATCATTGGCATTATTATTTTCTGCGGGGGAATTATTTATATTATTACCGGCCACGGGTTCTTTCGCGGGCGCGCCATTATCCGACGTCTCGGACTTAATTTCCACACACTGTAAATCGGTTTTGGTTTCATCAATAATATTCAGTTGTGTTCCCGGCTTTTTATCACAATATGTTCCATACACACACCATCCCTGGGATACACCATTTTTCACAACCAAATACGCACCCGATTGACATTTTGTTGCGGCACACACCGCGCCATCCCGCCCCTTGACATACTGACCGGCCGTTGCATACTGCGGTATATCATTTTTATCACAGTCACTGCCATACTTACGACATTTATCACCATTTAAAAAATATCCATTAACACAACTGACAATTTCATACTCTGTCCAATTTCCATTATTGCACATCGCCGTACATTTATCCGCATTGGCCAAAGAATCGTCACCCCCGGGGCAATCCACATAGTCCCAGTCCCCATGGGACGTTGTACCACAACTTTTTTGTTTTGTTTCTGCCTGTACGCACTTAGCACCCTGCTCTTTATATCCATAATCACACGCCACCCAAACACAGGCATTACCATTATATACAACCGTTTCACCTACATTTGGTTTTCCACTTATAACCGAATACCTGCCCGATACATACTTTCCATTATGAAGAAGGGCAACATAAGAATTATTCGTATTCATATTTTTCAGGGGCGATCTGGGACAAAAAATATCAGCATCTTCAACCCATTTATCATCTGGGCCACTATAATCAACACACTCAAATTGCTTTACTGTCTTTTTGTCTGAATAAACCACAGTCAAAACATCACCACCCGCATAATTTGTTCCCCCCGTATAAAGAACCCGATTGCAATAATAATTTTTTCCATCAATCTTCAGTTCATCCGGTTGCGGTTTATGGCTATTCATATTTTGATTCATCGCATACCCAACCTGGGCATAACCACCATAGGTTGAAACCGCAAACGCATCAACAGCAAAGCACACGAAATGCAACAGCGATAAAAGCACCAAATATTTTTTCAAAGAAACTCTCTCCGGTATTTTACCATATTATATCACAAATCATCCCTGCGTATAAACGCGATTGCCGCAACACACGCAAACAATAAAATAATTATCATCCACGCATCACGTCCAATTATACGATATGGCGTTTCATGCGCACCCCAAACATACCCGTCCAAATTCCCCGCCGCACCAATCGGCAAAGACGAAATAACTTCGCCATCGGATGCAACAAACGCACTTATTCCCGAATAATTTGCACGCACAATCGGCAACCCCGATTCCATCGCATATCTGCGCACCATATCCAAATGCTGATACGTTCCCGGCGTATTACCAAACCAATTATCATTTGTGATATTTACAACCGCATCCACACCATCGGCCCCATATGGTACCAGTGAATCAGAAAAAACAATTTCATAACATATCGCCGGCACCAAGGAAAAACCATTTACATCAATTACCTTGGGGCCACTGCCGGGGGTTAAATTAACGGGCGCCGGCAGGAATCCCAACGGCCTGTATTCTCCAAACGGCACCAGGTGCGATTTACTGTAAAAGTCTTCAACAACCCCCAACTTATTTGACACAATCATAGAATTATAAACCTGCCCCAGGTTATCCAACGCATGCGCCCCAATTATAACATTTCGTCCAATAACACGTGCGAAATCAAAACCTTCGCCATCAATCAGTGCAAACGGATATGTCGTTTCGGGAAATACAACAATATCAATCCCCGCAACATCCCCGGTTAATTCTATTAAATTTTGCAAATTTTTCTGTGCGTTTTCCAACGCCTGTTCACGACTATGCGAAGCCTTTTGCACCTGGCTGCCACCGGGCTGAACAATGCGAATCATTGCGGTTATTTCTTCTGCACCAACATCGGCATATCGCATATTTTTTTGACCATACCACGCACCAAATGCCAACAACACACAAAACACACCCATCACCAACCAACATGCACGACACCGACGGGCGCGCATCACCTCAACCGCAGCCGCAATCAATCCAATAATAACAAAGGTTAACCCCAACGCCCCCCACAACGACACAGAATTCATCAACATCGGCCACGGCATTGCAATGTTTGCAATCGGGTTCCACGGAAATCCTGTAAATGCCCACTCGCGCAGCCACAGGATTACGGTCCACCCCCCCGCAAACACAAAAACACGCGAAGCGCCCCCCACCCCGGGTCGCGCAACCGCAACAAACGGCCACGAAAAAATCATGGCGCCGGCCAACGCCAAACCGATTATTCCCGGCACCGTCCAAATAGCAAACTGGGCGGTTAAATCAGGTACCACATATATGGAATTTAACACCCACCAAAACATGGCAACCGCATACATTGCCCCAAAAGGCGCCACACGTAAAAACGCCCGCCCCACGCCACCAATTTTATCATTACGAATCGTCAACCAATACGCACCCGCAATCCCGATAACGGTCCACCACCATTGATAAAACGGTGCAAAGCCCAAACACGCAATCCCACCAAACACTGCGTACAGCGCGTATTGCGCCCATGAATTTTTACGCAACCGGATTCTATTTAAAATGCGCACCAATCCCCCACCGGGACAACAAGACGCATCGTCACAAACCGCTTCATCTTCACCC
Source organism: Candidatus Enterousia sp. (assembly GCA_045593685.1). Taxonomy (GTDB): domain Bacteria; phylum Pseudomonadota; class Alphaproteobacteria; order Rs-D84; family Rs-D84; genus Enterousia. The sequence continues at coordinate 30,359 of JAZNXD010000005.1, read as the reverse complement.
GCATACGGATTTTTAATCCCCAATTTTTTCAGTGTCTTTATTTCATGCAATTCCATAATGGCGGCTTCGTCATCCGCAATATGATCATAGCCCATTAAATGATGCACCCCATGCACAACCATATGCGCCACATGATGTTCAAACGGAATATTTGCATTTTCCGCCTGTTGCATAACGGTATCAATGGATATATAAATATCACCCAACAAAACATCATCGCCCAATTCAAAGGACAAAACATTTGTTGGTCTGTCAACATTACGATACGTCCTGTTTATTTCATGAATTTCCGTATCATCGGTTAAAATTATTGAAACCTCGGATTCTTTGTATACGGGGGAATTCATGGCCCCTACGATTTTTTCAAAATCGATTTTATATTTATTCCAACGCGTATCATGCACATCAACATATACTTTCATATCCTATACCTATGTTAAATCATTACCTTTAAATTCCCGACCGTATAAAAATATATCGGCCTTGGCATTTTTTTGATGCATCTGTTTTATACTGGCATCAAAAGCCACCTTTTTATTTTTACCTTTGTCCGCAATAGCGTTTAATTGTTTATTTGCACGATTAATTGCATCCTGATATACCTTTTTACGCTTTTCACCCAAATCATCCATATCCGCATTTTCCAACGCAGTCTTGTAATTTTTAATCGCCAAATCATAATTTTTTCGTGCTTCTGCCTTGTTACCACGCACCAGATATATGTTCGCCATTTCTTCACGCGCCGCCCCTGCATTATAATATGACGCGGCCTTAACATCACGGTCCAGCAGCAAATCCTTGTTTGCGTTCATCCGTGCATTTCCCTGTTTAACGGTCTGAACACACTTTTCATAATACGCTATTGACTTATTCTTGTCCCCCAACTTTTTATATGTCAGTGCCAGACTGCTGTACGCCTCCATATTGTCTGCATCTTCCACGATTGCCTGCTTATACAACTTTTCCGCGGTTGCATAATCCCCCTTGGCAAAAGCGGATTCGGCCTGATTCAACAGCGCCATAGAACGTTCAATAACCTTGTCCTGGGATGTTTTTTCATCGACCTTTAATGTCAACTTGTTTCCACCATTTTGCTTGTTCACGGTCGCCATCAATTCGCGTCCCAACTTAAAATCCCCCAGGAAACTTGAAACCCTTCTATCATTACCCTTGGCACGTGCCAATGCATATTTAACGGTTTCTTCGCCTAACAAGAAATGACCATTTCTGTACACATTATTTATGTTAATACGCGAAAAAGCATCACGATCCAATTCCATAAAATCTTTTATATCAATCAATCCTATGGCATACGCGGCACACCACCAACGACGTTTCAACGTACCATCACGCCACTTTTTTGCCCCCGGATAATACGCAAAGGCATCTGCAACCTGTTGTACAGTTGTCGCCTTGGATATACGCATTGCAATTTCTGGCATATCCGCGGGTCTTTGATAGCCCGCCCACGCAATGGCGATTGTCTGTTGTGCACCAATATTACTTTTACCCTTTATTGCCCCCTGAACACCGGGCAACAATTCATAAATCAAATGACGTTTACATTGTTCGTAATTACCCGCCTTGTCAAAAGTTTTTACCTTCTTTACATTAATCGAATTTGCAATCCGATATAATTTACCACTTTTATCGTAATAATACGTATAGGTGCACCCCAAACCATTGGTCGAACGCGCCTCGGTTCCGTGTCTTTTGGGTTCTGCACGATACGTTTCCAACTCTGTTAGGCCAATGGCAATTTCGGGCCAATATTCATTTATGGCCTGCTTTACAAATTGTGCCTCGTCCGGGTTAACGGTTCGCGTTTCAGACGTAACAACAATTTCCTTTGGCGCGACCTGATCCGCTTTTTCATGGGTCGATTCTGTTGCCACCGGCTGAATTTTTCCTTTATCGGTATCCGGAACATCCGACACAACAACAGATTCTTTTTTATTATCCTGCTTGACTTCCTTCTTTGGCGCATCCCTGTCATCCGTCATTACGGTTTTTGCAACCCCAACCGCCCCCGCAACAGATGCCACCAACATCGTCCAATATGTAAAATACCCCATAACCCACGGATGATTTTTCACAAACTTTGACAACCCAGATGGCCCATACTTTTTACCTGTTTTTGGGTTAATGTCATTTTCGGCATCTATCGCGCTGTACTCTGCGACCTGCTCTAATTCACGCACATACTTATTATCAACAAAAACCTTGTTAAAGCCCCGAACCAAATGTTCGCCCAGCCACAGGGACGCAACACCGGTAATCTTTCCGCCCTGCTGAACATTTTCTTTGACCCACACCAAAAACTTATCAAAATCAAAGTCTTTATCTTCCAGCAATTCACGCCACGACACAGTATCGGGAACCTTTACATTACCCAATTTTTTGCGCAGACGCTTGGCCGCATCTGCAACCTTATTCGGTCCCCGGCCCAATTTTTCAGCGGTTGTAATTTTTCTGTACGCCATGACTTACTTCCTCCCCAGGCCTGATTTTTTTGCAATTTTTGAACGTTTACGCGCGTACGCCGGCGCCACAAAGGGATAATCATCCGGCAGCCCCCACTTTTCACGATACTGTTGCGGTGTTAAATTAAAACGCCGTTTGATATATCGACGCAACATCACATGCCACGTACCATCTTCCAGGCATTGTATTTTATCCGGCGTAACGGAATCTTCGATTTGTTGCGGTGTCACGGACGTACCACGTAAAATCTCGCGCGCGTTGCGTACGGCCTCTTCCATGGTCAGTGCCGGATTTGCCGAAATTGCCGCCGCGGCCAAATTTGCCACAGCCAACGTAAATTCAGAATTTTTATTTACCAACTTGCCAATTCCTTTATAATTTAATAAAATGATTATATCACAAATGAACAATAAATAAAAGCCAAGTAAAATGACACGACCACTTGCGGATTTAATGCGTCCAAACACGATTGACGATGTTGTGGGCCAACAAACATTATTGGGTGAAAACGGCCTGGTCCGCCGCATGGTTGATAATAAAAAGTTATCCAATTTAATCTTATGGGGTCCCCCCGGCTGTGGCAAGACCACAATCGCCCGCGCCCTGGCAAATTCTGTCGACATGGATTTTGTTCCGATGTCCGCGGTATTTTCCGGCACCGCCGATATTAAAAAGGCAATGGATGCCGCCCGCATGAATCGTGACATTGGCCGTAATACATTACTGTTCATTGATGAAATCCACCGTTTTAACAAAACGCAACAGGATACACTTCTGCCATATCTGGAAGATGGCACGGTCGTGTTCATTGGCGCCACCACCGAAAACCCCAGTTTTAATTTAAACAACGCATTACTGTCCCGTTGCCACATTGGCGTATTACAACCACTGTCCACCGAAGATTTACTGACATTAATGTCACGCGCCGAAGATTTTACCGAAAAAAAATTACCACTGGAAAATGAAACACGCGCGCACCTGGCGCAAATGGCGGATGGCGATGCACGCTTTTTATTAAACACAGTTGAATATTTATTTAACGCAAATTTCAAAAAGCCTTTATCGCCGGATGCCTTGGATTGCGCCGTACAGAAGCGCGCACCACTGTCGGACAAGCATGGTGACGAACACTATAATTTAATATCCGCCGTTCACAAATCCCTGCGGGCCAGTGACACAGACGCCGCCCTTTATTGGACGGCACGCATGATGACATCGGGCCAGGACCCCATGTATATATTCCGCAGACTGACCCGTTTTGCGGTCGAAGACGTTGGTCTGGCCGACCCAAACGCATTACAGGTCGCAATTTCCGCATGGTCCGCATACGAAAGACTGGGCAGTCCCGAAGGCGACCTGGCACTGACACAACTGGTTATTTATTTGGGTACCGCCCCAAAAAGCATTGGAAACTATCGCGCACAAAAGGCGGCATATGCATGCGCCCGTGAAACGGGGTCGCTAATGCCACCAAAAAACATTTTAAACGCACCGACCAAGATGATGAAAAACCTGGGATACAACGCGGGATATATTTATGACCCCGATACCGCAAACGGATTTTCGGGTCAAAATTGTTTCCCAGAATCCCTTGGCCGTCAGAAATTCTATGAACCCGTCGAACGTGGCTTTGAACGCGAAATAAAAAAGCGCCTGGATTATTGGGAATCATTGCGCGAAAAAATGCATAAAAATTCCCAATAAAAAATGGCACAAATGCCGATTGTTGGCCCCAACCAAACCCACGACATATGTGCCATCAAATTTTATTATTGTCCCTAGAACAAGATATTAATACGTGCCCCAACCTGGATATCATCGGCTTCGAATTCATAATCCAAATGCCCAACATACTGGGTATTACCGTATTGACGCACCAATTTAGTATGTAACCACTCTTGATCAAAATCTATATTATCAATGGGGTCTTTATGTGTTGCCTTGCGAACTGTGGCACCAACACCAACGCGCCAATCGGGGGCGGTGCGAAAGTACGCCTCGGGCGTGAAATCCAGGAACGCCACACCACGCGTATCATCAAAAACCCATGTTGATTTGACGGTCGCCGCCAACGTTACACCCGCCCATTGGCGTCCCAAACGTACCCCCGCATAATACGTAGAATCCGCATAATCCGGCGTACGCACACGCGAACTGCCCGCAAATTTAAACCCAAACAAAACATCTGAAATTATACGCGCATCATTATCGTCGGCATTACTCATACGATAAATTCCACCCAAATCAATCGCAGAAAAACCATCTTCGTCACCGTTAAAATCATGCTGATAATGCACATTTGCCCCAATGCTCAGACGATTATTCATACCATAAGACACAGTTTGTCCAAAACGCAATATATGGTCCCAATACGCCACCGCCGATTGCGACAATATTGCATCATCGCCCAACAAGAACAACGGATCGGACGTATCCATGGACAAATCATTTGCATGTGATACTGCCGGCATCATCACACAAAACGACAACAAAAAGACCGATAAAAACCTACGCATAAAATCCTCTCTCCTGCACAAAAAAATAAAACCCGCGCCCCCAAAAATGGGGGCGTGACTATTCTTACAATACTAGAACTGGAACATAACCTGTAAACCGATTGACGTTTCGGAATAGTTATCCAAATCAACCGTACCAATTTTGGTCAGGCTATCCAAACCAACACTTGGTTCCATCCAATACAAATCCAATTCCTTGCCATCGGCACTGTCATAGAACACCGTTTTTGCATACAGATTCAATGCGAACCAATCATTTGGTTGCCAACCGATTGCCCCCTTGACCGATGCGGAATTATGCCAATCATAGTGTCCAAACACACCTTCCAGATTCAATGTCCAGTCTTTGTTTAATACACTGAACACACCCATACCGCCTTCGAAATACATGGCCTTGTCATCACCCACCTGGTATGGGATATACATCATCGCCGGCACACCATTTGCATCTTTGCCTTCGACGCCATTACCATAAGAATTACCATCCAGCGCCAAATACCAACCACGCGCCAAACCATAAACGGTCGAAGAAGCAACCTTGTATCCCACCTTGGCCTCTAACAAGAAATTATTAGAAATATCTTTTTGGTGCTGATAATACGCGGATGCCATACCAATCCATTTTTCATTATCCATGAAACGCCATTGGCCACCAATACCGAACAGGTTCAACCCACTGTCGTCCATTTCATCAGATGGGGAATTATCATCCCATTCAAATTTATAATCATCCATATCGAATTCGGCCATACCCATCACCGCAATCGTATCGGTGATACCATAACTGAAATCTTCTTTGATTGAAAAACGCGACATATCCCATTTACCTCCCAAACCGTTCAATGGATAAACTTCGGTCGCACCATCATAAACAGGCATGGTCTGATTAATCGTAAAATCATAACTACTGGTTGTATAGCCCAAATCGGTCACGGAACCAAATACACCACCCAACGGCTGATAGAACGGATGTGCAATAAAGTATTTGCGCGTTAACTTATTAACAACCTTTTCACTGCGTGTTGTACGTTTTGTTGTTTTTGTTGCACGTGCCGACGACGAAGACGCCCCTTCGTACTGTTTATACAGCGCGCTGCGGTTTGCCGGTTTTGTATAGTACAAATCACCTGCATCCTTGGTTTCATATGTCTTTGTTGTCGTACGTGTTTTATATTTCTGATAATTTACCTTTTCACGTGAACGTGTGGCGGGCGCCCCGGATAAATCGGCACTTGATGCCGCACGCATTCCAGAATTAGTCGCCGCTTCTACCCCACCTGCACCCAAAATGGCCAGGACCCCAACAATACCAAAAAATGTTTTTTTCATGAATTTATCTCCTTTTGGTAAAAATTATATCACAAAGCCCCCACATAAAAAAGCAAAAAACCAACTTTCTTTACTTGACATTTATTTCTTTTGTACTATATTACTAATATAATAAAAACAAGGAGATTTTAATCATGTCACAGGAATACACAATCAAACAGGCATACGATATCGCCATGGCCTTTATCACCGACCGTGACACAACGGCCCACGCACAAATTAACGATCGCCATATATCATACACATTTGAAAAACGTTTTCGCACCGATTTACCATATTGTTTAACCATTTATGTTGAACGCGGCGCACCGGAAAAACGCGGATTCTTGATGGATAACAAACGCGGTCACATCATGTTGCAACGTGGCACCGCCACCGCATCGGACAACCACGCCCGCACCCTGTTTTCGGCATACACCGATTGCAACGCGGGTCGCGCGGTGGATAAAAACCAATCCGACATTGTGCGCTTTGGTACACGCATGTTATCACCACGTTTCTTTAAATTGTTGGACATGGCAGGAAAACGCGTATTTGGCAAAATTGAAACCATGGACAATTCCGGCGAAATATACATGAAAATTTATCGCATCCGCGAAAATCAAAGATAAAAAATCCCCCATCTGGGGGATTTTTTTAACCAACAACACACCACAATTCTATTTTTTCTGCTGTCGTTGCGAATTATTATATGCACGATATTGATTCTGCAAACACGACCGCATCCTATCTATCATGGATTGGAAATTTCTTTTATCCAGTGTTTGCGGTTTTTTTGCATCCTTAACATTACAATACTCATTAAAATCATTTCGTTCACTATTACAATTTTCCGTACCATTTATCCTTTGTCCCGACAACCCACAAAAATCCTGAACCAACTGTTTTTTTAATTCGGAACTAACGTTATCTCCATTACCCGACATATTAACAATCATATTCAAATTATCTTCATAGCACTTCAAGATTTCCGAATCCTGATAATAATTCAGACAATTCTTGACCCCCGCCATATGAATATTTCTGTCATCAGATTTAAACGAAGATGAATCCGACGAAGAACTACGGGACGACGAAGATGCCCCTTTGGCCTCTAAACTGGTTGTCAAGACGGCCTTTTCCAACTGGGTCTTCAATCGCCGCAACATTGATTCCATCTGTTCATACTGTTTATACATCTGTTGCGTTATCAGCGTCGTTTTCATTGCGATAACATCGCGCATCAATTCCTTGTCCGCACCGGTTGGATTTTTCGTTTCCCCAATATTATACGCATGCGTCGAACACAATGCCAATTCCGCCACAATCGCATCATTTTCAACATCGTCACAACCGTTTTCGGCCGCACCAACCGGCCCGGCCATAATCACAGCGGCCAAAATAAAAAATCCAATAAAAATATTTTTTAATTTTTTCATTTACCTGTTTTCCAAAAATCTGACAACTCAAACGTTAAATTTTTTGCGTTCAGTTTTCCACTATTACAATGGGACATATCCGGATTATAGGCAATGTTCCCACACTTACAACAAAGCCCCCTAGCTGCTTCGCTATAATCAAAGTTAATCTGCCCGCCATAACAATCAGCCACACTACACATCGACGGTTTTGCAGCACTACTTTCCGCTTGCTGGCGCCGTTTTTCGGCATCGGCCGCAGCAAGAATCTCGTCACCATAAAAAACACACCCACCGGTCAATGAACAGCGCCCCGTCTTCGCATCAAAATCAGTTGAACATTTTGAATCCACTTGTCCTGCCAAAACTGCAAGATTCGTACATTGAAAATCTCTTGTCTGTTTAAACACACTGTCAAGCAATCCCGACCCACCAAAACTGGATGCCCTTATCACACCACCATACATATAATTGGACTCTAAATCCTTCATCGGCACACAAATTTTACGTGGTAATTTTTTTGTTTGAATCGCACTTAATAAATTCTGATACCCCTGTGGTGTCAATGCACAGAATTTAAGACGGTCCGCCCCCCCATCCTGTGACGTGCCCACATAACGATTTCCACCAACATAATCCGGCGCATCCTGTAATATTATGCGTTCCAACGTATCCAAATCCAATGTTGCCCCCCGTTTGGAACCACGCCGTCCAAATATCGCAATCGAATCCAACGCCGATGTTGCACACCCAACACGCACCAAACGGTCACCTTCGTAATTTTCATCCAACCATTCACGCAACACCGGTTCATTTTCACCCGCGCCCCCCAACAGTTCGGTCAGCGTACAACGCGAATCATCCTGGGGCGGAACGGCCATACCAATGGTACATTCCTGGCCACCTTTGACATAATCACGTTTAACCGAACGACCATTTGGACAATTATCTTCATTATAATCCGCCACCGAATGTTTTGCATCCTTGCCCGTACACAGGAATTTACCCCACTGATTACACGCACCACTTAACATCATAATAACATCGGACACATCCACACCAACCGCCAACGCCATTTCCAACGCTTCATAGGCTTCATCCACAATCACATCATACGGACGAAAGAACTTTTGCGCCTTGGCCTTAAAGGTTTTAACACGTTTTGGCCCCCCGCAGTTGTTTCCGCGTGTATCACACCCCGCATATGTAAACGCATCCTGCATGGTTGCATACAGTTCTTTTAATGCAACCTCGGCGTTTTCAATTTTTGATAAAATCTGACCTGAAATTTTTTCACGCGCCAACAAATCCGCATCAACACCCGCAACTGCGGCCTCTTCCTGTTCTGTGGTTATTTGTGTTGCGCTTTGCGCCGCAGCGGCACTGGCATTTGCATTTGCGGCGCTGGCACTTGCATCTGCGACCTGTTTTTGTGCCTCGGCAACCAACTGTTTTTGTTCATCCAATGCGGCCTGCATCTGTGCCATTTGTTGGGCATTTTGCTGTTGCATTTCGTATTGCATTTGTTGCATCTGCTGCTGCATTTGTTGCATTTGGGCACTGTTTTGTGCGGCGGCCGCCGCGGCCGCTGCATTTTGGGCCGCCAACTGTTGCTGTTGCAGATCTGCATTTGCATCGGCAACAATTTGTGCAGAAATAAAATCAATTAAATCTTCACCATGTTTTTTACATGTCGCGTTACTGTTAACGCATCCCGACACAATCGTACGCGCCAATTCCATCGTCGTGCATCCCGCACACTTTGGTTGCGCACACCGCAAAATCAAAGAATTACAGTTCCCAAAATCCGCCTTGGGCTTTTCCCCAACCGGCCCAGTCGCCAAGGACCGACTGTTCATCATTTGATTCCAATTATTGTTATTTGTTGCACCACTGTTACCGTTCCACGCGGTCAAATTATTACCCGCGGTTGTTGCAACATTTGCACCCGCGACACACGGTATCGCGCATAAAACCATCAACAAAAATCGCCGAAACAACTTCATATTCTCTCTTACGTACGATTTTACCACAAAACACAAAACGATAAAAGATAAATTTTACAATATATGTCTTTTATTATTCGCATCCGGCGCAGAAACAATCCCCTCTTCTTCCATACGTTCCATAAACCCGGCCGCCTTGTTATATCCAATTTGCAAACGACGTTGGATATATGAAATCGTCGGTTTTTTATCACGAATAACAAATTCCTTGGCCCGTTCATACAGGTCTGCCTCTTTATCCCCCGATGTGGCGCCACCCGCGCCCGGAATTGCACCCGGCATACCCGGCACCGCACCACCTTCGCCTTCGGCATCGGTAACACCATCGGCATATTCGGGCGCCCCCTGAGACCGCAGGAAATCACCAATACTGGTCAATTCATTGTCATCAATAAAGGCCCCGTGGATACGAACCGGGACACGTCCGGCCTCGCTAAACAACATATCCCCCATGGCCAACAACTGTTCCGCACCACCTTCGCCCAGTGCGGTCACACTGTCGATACGACTGCGCGCCTGGAATGACACACGCGTTGGAAAGTTCGCCTTGATAACCCCCGTAATGGTCGTGGCATCTGGTCGCTGTGTCGCCATCACCAGGTGTATTCCCGCCGCACGTGCCTTTTGTGCAATACGCTGGACACAGGCTTCGACCTCTTTACGTGCCAAGCTCATCAAATCTGCCACCTCGTCAATAATAATGACGATATATGGAATATCCGACAAATCCACTTCCTGGGTTTCAAATAACAACTCGCCGGTTTCTTCATCGGTACCAACGGCAACCTGTTTGGTTATTTTTTCTCCGGCCTCGCGCTTTTGTGCGGCAATTTCATTATAACTTTCTACATTTCGTGCGTTCAAGACCTGTAACTGTTTGTACCGTTCCTCCATCTCACGCACCGCCCATTTTAGTGCGTTTACCGCCGCCCCCGGATCCAACTTTACAATCGGTGTAATCAAATGCGGAATATCATCCCAAAAGCCAAAGTCAACACCCTTGGGGTCCAAAATCATCAATTTACATTTATCGGGTGTAAAGTGATACACAATAGATGTAATAATCGATTGCACAAACACAGACTTACCCGACCCTGTACGTCCGGCAATCAACATATGTGGCATTTTTGCCAAATCAAAGTACATTGGATTTCCGCCAATATTAACCCCCAACGCCAATGGGATTTTATATTTGGTATCAACAAACATTTCGTCTTCCATCAAACCACGATATCGCACGGTCTGACGTTTAACATTTACCATTTCCACGCCGACATAGTTCGTACGTGGAATATGCGCAATACGGATATTTTCCGTCGCCATTGCACGTGTCATATCCTTGACCGTTTTTGTAATATCAGCAATACGCATACCGGTATCGGGTTCAAATTCATACAGGGTTACAATCGGCCCCGGTTTAATTCCAACCACCTTGCCAAAGACCCCATATTCCGCAAAATGCGTTTCCATATTTTTCGCATTTTGTTTCAATTCGGGCGTTACAACATACTTGCTAAAATTAGATTTTTCCAACAATTTTGGATCCGGCAATTTATACACAGAACTTGCCCGCACGCGTTTGGGCGCCACCGCAACGGGCGCAGCCACCGCCACAGGCGCCACCTTTTTGACCGCACGCCGCCCCAACAACCCATGTCGCGCTTTCTTTTCTGTCTGTGGTGTTTCCGGCTCGTCCCCTTCGGCCTCGGGCTCAGACTCGTCCTCTTCTGTACTATTGTGCGCATATGTCGGCTTTATCAAATGGAACGCGGTCCCCAACCAACGCACCCAACGCCACAGCACACGCAAAACCGCACGCAAATGCGCCAACCGAATATGCAACAACGCCCCACCCATCCAAAAGAACGCAACCAAACACAAAATTCCCGGCAACACCGCCAAATTTCCCAAAATCGCGGTTAAATCATTTGCCGCAATGGCGCCAAACAATCCACCATATGTCCCACCCGGCAAAATCAAACCAAATCCAATGGCCCCCAAACACACCGAAATAAACACACGCAAAAAATTATATTCCGGACTGTCACTAAATTGCAATCCCGCCATACGCACCAATCCCCACCGCGCCATACACATGAACACAAACACACCCGGCACAAACCCCACCGCATAGCGTACCATGCCAACAAAATTTCCCATAATCGATTGCGCGCCAAACGTACTGGCCACCGCAAAGCCATCCAAATACGGGTCAAAAAACACCAGCGCAAATGTCGCCCAAATACCCAAGATCAAAACCAACCCACCAAATACGCGGGCCAACAAACTTTTTAATGCGCCGGAAACACTGTCCGGCAAAAACTTAGATTGATTTGCCATAACACATGCATTTTATCACAAAATTCATCAAAATCCCAGGCTGATTTTTATAATCTTTCAAACCAAGTATCAATTTCGGTCATCGCAATAAACTTGTACACGGGTCGTCCATGATTACATTGTCCGGCACGTTCCGTACGTTCAATATCCCGCAATAAAGCATCCATCTGAATCAAATCCAACTTTTGCCCTGCCCGCACCGAATGATGACATGCATAATTTGCCAATTTCAAATGCAATTTTTCATTTAATCCCGAAGAATGTCCATTTACACGCACCTCATCCGCCATATCACGCAACGCATCCCCCCAATTCATATTCCAATCGGCCGGCTTTTCAAATATAGCAATCGACTCTTCGCCAAATTCCCCCACATGCAACCCCGACTTTTTTAAATCATCCGCGATTGACATTATCGCCACCACATCTTCTGCGCGCAGATTCACAATAATTGGTGTCAACAGTGGCTGGGTCTTTATCTTATTATTACGCAATTTTTCATATGTTATGCGTTCATGCGCGGCATGCTGGTCAACAATTACCATATTGTCGTCTTTTTGCGCAATGATATATTTATTTCCAACCTGACCAACAACCCGCCCCAACGGCATATCTTCCGGCAAAGATTCCATAACCGGCGCACCTTCACGCACCACATTTTCATGCACACGCGTCACGGGCGTATAATTTTCAAATACACGGGGCACAGATGAAACAAAATCATCCCTGACCTTAAAAGAATCCTGTTTTATTCCAAAATCAAAGTGTTGCGCGGGCGCATTTTGTGGGGTCGGCGCCACCACCTGGGGCGCAACAGTTCGCGTGGCAACCATTGTCTGTGCCAATCTGTCACGCAGGGTTTTTATTATAAAAGAACGGACATGCGTTGGTTCCAAAAAATGCACCTCGGTCTTGGCGGGCGACACATTGACATCCACCGCATTCGTCGGCACCGTCAAATATAACGCACACAATGGAAACTCACGCGCATGCATCACATCCATATATGCGGCCCGCAACGCCCCGACCAAGACCTTATCTTTAACCGGGCGTCCATTTACAAATAAAAACTGATCCACACTGGATGCACGTCGCAACGTCGGTTCAGAAATAAAACCGGTCAATCGCATCCCAGAATTAGTCTTGGACACGGCATCAACATCCAACATGCGCCCAACGACATCATCACCCATTACACCCGCAATACGCGACAACAAATCTTCATTTTTTACAAAACGCCATTTGTTATTCAAAATAAAGCCAACATCCGAACGCGCCATTGCCAAACGCTTAACAACATCCAACACAGACATCATTTCCGCCCTGTCACCACGCAGGAATTTTAAACGCGCAGGTGTCTTGGCAAATAAATTTTGCACCCTGATTCTGGTTCCCCCTTCCCAGTCCGAAGGCCTAATATCACCGGTCGAAGCATCAATCTGCCACCCGTTGGCATCCACCCCATTACACGTATCTATTGTCATATCAGACACAGATGCAATCGATGGCAACGCTTCGCCCCGGAATCCCATAAAGTTAATATTTAACAAATCGTCATCCGGCAACTTGGACGTTGCATGTCGTGTAATTGCGCGCGCCAAATCATCACGCGACATCCCACAACCGTTATCAATAATAGAAATTAACGTACGCCCACCATCGGTCACATCAATAACAATCTGATCCGCCCCCGCATCCAGCGCATTTTCCACCAACTCTTTCACCACACTGGCGGGTCGTTCCACCACTTCACCGGCGGCAATTTGGTTAATTAAAAAATCCGGCAACACACGAACGGCCATAAATCCCCCCGACACAACACAACTATTCTTTAAATGTCACTTCTAGAATTTCATATTCTTTTTCACCACCGGGCAATTTAACAATACATGTATCCCCAACGCACCGCCCAATCATTGCACGTCCAACCGGACTGGTACACGAAATAACCGTACGCCCATCCGATTCGATATCAGACAAAATTCTGCATTGCATTTTGTTTCCATCTTCGTCTTCGGCCACAACACGTGCCCCAAACACAACACGATTGCCCGTCAAAGAATCAACATCAATCACCACGGCATTTTCAATCGTATTTTCAATAAAACGAATTCTGTTATCAATCTGACGTTGTTTTTCACGTGCCGCACTGTAATCCGCATTTTCGGACAAATCCCCCAGGGAACGCGCCCACTGGACCGTTTTCAAAATTTCCGGTCTTTGGTTTTCCTTTAAATCCTTTAATTCTTTAATCAGATTATCAAATCCCACACGTGAAATTGGTTTTTTATCCATTTTTTATCCCCATAGAAATATTATCCGGCAAATTATACGCTATCATTTTAATTTTGCAATTATGAAATTTCACGGTATACTATACATAACATGTTTAGGTTTAATATCTTAACCCGTTTTTTATTGCGTCGATTTTTTTCCGGCGTTGGTCTTGTGATGCTGGTTGTATGCGGCATTATTTTGGCGGTCACATTTGTTGAACGCCTGCCGTCTAATCCGGATGCAATGGCGGCATTATATGAATCATGGATACGCCTGCTTGAATACGTTCCAATGTTTTTACCATTGGCGGTATTTATGGGCACATTACTGACATCATACAATCTTACAAAATCCAGCGAGAGTATTATTGTATCCAGTGCGGGTCTGTCACCATATCAATCGGCCCGTCCATTTTTTGTGGGCGCATTTTTAATTGGTCTGTTTGCGACAACGGTAATCAACCCCTATTCTGTCAGCATCAGCACCCAAAACATCACCCCCGAACATCTGCAATTAATTGACAACCATATATGGTTACGCGAATCTTCGGACCAAGGTTATATCACCATGAACGCCCGTGGCATACACAAATCCGGCGACATATTAATATTTGACGAAGCCACCATATATACCCAGGACCCCCAGTTTAAATTACTAAACCGCATTAACGCAGATACCGTCACCCTGTCCGATACGGGACTGTTGGCACACAACGCAACAATTTGGGCAAACGACGGAACGACCAAAACAACAGATTGGCAAACCAAAACACTGTTGACCCCACAAACGGTTTTGGACCGATACCTGCAACCCGATCAGATTTCATTTTGGCAATTACCCGAATTCATCGAACGCATGGAATCCATTGGCGCGCCCGTGCGTGGGCACCTGGTTCAACTGTGGACATTACTGTTTTTGCCCCTGACCATGATTTCCATGGCGGCATTGGGTGTTGCTTTTTCCCAAACCAAGCAACGCCGAAATTACAGTTTTGGTATCAAATTCAGCCTTGGTATCATCACATGTTTTGCGGTTTATTTTCTGATAAATATGTTCAATGCCCTGGGGGCGACGGGAACCCTGCCACCGATATTATCCATTATTGCGCCACCTTTAATCATCATTGCCGGCGCGGGTATATTTATAACCAGTTTTGACACAATATAATGGAACACGAAGATGCCAATTAAAAAAAAGAAAAATTTTAAATTTGCCAAGATTTTAACCTGGACACTGATAGTGGTTTTGGTTGCACTGATGATAATATCATTTTCCACCACACAACACATGACAGAAATCGTGGTGTACCCAAAATGAATTACATAGATATATTTCTCGAAGCACTGTCTGCCGAAAAGGGTCGCAGCGAAAAAACATTAATCAGTTATGAATCGGATTTACGCCTTGCAGACATGTCGATAACCGGCGGTCTTATGTCCGCATCGGCATCTGATATTCAATCATACCTATCTTCCCTGCCGGATAAACCTTCGTCCATCGCCCGCAAGGCATCTGCCCTGCGTGGTTTTTATAAATTTTTAATGTTGGAAAAAATCATCCGGACTAACCCGACCGCCAACCTGGAATTACCAAAACGCAACCGTGTATTACCCAAATTTTTATCGGTCGAAGAAATAGAATTATTGATATCCAGTGCCGGCGACATAAAAAATTCCATCCGTCTGCGCGCAATGATAGAGTTATTATACGCATCCGGTCTGCGCGTATCGGAACTGTGCGAATTACCCGTTACGGGTGTATTGGGCGACAAATTATTAATTCACGGCAAAGGCGCCAAGGAACGATTGGTCCCAATGCACGAAGCGGCCATACACGCATTAAACAAATGGTTGGACGCCCGTGGCGATATTGATTCCAAATACGTATTCCCATCTGGCGGTAAAACGGGCCATATAACGCGCGATGGATTTTTCAAAATATTAAAGAAATGCGCCGTATTGGCGGGCATAGACCCCAATCGGGTCAGTCCGCATGTCCTGCGACACTCGTTTGCATCACATCTGCTGGCGGGGGGGGCAAACCTGCGTGCAATACAAACAATGTTGGGACACGAAGACATTTCAACCACCCAAATATACACACACGTCTTACCCGAACACCTGTGTGAAACGATTGAAAATCATCATCCCCTGGCAAAAAAATAAAGGTAACAAGAAATGATAAAAAAATGTGACAAACCAGGTTGCACCAAGGCCGGCACATGCCGCGCCCCAAAATCACGCGATTTGCGCGACTATTGGTTTTTTTGCACCGAACACGCGGCCGAATATAATAAAAATTGGAACTATTACGCGGACATGTCACCCGAAGAAATCGAAGACGATTGGGAACGCCAAACATTTGGCAGTTCTTTGAAAGACACCGAAGCCGCCAACAAACAGGCCAGCGATTATGAAAAATTCATAAACGATTTCATCACCGGTCGCAGCAAATTTGACCGCATCCCCACCAAAAGCAAATTACCCACCAACGTTGTATCCGCATTAAAGGTATTTGACCTGGGGATATCGGCCACATGGCGCGAAGTCGGTGTAAAATACCGCGCCCTGGCCAAGAAATACCACCCCGACACGGCATCCAACAAAGAAACCGCCGCCACAGAATTTGCCCGGATTTCCACCGCATACGATATATTAAAGAAACACTTTGGGAAAAAATAAAAATAACGCCATTTGGCGTTTTTTTATAAATTGTTCTTGATGTATTTCCCCCTAAAACCTTGCAAAACACACAAACGTGTTATAAACTATAAATATCTGGAAAAATATCACAATGTCATCTAAACGACTATTTTTATTTGCAGGCTTCCACAAATCGGGGATAATTGACGACGCCCTGATTTATTATGTAAAACACCTGTCTAAATTTGGCGACATCATATTATATATGGATTCTGATTGCCCGGCATCTGAATTGGCCAAAATACAAAAGTATTGCGTATTCACATCCGCCACACGTCACGGCGAATACGACTTTGGTTCTTACAAACGCGCATACAACTGGGCCGTAAAGAATCTAAATATTTCTGATTATGATTTCCTGTACTTGGTAAACGATTCCGTATATGGCCCACTGTACAATTTGGAACCATATTTCAAACAAATGGAATCCGGTGATTGTGATGCATTTGGCATTGTAAAAAATCCGCATCAACATCACCCACATATTCAATCCTGGTTTGTTGGTATGCGACGTATCGTTTTCTTTACCACATGGTTTGATACATTTATGAACGACATTACCAAATTATCATCCAAGGGTGCAATCACCCGCAAATACGAACATGGGTTATCTAAATTAATCGGCGACCATGGCCACAAATGGTGTTGCCTGTACACGGTTCGTGGACGTGGCATATATAACCGTGTTAAAAAACTTTATAAATCCGGCATGCCTTTTATGAAACGCGTTGCATTTAGTCGCAATCATGGCGCATTGGGCCGACAGATTTTATACATACTAAATCATGTGCCCCGCCCCACCCGCGACGCGATTTTCAATTCCGCCATCACAACACATGGCCCGGAACATATTGATTGGTTACTAACCAAAAATCCGATAAAAATCATTTTACGAAAAATACACCACGCAACATACAAACTATTAAACGGGGGCATATAATGACACAAAATAAAAAGATTGCCGCCATCACCATGGCCCGAAATGACGATTTCTTTTTATCCCGCTGGATTGAATATTATGGCGGTATGTTGGGAACAAAAAATTTATACATCTATTTGGACGGCACGGATCAAAACATCCCAAAAAATGCGGGCGACGCCCACATAACCCGGTTACCCCACACCAACATGTCACGCAGTGCGGGCGACAAATATCGTATTGGTTTAATATCCGACCTGGCAAATAAATTATTAAATGAATACGACATAATTATCGGTTGCGACTGTGACGAATTTTTAATGGTCGACCCGGCATTAAACACCACCCTGCCCGAATATTTATCATCCAAGAACATAAATACCACATTATCTGGATTGGGACTGGACGTTGGCCAACACATGAAATATGAAAAGCCCCTGGACACATCAAAACCACTTCTGTCTCAGCGCGGTTATGCATTACTGTCCACACGCTATACCAAACCCGTTGTAATTAATCGCCCTGTCCGCTGGGGCAGTGGCTTTCACAGCATACATGGTCACAATTTTCACCTGGACAACAATTTATACCTGTTGCACTTTGGCGCCGTAGACATGAACATGTTATTGGCCAAGGCCGCATCACGCGGTCCCGACTGGGTCAATCACCTGCGCCGTCGTGGCAACGGCACAATAAATGCGGTTACCAATCGTGTTGCCCACGGGGAATCATGGATTAAATTGGCACGAATTTTACAAACGATTTTTCGTCCAATATACGCCCTGGATAAACCGGGGATGTTGGGTATAAAACGCGTAATTAAAATACCAAATCGCTTCGAGGAATCAGGCATATAAAAATTCCCCACTTGGGGATTTTTTATTTAATAAACTCTTCTATTCTGCGTTTATACTTCCTAGACCGCACACCACATACCTTATTAAACACACCACGTTTATACAAATCCTTGACGAATCTTTTTGCGACTTGAATATCCACATCATTATCCAATTCGCGAATTTTTCGCATCATTATAATTGTAAACGGCCACAAGAAATGATAGTTAAAATGCGCAAACTGCAATTTTGTTGTACCTTTGCTATATAAATCAAACGTTGTCCGTAATCCCGTCGCGATTGATTTTGCCATATACAAAGACTTTGAACTATTTAATTGCGAAACCTTGTTCGGAATATAAAAGTATAGTGGCAATTTTGTAATAACGGTCTTTGGCTTTTTATACAGCACAGATACCCACCACGGAAAATCTTCGATAATAATCCCCTTGATAAACGGAACATCTGCAATCAATTCCCGACGATACAACGCCAACACAGGATAACAATGTTTTCGCACCCGTGCAGGCCGCCTTAACCAAAAACTGTGATTACGCTCGGTACAATGCATTAAAATATTTTTTGCAACAAACTTTGCAAAGCGATTTACCTTATAAACCTTATTCCCAGATTGCGGAACCAACCCTAATATATCCTTGTTTTGATACAATAATGTTTTCAGTTTATTATAAAAAGGCAAATCAATATCAAACAACACCATGTCTGCATTTTTTGATTTTATTACCCCCAACATCAATTCCAATGTCTGACAATGAATAAAATCATCACTGTCCAAATATAAAACATATTCACCAACCGCATGCTTCATCCCCACATTACGTGCATCTGAAGAACCACCATTTTTTTTATTCACAATAACAAATCGCGAATCACGTGCGGCATATTCTGCCAATATATCGGCACTGTTATCCGGACTGCCATCATTTACACAGATTGCCTGCCAATCTGTAAATGTCTGATTTAACACACTGTCCAAACACCTGCGTAAAAACTTTTCCGCATTATAAACAGGGATAATAATTGACACACGCACATCACCACACATTACTTGTCCCCTTTGATAAAATCAAGAATATCGCCACGCAACCCACGTGCCCAAGCACTTGGCGGACAATCCAGTGCACCAATACGCTCTAATTCACGAAACAGTTCACGCGCCCGTTCCATATCATCATCTGAATCAATGTATTTTATTTTACGATACGCCCATTTAATAAAATACCACTTAAAATTCTGGGACCACATTTGCATCTGATATGGCGATGCGGATTCCTGGTATTTCACAAAGGCAACCTTAATCCCGGTTATCAACGATTGCATAATCCGCAACTGCTTGGCCCCTAAAACAATTCCACCGAAATTCGGGATATAGAAATACAAAGGCAATGGCGCAATCGTCACACGTGGATTACGCAACATGACCTCGCTCCACCATGGGAAATCTTCGAACAAAATCCCCTTGATAAACGGAATATCCGCAATCAGTTCCCGCCGATACATATTCTTCCAAACCTGACAATGTTTAATCAGCCATTTTTTCTTTTTCCCCGGCACATTATGCGTACGTTCGGTTGCATATTCATAAACATCATCTGTCACACATGTTTTGATTTTATTCAAATCATATCTTTTATGCATACGTCCCGGCACAACATTATCCGTATCCATTTTCAGAATATGTCGCACCATCAACTGGGGTCTGTATATCCGATCATAAGTAAAGGACACAATATCCGAATTATCACGACGCGCCATATGATATGCAATTTCCATTGTTTGCGGATGAATAAAATCATCACTGTCCAAATACATAATATATTCACCCGTGGCGTACGGCATACCGGCATTACGCGCATCGGACAGCCCCCCATTTTCTTTTTCCACAACAATGAAACGCGAATCACGTGCGGCATATTCCGCCAATATTGCGGCACTGTTATCCGGACTGCCATCATTTACACAGATTGCCTGCCAATCTGTAAATGTCTGACCTAACACGCTGTCCAAACACCTGCGCAAATATTTTTCAACATTATAAACCGGTATGATGATTGAAATCGCTGGCATATAAAATCCTTACTGATACATATTAATAATCTTTTCTGCATACGTCCCGGGCGCCGGCTTATCAGAACCACGATAAGTTAACTTTTGAAAAAACGCCCCACTTGTTACCTTATCAAACTCTTTCTGATTAAAAGGCTTGTTATGATAATCCCACCACAGCATATGGGTTGGATCCTGGTCCACATGTTTCATTTCTGCAAAATATTTTTTCGCACGTTCATCATTTTGAACCAATGTTTTAAACAACAGTTGATGCATAAAGTAATCAAAGTTTGAATTTTCGTGTTTCCAGTATTCCAAAATCATTGCACGCCACGCATCCAACAGGTATGCTCCCTTGCGTGAACGAATAAAACAATTTTGCATAAAACTGTACGGACTGCCCACATTTTGTCCCGCCAAATAAACAAAAAAGTCTTGATTGCTTATCCAATCTGGAATTTCACTGGTTGCCAACCCCGTTGAATCTAACCAATAACCACCATGATTATACAATAATTCCACGCGACAAATGTCCGCAAAATGCGCATGCGCAATCTTACCTGCACGACGTTTTTCCATGACATAATCCGGCAAAGAGATATAGTCAAAAACCGTCTTTTCATCCAACACAATCAATTCTTGCTTACAGTTTTTTCTTACACTGCGAAAACACGCCTTAACCAAAGGTGGTGCATTATCTTCACCCTGTAACCACAGTGTAAAAATTTTATCGTTATTATCATTATTTTCCACCTTGCGTTCAACAACCGCGGCGGCGGCCGGCAAATAACGCTTGAAATATTGTGGAATAACGCGCGAAATAACATCACTTCTGACGGTACGACGATGCACACGCGAACGCCACGGCCAGTTTAAAACATGTCCCAAAACCACAACCTTTGTCATTGCCCACATACGCGATAAATTCATAATTCATCCTTTTGTTTTTTTTACAAATTACCCCAGCCACAATGACTGGGGATTTTTTTATTATTCTTCAACTTCTCCCATCGTATCCTCCATATCATCATCGATTGGCCCGGTTGTCATTTCTTCGGCGATACCGGATGCGCGTGCCATAATTTTATCCAACAACGCCTGTTGTACATCCGGATGATCCTTTAACCACTGACGCGCATTGGCTTCACCCTGGCCCATACGTTCACTGTTATAAGAATAGAAACTGCCCGCCTTTTCAATCAGGTCATACTTCACACCCATATCCAAGATTTCACTGATTCTTGAAATCCCTTCGCCATACATGATTTTAAAATCAACCGTACGGAAAGGTGGCGCAACCTTGTTCTTAACAACCTTGACCCGGGTTTCATTACCAATAATATTTTCTTTGTCTTTTATCTGTCCTGTACGGCGTATATCCAAACGCACCGACGCATAGAACTTTAACGCATTACCACCCGATGTTGTTTCCGGATTACCGAACATAACACCGATTTTCATACGAATCTGATTAATAAAGATTAACAACGTATTACTGCGCGACACCGACCCGGCCAATTTTTTTAAACTCTGGCTCATCAATCGTGCGGTCGTACCAACAAAGGAATCACCGATATTACCTTCTAATTCCGCCTTGGGCACCAGGGCCGCCACCGAATCGATAACCACGACATCGACCGCCCCCGATTTAATCAGCGTATCTGCGATTTCCAATGCCTGTTCACCGGAATCGGGCTGGGAAATAATCAGGTTCGATACATCCACACCCAATTTTTTTGCATAACTGGGGTCCAATGCATTTTCCGCATCAATATACGCACACGTTCCGCCCTTTTTCTGCGATTCCGCCACTGCATGTAACGCCAGTGTTGTTTTACCCGAACTTTCCGGTCCATAAATTTCAACGATACGTCCCTTGGGATATCCACCAATACCCAACGCAATATCCAATCCCAAAGATCCGGATGATATCGCTTCGATATTCTGTTGTGAACCATCGCCCATTTTCATAATGGCTTCTTTACCGAATTGTTTTTGAATTTGTGCCAATGCAGATTCCAGCGCCGGATTTTTTCCGGAAACACCACTATCTTTTGCAACTTCCTTTTTTGCCATATAAAACCCCTTTTTTCCTGCAAAAATCATACACGGTAAAACCCGAAAATGCAAGTATTCACTTTCTGCTTATCAACACCCCAACGCTTAATGCCCCAATGGTTGCAGACACGGCCCACACCGCGGCGGTCGTACCATAAATCGCAATCATCCCCGCCCCCAAGAAAGGCGCCAACACATTTGGTAAATTTGCACTGGTCCGGAACACACCATAGAAACGCGTTTGTTGACTTTTTTTTGTATTATCAAAGAACAACAAATCATGAACCGATTCCATTAATGCACCCGAAATCTGCCATGCAACAAATATTGCCAACAACGGCACACCGGTCGCCACGGTCGCACACGCCGACAATATTGCAAAAGATCCAAATCCCAAAATCAACCAAATATTTTTTCCATACCTGCGTACGGCACGCCCCATATATTCACTTAGCACCAAATACGGAATAATCCCCAGGGTCAAAACCCACCCCAACACATCTTTGCTAAACCCATTTTCTATAACCAAAATCGGCACATACAATACACGCATTGCACGCAACGAATAATACCCAAAATTTACCAAATACGCACGCGTCATACCCGGCAACCGGAAAAAAGCAACCGTATTTTTCCACAATGCACGAAATGTTCTGCGCGGATTAACGGGACGAATTTGCTTGTCTTCTTGGACGACACGAAAAAACTTAAACAGCGTCCATGCCAACAAATAGATTGCCGCCGACCCAAAAAACGCCGCCCTGTTTCCAAAATGATTGGCAATTAATACGGCAACCGTCGGTGCAAACAGTGCCCCAATATTCAACCATAAATGATACCGCGAATTAAGTCGCGCCATACCAATATTCTTTGAAAAATCCGACATAAACAAAGGAATCAACATTGATGACAAAGTAATCGCAATTCCGGTTGTATAGTCTAAAATAATAAAGGTACGTGGCAAAATGGAAAAACCCATCATTGCATAACATGCCGTCAACATAATCAACGCAAAATAAAATACCTTTACCTTGGAAAACCGTCTAAAAATTTCATTTGCGAACAACCCGACCAAAAAACAGAACACGGAATAAATCGCCACATACACACCAACGATTGCCGAAGACCTGAATATTTCCAACAAAACCAATGAATAGACCGCATTATAAATACCATCGGCAAACCCGGTAAACAACCCCAGGTTTGCAAACGAAAAACCGTTCACACGCCGCCCAATCGAAACGTATTTATCCCCCGCCATAGTAACAATATTATAACACAAAAATCACATAACTTGAAATAAAAATCCCCCAAAACGGGGGAAATCTTATTTTTTCCTCAGCAATCGTCCCTTAATAATATCCGCCACCACCATACCAATAAATGCACCCAAAATAACATCTGACGGCCAATGTGCACCAATCGCAACACGTGACGCCCCAATAACAATCGCCAATGTCCATGTTATCGCCTTGAAACGTGGTGCCAACATACCAATCATCACCAATCCTGCAAAACTGACCGCCGTATGTCCCGACGGCATAGAATTAAACGCCCAATCCAATGAAGGCGGAAAGAAACCTGTCATATCCAACGCTTCAAAAAATATCGGTCGCGCACGCCCAATCAATGTCTTTAAAATCTTGGCTACACCCCCCGCCCCCAAAACGCTGTAAAATATCAAAAACGCATTATTAGTCTTGGTATTTACAAAGAAATTTCGAACATAACCAAACAAATTTCCCTTGCCACAGGGGTTTAAAAAATCACAATTCTTTTTAAGACATTTCTTTGCACAAAACACCATCGCCGCAACAAAGGTTGCCACAATCCAAACCTTGGGCGCCAAAAAGACATCAAACCATACCCACAGCCCACAATCAAACCCACGCATAACCATATACAAAGGCTTATCAAACCAGAAAATTCCGGCAAATACCAACACCAACGTCACCAGGGCCGCCCACCCCATTTTACGCCATTTTATTTGATTGTCTTTTGTTAAAAACATATCCACACCCCCATATACAAAATTATTCGGCCACCAACCTGTGATAAACCTTTTTATCCGTCAAAATCTTAACCGACACAGCCGTCGCCAACGCATCTTCATCGGCACCACTTGTAATAACGGGACATCCCCGACGAATATCGTCCGCCCCCACATCCGTCATTTTATTAAAATCCTGGGCCCGAAAATCATCGTTAATCACGTTCAAAAAGAAAGCATCCTGATGCTGACGACTTCTGATGTTTGACAAACACACAATCGGGAACACCCCGCGTCCATCAATTTCACGCCCCGCACCGGTTTTTATTGATTTATTCAATAACTCTAACGCACCCCCATTGCTTAAATCTATTGTCGAAGCAATTCGCGCCGCCCCGGCGGTTGGTGTTCCCACCAACACCCCACGTTCATTTTCATAAAATGCCGCCACCAATGCTTCGGCCGTGCCACGTGTCATATTAGACATTAATACCACCACCGGCACATCTGTAACCGCCACACCACCGGGAACCACTTCGACTTCGTCCCGGGCGGTTTCAACGATTCGCATCACAGGCTTTGCCCCAACGAACAATCCCGCCAACTTGGCCATTGCCCGTTCATCATCCCCGGTTGCGGCACGCAAATCCAAAACAATCCCCGACACATCTGGGAATCGCGCCAATGCCTCGTTAATAATTGTTACCGCACCATCGGAAATTTTATGCACAACAATTTCAAGTATTCCCCCCGTTTCCGGATCTGCACGGTGAACAATATCCGCATCCGCCAAAATGATTGTTGCACGCCGCAAAACAACATCTTTGTCCCCATATGGTGTCAGCAATCGAATCTTGGCGGTCCCGGAATTAAACCCGGTCATAATATCCGCCAATTCAACATCCGACATATCGGGCACATCACGTCCATTTATTTGCACAATCAAATCCCCTGCACTGATACCGGCGGTATCGGCGGGCGCCCCTTTGTAAATTCCGGTTACACGAAAATTTCCACGATCGTCCCGACCGCCTTCAATACCAACACTGGTCAAGATTCTACCATCTTCTGCAATCTCTGCCGCCTTGGAAAATATATAGCGTCCATTTTCATCAACGCCACGAATCAAACTGTCCACGACGACCTGGTACATCTCGCTCTCGGACAAATTCCGCAAACGCGCATCATGCGCACGCATCTTTAAAACCAGCGCGGTTGTAATCTCACCAAAACCGTTCCAATCACGGGCCGCAGGCCGCGGAAAGTTCGCCACAATGGAATCATCCCATACCAAGACAACACGTTCATCGGTCGCCGCAATATGCGCAGACTTGTTCAAATTTTCCAAACTCTCAATGGCAACATTTAAATTCTTGCCCGCCCAATTTACATCATCTAACTTTTCATAAATTTCTGCAAAGGTCTTGGAAACATCGAACACATGCAATCCATCCTGGACCGGTTCGTCCTGAAAGAACAAACTATCCGCCCAAGACGGCACCACCCCCAGGGCCACAGTAATAAAAACCAAAAAATTTTTTATTCCCATATTTCCTTTCCCCCCCTGGTTGTGATGCCGCAACAATATTATTTATCCGTGTCACGCAAATTAAAGTGATACAACATAATATTGGAAACATACATACTTGTAAACGTTCCCATGATTACACTGAATCCCATTGCATATGCAAATTCACGTAACAACTGACCACCAAATATAGACAATCCAATCATTGCCAGCAATGTCGAAACACTGGTCAGCATTGTACGACGCAACATTTCATTTACAGACAAATCAATCAAATCACCCATCGGCATTTTATGGTATTTTTTTACGTTTTCATCAATTCGGTCATAGTTAACAATTTTATCATTAACAGAATAACCAATACCCGTCAAAATAACCGCAATCGCCGTCTGATTAAATTCCAATCCCGTAATCGAAAAGAACCCAAACATCAATACAAAGTCCAGGAACAAGGAACAAAAGGCACCAATTGCATATCCACCTTTGTATCGAATCCATACATAAATTGCCATCATGACAAACGCAAACAGAATCGCCAAGATTCCACCACGCACCAATTCACCACCAATTTTTGGTCCAACGATTTGCACCTGTTCATATTGAACATTGTCGCCCAAAATATTTTTTATTTCACCCACGCGTTTATTCTGTTCGGCATCTGTTGACCCCTTGGGCAGACCGACACGCACCAAGATTGCATTACCGTCAACTTCTTGTAATTCTGGGTTAAACTCATCCAATGCAACACGCATCTGCTCAATACCATAATCTTGAACAATGGGTTTTACCTCCATCGCGATACCGCCCGAAAAGTCAATACCATAATTCAACCCACGCACCAACAAAGACAGCACGGACAATAAAATCAAGGCCCCCGATACAATATACGACACCTTGCGATATTTCATAATTTGCAATTTCATAACTATTACCCCTTTGCACTTTTATTTTTTACCACCGACAAAGCCAATTTTCTTATTTTTGCCGTTCATGTACCAATCCACCAAAACCTTGGTCAACCATACACATGTAAACAATGTCGTCAAAATACCAATCGACAAAGTAACCGCAAACCCACGAATTGGACCGGCGCCAAACTGGAACAACACCAAACCACAAATCAACGTGGTCAGGTTCCCGTCCAAAACCGCCTTCATCGCACGATCAAACCCCAGGTTCGCCGCACGCAATGTCGGGGTTCCCGCCTTGACTTCATCACGAATACGTTCAAACGGCAACACGTTTGCGTCCACCGCCATCCCCAGGGTCAAAACAATACCCGCGATACCCGGCAACGTCAGGGTCGCACCAAACAACGCCGTCAAACCAACAATCATCCCCAAATTCACCATCAAAGAAATCGCCGCAATAACACCGAACCCGCGATACACCATCAACAGGAATATAAAGATAAACAATACACCGGCCACGGCACCAATTTTACCACCTGCAATCGTATCTGCGCCCAATCCGGCACCAACTACACGTTCTTCAATTACCTGTAATGGGGCGGGCAACGCACCACTGCGCAACAACACCGCCAGGTCTTTTGCCCCCTGCAAAGTAAACCCACCGGAAATTTGACCACGCCCACCCGGAATTGGTTCACGAATAACCGGGGCCGACAAAACCTTGCCGTCCAAGACGATTGCAAAGCGTTCATTGACGTGCTCTGTGGTCAACTTGGCAAATCTGCGTGCACCGGACGCATCAAACACAGTCGACACAACCGGCATATTATTTTGGTCAAAGTCCGCCTGGGAATCCTTTAACGATTCGCCCGAAACCTCGACACGTGAATAAACCGGCAACATCTGCCCCGGCATATCCATATACGGCAAAAATTCCGTACCGTTTGGCGCACGTCCCGACGCCATCTGTTCCGCCGTAACATTTTCATTTACCAAATGAAAACTCATCTTGGCGGTCTGACCAATCAATTCCTTGATACGTTCCGGGTTATCAACACCGGGCAACTGAACCAAGATATATTTTCCTCCCTGACTTTGAATCGAAGGTTCCTTGGTCCCCAGCGCATCAATACGACGACGCACAATTTCAATACTGCGCGCCAATGCATCTTGAATCATTTCTTGCTTTTGCTTATCAGAATAAGACAACGAAACCGTCTTTCCTTCCGATGTTATATCAACAGTCCCGGCCATGGAACTTTTCAAACGCCCCTTGGCATCGGCCACTTCATCTTCATTTTTCACAACAAAAGACACAACACCATCGTGATTACGCAAATTAGAAAAACGAATAACCCCCTTACTTCTATCAATCAGGGATGAACGCACCTCGTCATATAACTGCACCGTTTTTTCCTGAAACATGGTATCGGTGTCCACCTCTAACAACAACTGGGCCCCACCCTTCAGGTCCAATCCCAATGGCACCGGTTTAATCCAAGATGGAAAATACGGCGCAACACTTGGCGCGATGGTTGGCACCGCCAACATAACACAAAACACAGCCACAAAAACAATCGCCAGTTTTTTAAACATACCCATACCCTTTCTTTACACTTTATTCCACAGACGCCACGGCATTTTTCGCCACTTCGATAACGACACCCTTGGCCACTTCTACTTCTATTGTTTTTTCATTGATTTTCTTGATTGTGCCATAAATACCAGCGGCCAAAACCCGATTACCAACCTGTAATGAATCCAACATTTTTTGGTATTCCGCCATACGTTTTTTATTCGGACGCACCATAAACAAATAGATAATTGCAAAAACCGCAATCAGATACAAAACCATACCCCATGTACCACCCTGTGGTGCGGCTGCCGGCACGGTTTCCACAACGTTTTGCGCAACTTCAACAGTCTGTTCCATAAAACTTCTCCTTACTTTAATAATGGCACGATAATAAATAAACCCACAAAAGTAAAGGGAAAAGAAACATTTCCCCCATGCATCGGCCCCACCCCCACCGTGCACAGAAACTACACGTCCCCCTGCGGTGAAAAATA
Organism: Candidatus Enterousia sp.; assembly: GCA_045593685.1. Classification (GTDB taxonomy): domain Bacteria; phylum Pseudomonadota; class Alphaproteobacteria; order Rs-D84; family Rs-D84; genus Enterousia. The sequence continues at coordinate 926 of JAZNXD010000005.1, read as the reverse complement.
AAAGATTATGACATAAGATATGGACAGTGCCGTCCCCGCAGTGTACAAACACTACCCCCCTTGCGCCTGGGACAGAATGAACAAAAATGGTTTAGATAAAAGAAAAACCGACAACGCAGTGTACAGAAGTTACATAAGTTGTCGGTTTTACTTTTAGATAAATTATTTTTGTTCATTCTGCAGCGGTGAACACCTTCTGCACATCATCATTTGCATCCAGCGCATCTACCAACTTTTCCAATTTGGCATAGGCTTCATCATCCAAATCCATTGGCATGTTCGGCAACCATGTCAGTTCCGCCTGTTCGGGTTCGCCCAATTTATCCGCCAAGAATTTTTGAACATTGATAAAATCTTCTGGTTTTGTTGTGATAATAAACCCTTCTTCGGACGCCTCCATATTATCAGCATCTGCCTCCATAATAATTTCCATCATTTCATCTTCGGTTTTACCGATGGATGCGGGATACATAATTTGTCCTGCGCGTGTAAACATAAATACAACGCTGCCTTCTTCACCCATATTACCACCGTTTTTACCAAATATATTACGGATTTCCGGCACCGTACGACGTGGATTATCGGTCAAGGCTTCAACAATAACGGGAACCGCACCCGGCCCATAGCCTTCATAGCGCACGGCTTCGTAACTTTCGGTATTTGCACCCGACGCCTTTTCAATCGCACGTTTAATATTATCGTTTGGCATGGAATTTTTACGCGCCGTCAGAATTGCCAAACGCAGGCGTGGATTATTATCCGGGTTTTTATCACCCAACTTTGCCGCCATTGTAATTTCACGTGCCAATTTTGTAAACAACCCACTGCGTGCCGCGTCCGCCGCACCCTTTTTATGTTGTATGTTATGCCATTTACTGTGTCCACTCATATTTGACCTTTTTATTATTTTAGATTAAAATTAAGTC
>JAZNXD010000004.1:0-19531 GCA_045593685.1 Candidatus Enterousia sp. | reverse complement strand
ACGACTGGATGACGGCGAAGATTTTAAGACTGCGCTAAGGCGTGAACTGACCGAAGAATTGGGCGAATCTACATCTGCGCTGGCAGATAGTGCGGTTGAAATTCCGGTGCCATATGCATTTCGTCACCCAACCCCCGAACGTGCGCAAAAGCGTGGTGCATGGGCCGAAGAACATCACTTTTTCATCGTTCGTGTCCCAGATGATATGGAATTGAATTTCTGTGAAAATCGCCCCGAAGAAATATCGGTTGCATGGGTTGACCACAACAATTTATTAAACCCAAAAATCACACCATTTGATGATATGCGCAGGTTCTTTGAGCAGTATTTACTACCAAAATTTCTTGATTTTTAATGTCTTGATAATACTATAAGTATAAAATAATAAAGGACAAGCTGTGATAAAAGGTCGCAAACACTCTGAGAACATTATTCGCCCTCGTCAGGAATATGATACCAGACTAAACAAGATCCGTTTGGGGATGAACGAACGATATCCATCGATGCCAAAGGATTTGTTTGAAGAAATAATATCCGGCTACACTATTGAAGAGGCCAGTGCATATCCAGAAATGAAATCTGTATATAAGGCTTTGTCAGGTTATATAGGGCAACCTGAAAACCGGATACTGTTGTCTGGTGGTGCGGACATCGCAATCAAGACGGTTTTAGAGTCGATATGTGAAAAAGGATATCGGTTGCTCTCTTGTTACCCAACATATGTAATGTACAAAGTTTATGCAAAAATGCTTGAATGCACACTACGTGGTATACAGCCAGACAGTAATGGCAACTATGATATTAAGGATCTAATTGACCAGGCAAAGCAGGATGCAGATGTTGTGATTTTGGCAAATCCCAATGGCATATCCGGATTCTTTTTCACAATAGATGAGATAAAAATGCTTTTGTCGGCTCTTCCTGATATGCCCATTATTCTAGACGAGGCATATGCAGATTTTGCAGGCATTGATGCAGCACCACTAATTGATGAATATGACAACCTTATTATAATCAGGAGTTTTTCAAAGAATGTTGGCTTTACTGGGTTTCAGATAGGGTATATACTGGCACAGGAACAGGTTATCAACTTCATAGAAAAGTTTAAGCCAACCATTGAACTAAACTCGTTGGCTGCAAGAGCAATAAAGGTTATGTGTACAAAACCAGGATTACTCAAAAAGTTAGTAGATGAAACTATTCAGATCAGAAAATACTTTTCCGAAGAATTACGCAAAATGAATTATGGGGTAATTGAAAAAGGCGGAAACTTTATCTTGGTAGATTTTGGTGAAGAGTCAGAAAAAATAAAGGCCGCACTTATTTCTGCAGATGTTGAATTCAAGACAGCCACAGCCCCATTTGATGGTCATGTAAGATTTGCCATTGGTGACATGAAAACAATGGATTATGTGCTAAAGGTAATTGCAACGGCCTAGTGGATTGAAATAACGCAGTTTTTTGTTGACATTTTATTTGATGGTGTTAACATACCAAAAACCTAAGGGTAAATCTGTGGATTTTGAATCTATAAAAAAGCTACTAGACAAGCATCCGGATTTGCAGACATTGAATCCAGATGGCTTACCTTCGATAGGGAAACCTCCTGCATTTAACAGTTTCTCTAGGGACCTTATGCCCCTAAAAAAGATGTTTGACATTTATGGAAACTCAGCCGGTCTGATAGCAGATGATTTGCCAAAGCCCCCAGCAACAAAAATTAGACTAGGTGGCGGAAGTCCAGGTAGTTTTCCGCTGTTTCCACCCGTAGCAAAGGCTATTAAAGATAAGCTGTATACCCACAAAATGAATGAGTATCCAATGGCGGCAGGCGATGAACAGTCACGTTGCGATGTGGCTGATTATATGAACTCAATTGGATATCCAAATATCGATAAATCTAATATTATATTTACCAGTGGCTCAACTCAAGGATTTGAGTTTGTGCTAAAGCTGATACTGTCATCCGATGATATAGTAATAATCCCAGCACCTAACTATGGTCTATTTTCATTTATTCCAGAACGAGTTGGTGCTGTTGTCAAATTTATGGATTTATCACCAGAAGACAACTGGTTGCCAAACCCGGAAAAGCTAGCTAAGATATTGGATGAGAATCCATCCGCCAAGGTATTCATAAATACAAACCCACATAATCCGATGGGCCGGGTTATGGGAAAAGATGATATTGAATTATTAAGCAAAATACATCAGGTATGCTCAGAGAGGGGTGTATTTGTAATCGATGATTTGACATACAGAGATTTGGGTTTTAACCAGGACAACATGGCTGTACCAATTGCAACACTGCCAAATGCCTTTCCGAACACAATATCATTATTTAGTTTATCCAAATGCTATCATGCTGCGGCGTTGAGAGCCGGGGCAATTGTTGCAGACGAACGCATTATTGCAGGTATAAGGAATCACATATTTCAGACAATTGACTCTGTATCGATAGACACTTGCGTGGCATTTGCTGGGGCCTATAACAATACACCTGAAAGACACAACGAGTATAAAAAGTATTTTAAGACCGTGCTAAAAGAATATCGTTATAGATATTATTTAATGAAAGCTATTATCGATGGTATAAATTCAATTCAGGATAAGAATCTGAGAGAGGAAATCAAAAAGGACATAGATAAATTAGCAATAGACAAACCAACCGATTATGATGGCATACCAAACATTGATTTAATAACAGCTGATTTACCAGATTCAGGTTTCTTTGCTATGCTGGACTTCACAAAGATGAAGAATAAGTATTACTATTCTCATCGTATTATCAATGACGAAGAACTATCAAGATTCTTTTATTGTGATAATAACATAAAGTTCCTGACAGGCAGCTCAATCGGCTGGCCCAACAAGGAACAGCTGGTTGGCCGTGTGACATTTGCATTTGATAGATCCGGTCTAATAAACAGTTTCTTGAAATTAAAAGAATCTGCTGGAAAGATAAAAGACCATCCCACAGATTATCACGAGGCGCAATAAATGAATGTTGCAATCGTATCTTCTCTGGAATACCGCAATAAGATTTCTGAAGATATTGCATTGGCTGAGGCACTAAGAGAGGCAGGTTTAAACTGCGAAATAGTTGCTTGGGATGATAGCGACGTAAAATGGTCCAGGTTTGATATAGCGATACTGCGAAGTGCCTGGGGTTATCATAAAAATTATTGTGAATTCTTATCATGGATGGAAATGCTGGATACAAAGCAAATTCCTCTCATAAATAACACAAATATGGTTCGTTGGAACACCCAAAAAGACAGACAACTAGATACATTAAGACTATTAAAGCTTCCAACAATTCCTTATGCTGTATCAGACAATATAAAAAACTTAGGCTCAATAGCAAAACAACTGGGAACAACCAAGCTTGTAATTAAGCCAGTGGTGTCGGCCAGTGGTAATGACACATACATGATTGACCCACTATCTATTACCAGCGAGCAATCACAAAACCTTCAGAATATATTCAAAGAACGCAAGTTCATTATTCAACCATTTATAGATGGCATAAAGAATGGGGAATATGCGCTGGTATATATAGGTGGAACATTATCTCACGCAGTTATAAGATTTCCTGGAGTTTTTGCAGAGAAGAAAACAGCCGTTTATATACCAAACTCAGAAATCCCAGCCGAGATTGTGAAACTCGCTGATTTAACCTCGCAAAGAATTACCCAATGCTTTGGAACCTGCCCAGCATATGCAAGATATGACATTGTTGAAAATATGATAATGGAAGTAGAGTTGGCAGAACCAGATTTGATGACAAGAAATATACCACAAGAACTCAAGGCGACCGCCTTAAAGAAACTTGCAGTTCTCATAGCCAAAGGGGAAAACAAATGAAATTTATAATTTCAATTGACGGCCGTGTCTGTTCTGGCAAAAGCACAATTATAAGTGAATTACAGAAAGAACTGAAAAAGAGATATGGTATAGATGTTCCTTATTTCTCATGTGGTCAGCACTACAGGACAAATTTGCAAGGAAAGATACCAAATGAGCTTGTAGATGATGAAATGATCAAATTCATGCGTTCTGTATATGAAAATAATGACGTAGCAATCATAGACGGGCGGAGTGTTTCGTTTGCGATAAAATCCGGTGACATTTTACAGTCTGATAAACCGCTACTATCGGTTTTAATTGATGTGGATAAAGATACCCAATTCTCAAGATTGCTAGACCGTGTAAATTCAAACCACCCAGAACCACTAAAATATGCTCTTGAACGTGATGACAGTGATGAAGCTAGATGTTTTGCCAGATATAAAAAAAGCATCTTTGACAAGTTACATTATGACTTATATATAAACACAACCGACACCGATATTCAACAGGCTGTCGATAAATTGCTTAGAACAATTGATGGCGGCTGTAAGACTAAGAAGAAGACTTTGTTGTTTGCGGAGGAAACAGAAACTCCAATGGGGCGAAAGCTGCTGGAAAGAAAAGATATAAATGTAATCTTTCTACGATTTGCTCAACACATGAATTTTAATCAGGACTACCTTACTGATACCTATACACAAAATATATTTACGGTTTCATCAGGCGGATCAATAGAAGAGGAAATTTTGCGATTTCATAGCTGGGCCTCTAAATTAGGTATAACACCAGACTACTTTTACAATGGTTCGGAGTTTTTGCAGGAAAAAGCAAATGCTTTCGCTAGACACTTGGGGTTAGCATCATTGAATCCAGAACAGACATTGTTGACACGTGACAAAGTAGAAATGAAGAAGAAACTACAACTCAGCGGTATTCCTGTTATGGCATTTAGGGCAATAGACAAGATTGAGGATATAAAAGGTTTTGTGGATGAATACAAGTACCCGGTTATATTCAAACGCCGCAAGGGACAATCATGCATCGATACATACAAATTGACCTGTGATTACGATATCACCCAATTACCATTTAGTGAAATTCCACCTCAAAAGTTTATGGTAGAAAAGTTTAATGATGGCAGGGAATGGATAATAGATGGACTTATACAAGACGGGAAAGTATTAAAAACATTTATAACGTATGTGCCAAATCCGCCATTGACAGCAATGACAGAACAAAGCATACGAGGACATATCGCAGTCAACGATACACCAAAAGAGTTTCAGTTTATTCCAGAGAACCTAATTCAAAGTATAATAACTATGGCAAAGCTGCGAAATGGTTATATACATCTTGAATGCTTTGTAGATAAAAACGGTAAACCAACTATCGGCGAATACGGATGGCGACCGTCTGGGCATCGGATAATAGAAAATCATTCTCATGCCACAGGTATAGATATATACGACTTGATAATAGATGTTGCCACAGGCAAGCCAGTGAAGATTGAAAACGCAAAAAAGAAAGAAGAAGTAGTAGGAAATGTGTTCCTACCCCAAAAGTCAGGACTGGTGACCAAAGTTCTAACAAAAGAGCAAGTGCTGGAACAAGACGGTGTCTTTAATGCCGAAGTGTTTCCACGTGTGGGTGACTGTCACCAGGTGCAAAGAAAATCAAGTGAAACAGCTGGATATGCCTTCATAAAAGGCAAAAACATACTATCTGTTGAAAAAAAGATGCGACAGATGTATGAACGTTTTTATGAACACATGAAAACAAAGAAAACTCAATAAAATTGGATTGCGAAATCCAGTTTTATATGCAAACATAAAACAACCAACAAGGAGAACCAAATGAAAGAAAGACCTATGTTTAAAGGCGTAGTAAACCTAATAATTAAACAGGACGATAAAATCTTATTGTTCTTTAGAAATGACGGCTTTTTCAGCTACGGCGGTGGTTGGTGGGTAATTCCAGCCGGTCATATCGAACATGGCGAAACAGCAAAAGAGGCAGCAATTCGTGAAGCCAAAGAAGAGTTGGATATTGACATCAAACCCGAAGATATAGAATTTGCTCATGTTATGAGTAACTTAGCAAGCAAGACAGAGGGTATCGATTTCTTCTTCGTTGTGAATAAATTCTCGGGAACAATGCGTAATTGCGAAGGCGACAAGTGTGTAGAAATGCGCTACATGTCCCCAGAAGAAATCAAAAACACAAAGAATATAGTAACTACGACAAACATAGCACTGAATGCTATTTTAGAGGGTCAAACATATTCTGAATGTCGTGCGTATACCACTGACTAATTCATGAGTTAAAAATGTTTCAGGTAGTTGAAGACAAGTACGAGCTTTTATTAAACAGAAACGGGATCAAAACAAAATTTAATTATGATCCAGTGTATGGCATGATGTACCGTAGACAACTACCTGAATATATGCAATACCTTGCACCTAAAGGGAAGAAAATATGGCGTAAAAAAGATAACAAAATTCTTCTGATCGGTGGGGGACAATCAAATATTAGGCAATGGTTTAAGAAGATAGGCGTTAAAATCGAAATATCAAATGTTGATTTTTACACGAACTATAAATCAACAGTTTCACACTTACATTACAAAGAAGATTTTTATGATTGGCATATAGAACCTAATCATTATGACCAGGAATGGGCATTGTGGTCCTTACCATCATATGCACTATCAAGAAAAGAATTAGAGATTTTCTATATAAAAAGTGCGATAGGCCTCTCGGCTGGTGGAGTCCTGCGTGTATTCCCGATTAACCGTAGTCCAGGTCTTGGTGGGCAAGCGGCCGATGACTATTCCAAAGAGCAAAGAAAGTCCGACACCATAGAATTGCTAAAGCAATTTGAAAAAATTGGCTTTACTATTGAATATTTCTATCCACAGGATATGGAAGACATTGTTGATAAAATGAAACGTTCCAGAATGTCCGAAAACAAAACAATTCTTGAGCTTTTTATTAAACAGGTGTCTCAAAGAAGACGGCGATACATAAAAAGAGAACTAGCAGATTATCAGAAAAAAGAACTTCATAAGGCACCGATAGCCGTAAACGTTATTGCTCCATCCAAAGCATCAGTAAAATATGCCGCAAATCAAAAGTTGAATACTCTACTAGAGCAAAAGGTTTCACAGGTTTAACGTGGAACAAAAATACTGCTCCCATGCGCTGGGTTATCTTTCTTTCGTCTAGCAATTTGTAGGCAGCTTTTTTCTAACCTTTTCAATAACCTTAAGCAGTGTTCTTCAGTAACATGTGGGGACATAGAATACAATAGTAGTGCAGGATTGGGTTTGCCATTCTTGAAATATCTCAGAACCTGACTTGTTAAGTATGGGCATTCCTCTGCGTACCATATATCATTGCATAATTTGATATAATCTTCTTTTTCAAATAAAAGGCCGTTAATGCTAACAGACAAGACAAGCTCAAAGCCCAGGGATTGAGGATTTAGAATAGTGAATATATGTCCAAAATGTTCATTGATCAAACGAGTATAGGTATCTTTGACATGCATTAAGTATAATAGGTATTCAGTAATGCCATTTGTACCTAGTCTGCAAAGAACTGCATAAGCAGAAATGATACCGGTACCACTTTTAGAATTTTCTATGGAGTGGTAGTGAGGATGATTTGAACCATAGAGTCCATCGTCGTATGCGCTTACCGTTCCGCCTAGCAAATTCATTTTTTCTGCATCTTTTACAATGAAGAAACTTGAGTTATATGGGCATAAACCCATTTTGTGAAAATCGACACCGATGCTATCCACATACTTCATATTTTTTAACATTCTCCTTATTGATAGCAACTTTTTTGAGGCAGAATCATTTTTTGACTTTAACAATGTTTCATTTGTAAAGAACCAAGCCCAACCAAATACCATGTCACCATGAATATGAATTTTATATGGTAGGTTATATTTTTTTTCAAGTGCATTGGTTATGCCCCTGATTTTCTTCGCATTGTCCATGCAAAAATCAATGGTAGTACCCCCATTACAAATAACCGTGGCAATTTTCTTCCCATCCTGGATTGCTTTTTCTAGGGTCGCTTCAAGGACAGAATAATTCATTTCGCCACTAGGCAACAAAGAAACTTTTAGTAAATTACTACTACCAATGCCAACATAGTCACAAACATCTGCCACGCAAAAGTGAGTGGCATAACTACATATAACGACGTACTTATCTTGCAAACCGTCCTTTTTGTGTTTTAGATCACAGTTACCCAGCCCTGTTTTTATTGCATACATCAGGGTGCCTTTACCCCCAAATGTGGACAGGCCATCAGCATTCTTTGTACCAAAAACACGTTCGCCGAATAGGTTTATGATCATCTTCTCTGCAAGGATAAACTTTCCACTGGTTAAATCCCATAAACAGTTTGGATTCATTAGCGTGGCAATGGTGGATGCGGCAACAGTATCAAGCAGAGGTGTTGAAGTAATATTAAAGGCAGCATACGGACTGTGCCACTTAATTGTGCCATCAAATAACCATCTAAGGTCTTTAAGTAATTTTGTGGAAGAGCAACCTTTGTCAGAAAAAAAATCAGAATTAACTAGTCTTTTGTATTCAAATCTTTTTATAGGTCGTCGTGCTGATGACGAAGACTTACCCGACATGCTAGAATGTAGTTGTTGTATTTTCTTCAGTAGCACATCCAAATTTGACTCATCAGCAGTTAGAAAATTAGAACGAAACATCGTATTAGAACTAAGTGGTTTTAGTTTCTTCTGCATCGTGCACCTCGGACATTTTATTGAATAAACAATATAATACAAGATTATATGCAAAAAGCAAGAACCACCTCAAAGTTAGAATTAAACAAGAAATCTTTCCTGTTGAAACCCATATAATTGTAGTGTAAAATCAAAGCAGAATAGGAAAGGAGTTAGCCGTTTGGCGACTCCTTTTTTGCTATTCGGAAAACTAAGAGGGTAAGATGGTAGAGATTGATATTCCGTTGTGCTGGGGTGGGGAAAAGTGTGTATAATTTTTCTGGTTGAAATCATCATTGAAATCAACCAGAAATCAGTATTGAAATCGTGGGACACAAAATTTGGTTCAAATCGGTTTGCGGTATGAAAATGTATGTTTTTCAAACGGTATCCATACAGGTTTTAACAGGTTTTAAGCGTAATGTGTTAAGTCGTCAGAACTGAAAAAACAACAAAAAAACCCAGAAGTCTGGGCAAAACTCGAATTTGCTGTTGGGCTTGCTCTTATGGTTAACAGTCCGTTGTTCTACCGACTGAACTATGCCCGAATAGCGTTGCATATAATATACTAAAAAAAGACATAAGTCAAGCGTTTTTAGAAGAATTTTGTCGCGTGTTACGCATCCTGCAAAACCACGATTTTGTGCTAAGTTCACAGCAGAATTAAAGTACAAAAGGAATCTGAAATGTCATTTGTTTAGGAATAAAACACGATAACTTTGTGTTATTATTTAAATAAAAAAATCCGGCATTTGCCGGACTTTTTTATTAACAACCACCTGTTACATTACCGATGATTTTTGAAATAGAAATATCTTTGTGTAACAAGAAATCATATTCACAGTTGCCCGATTTATAAGAACCTGTGCAGGCGGCCAAAGTCATAACGGCAAACAATGCCAACATTACTTTTTTCATATTTTCTCCTTTTGGGTTGCTCTATACACGGCATTATACAGGAATAAATTCAAACATGCAATATTTATATCGCATTTTTTACATGGTGTATTCTGCGGCCACACACAAAAATGACATCAAACCGCGCATCACCACGCCACTTTTTATGCGCAATGTATGTTTCGGCGGCGCGCCTTAGACGTGCGATTTGTGGGCGTGTTATCGCGTCCCATGCGCATTGTGGGGTGGGGCGACACTTAACCTCGACAAAGACCATGGTATTACCGCGCCGCGCAATTATATCTATTTCGGCCCGATTTGTATTTTTGCCGGTAATATATCGATTGCAAACAATGTGATATCCGTGGAATCGTAAATACATGCGGGCCAAAAATTCCGCCCACAGTCCCCGGGTATATGTTGTGTCAGAACGCATATGGTTTGGCCTTAAAGTTTTCGCGCGCTGATTGGGTATTTTTTACCTGATCCGCGGCATTGCGCCCATTATCAACCAAATCCAGGGCCCCATAATAAGCAATCAACATTGGGTCATATGAATTCGTGCTTGAAATCCACCTGTCCGTGCCCGAATTTGGCGCCCCATATTTATCCAAAACATTTTGCCAAAAGGCCAGGATTTTATTTTCGCGCTGTTTTGCAAATTTTTCCCCGGCGCCTTCCTGGTCGTTAACATCATTGTTATATACCACGCGCCACACACGGTTATCGGATGCATTACTGGTCAAATATACGACAATGGTTTCGCCGGTGTTTCCCCGTTCCAGGTGTATTTCGGATGCATACAGCAATCCGCGACTTTTGGCCAGGCTTTTTACACAGTTATCCAATTCTGTGGGTATAACAATACCTTGTTGTCTGCACTCGTAATCCAGATTGTATTTCCAATCGCTATGCATGGTGTATATCACGGCGTTTTTACTGCGTGGGGTATAAAGCCCCCGCATATCAAAGAACAAACCATGCACGTCTTCGTACGACATCCCCAACATAATCCCCGCAATATCAAAGGCTCCAACCCCGGCCGGTTCTGCATCATCATTTAATTCAACATCTTCCACCACCAGGTCGGCTTCCCCACTGTCCACGATTGCAAAATCATCAAAATCCATCGGCGCACCATGCACCACGATGCTGCACATCAGAATCAAAGTAAAAATACCAATACGTTTCAACATTTGTGTTCTTTTATTCCTGGGTTGTTAAATCCAATATTCCAAACCTGAATACGGCGGCCGGATCCCCCCCCGATTCCAGGTACCCTTCAATCGACTTGTTTTGTATTTGTTCACGCATTTTGGGTTCAAATACAATGTTCATATATAATTTTCCGCGCTCAACCACGGGCTTAGCCGACAAATCATTTGGTCGGTTCCAGGTTTTGATTTCATATTCCACGCGCCAATATTCCGCACTGCCGGGTTCGGGGATTATTTCAACCAAAGATGCCGTGCGCAACACGCCCGCCTGGGCCAAAGTTTCCATTTCTGGTGCGATATTTTGCGCCCAATGTTCAAATACCCGTCGCGCAGACATGCGGGCCAGGGCGGTCTTGCCGGCCTTGCGCAGTGTCATTTCATCCATGTCGGGTGTCACACCAAAGTATTCAATCAAATATTTGCCCACCAACATGTCGCGCAGTTTGTTTCCCGATAAATCCTGGGCGGTCGCCGGCACGCCGGGACGACGGGATGAATAATCATTTGGTTGGAAAAAGAAGGTTTCAACCGTTGTTTTGGCACCGGTATCATAAATCATACCCGATATAACCATGACCCCGAACGTCAGGGTCATCAACATCAATCCTGCAAAAAACATAATCAGTTTTTTCATTGCCCCACATTATACGCGTTAAAGTCCGCCACATAATACCCCAGTGTCTTGGGATATGCGTCCATATTCCGTGCAATTTTTGCATATCCAATAATATTTATCCTTGTATCTTGATCGCTGCGCAACACCATTTGTACCAACCACATACCACCCGCATCGCCAATCGCACCAATCGGATTAATATTCAGCGAAGACATATCGCAAACCAGCGTTTCACCCCTTTGCATACGCTGTCTATATTCGGGCACAATATCTTTTGTAAACTTAGCGTACAAATCATCATTAACGATACAGTACACCACACATTGATTGGTATCAATCCCCGTTTTCTTTTCGGGGTTGCATTGGGTGACCCGATCACACGATTCCCACATTTGATTATTCAAATCGGCATTCCCTGTCACCAGGAACCAATTTCTTACAAAGTTCCCAATTACTGATTCCTGTAATGCCCGGGTTGAAGATAATTCCTGGACTTCTTCGTGTTGATGGCCAACGATTTCCCATTGACCAGTAATTTGATTTACAGAAACCAAGAACGGATGAACGCGCGCCGACCTTTGTGCCCATATAATTAACCCGCACATAACCAAAATCAGCAAAAATACCACCATCGCGGCAATTCCCGCCACCCGTGTAAACATTATACGTTTACCCGCGGGAAAGCTTGGCACTTCAAATCCGCCTGGATAGTCCAATTAATCGCCCTCCGTCATATTTATTTGGATTTATGCCTGATAAACCATGATGCATGCACACGGGCTAAGTTTCAATTCATTGTTATCAAAGCCAACACCAACGGGTTCGCGATCATAAACCTGACCACACCCCGCCAGGCACAATGCCACCAAAAATCCCAAAAATACTTTCTTCACATTAAACTCCTTCCTTGCTTTTTATAAATTATAAGAAATTTATAACACCCCCGTCAAGGTTAAAACTGGGTTTCAAACGACAACAGAAAGCGTTGTTCGCGGTCATAATCGTTCATCTTCAATGGCCACCCCCAACTGAAATTCATTGGTCCCATTGGTGTGTTCCAATAAATTCCAACACCGGCCGACGTTCTGATATTGTCGTCAATATCATTTCTGAAACGTTCTTCGTGCATATTTGCCGGATAATAATCTTCCTGGGCCGGTGGTTTCCCCAACACGCCATAGTCCATAAATACGAACCCCTTGATCTGGTATTCGTCAGGGATAAATATTGGGAAATTCAACTGGGTTGAACCATTTAACTTCCACAATCCCCCCAGGGCATATGTTTTATACAGCCAATTTCGTGAACCTACACCCGCAACATCAAACCCGCGCAACGTTTCCCCCCCCAGGAAATAGCGGTAAACACGCGATACATAGTCGCCATCCAATGGCTGGATATAACCAAAGTCCAGTGATGAACGCAACTGCCATCTGTCATCCCAGAAATTTACCATCCCGATAATATCCGCGCTGTATCGCATAAACGTTTCCGTTCCGCCAAATCCCGTATATGCAATCCCCAGGTTTGCAACCACCCCCGTATGTGTATTTTGTTGGAAATTGGTATCCAGGTTGTGATATCTAAAATACGTTCCCAACGTATACAGGTTTGCCTTTTGCCATCCCGAATCCACCTGAATATCATAGTTTTGGTCAAACGAAGCCGACAGGCGCACATTTTGCGTCCAATGATCGGTCAGGCGCCACCCCAATCGGCCCGCAATCATCAAACTGTCTCGATCGTAACCAAAACTGCCCAATGATGAATAGTCATACATGGTATACGATACATCAAATCCGCCCGACAACTGTCGACCAAACAGGTACGGTTCTGTAAAACTAAACAGCGCCTGTTTCTGATACTCTGCGATTGACCCGCGCAGTTGTACAACCTGGCCACGGCCCATAAAGTTATTTTCGGTAATACCCGCATCAACCATAAAACCATTGATGTTTGACCAACCAAAACCGCCCGATAATTCCCCGGTTGGTTGTTCTTCGACCTTGATATCCAGGTTCATCATATTTGAATCCGCCACACGCGTCGGCACCATTTGAACATCTTTAAAGTACCGTGTGCGCATTAATTTCTGACGACCTTCTTCGATTGTCTGCAATGAAAATGGGTCGCCTGCGCGCATTGGTATTAATTGTTCGATAACACTGTCAAATGTACGAACATTTCCCAAAATGTTAATTGTGTTCAGATAAATACGATTTGTTTTCTGAATTTTAAATTCTAAATCAATCGTCTTGTTATCGTCATTTTTTGTGGGTACGGGTTCAACATTAATAAATGCATACCCATATTCTGCAACCGCACTGCGCAGTGCGGCCATGGTTTCTTCTACTTCGTCCACATTGTACGTATCCCCATCCTGCATAACGATAACGTCTTCTAATTCCGCGGTCGGCACATCGGGAAAAGGATTGTTAATGGTTAATTTGCCAAAGTTATACTTGTCACCTTCGTCAACGGTGAACACAACTGAATAATATTCACGATCCGGTGTAAAGGCGCCCGCGGTATTTTTTACCTGGAAATCAACATATCCATTTCGTAAATAGAACTGACGCAACATTTGGCCGTCATATTGAATACGGTCTTCATCAAATGTATCAAATTGGGTCATGAAACGCCACCACGCATGTTCACGTGACAGGATTTCCCCACGCAGGGTACGATCACTAAACTTCTTGTTCCCTTCGAACTTAATATCACTTATCCATGTTGGATGACCTTCGGTAATTTCATAGACAACATTAACCCGGTTATCATCCAGTTCAATCTTTTGCGGTTCGATTTTTGTACCAAAGAACCCTTTGCGCTGGTATATGGTCAACATGCGTTGTACGTCCGCGCCAATAACCGATGCATCGAACGCCGCGCGTTCCTTGGTCTTGATTTCTTTTTTCAAATCGTCTGTTGAAACTTCATCGTTACCTTCGACCGTTACCATGTTAATGATTGGGGCCTCGGTCACATTGATTTTCAATACATTTCCCGACATCTGCACACTGATGTTGGAAAAATAACCGCTTTGTTCCAATTTTTTTGCGATTTCATTACTGCGTGCATCGCCGACATTATCACCAACCTTAACATCCGACAAGATACGTATTGATTCCGCATCCATACGTTGATTGCCCGACACATCAATACGTGACACCATCGCCGCCCACGCGGGCAGGGCGGATATCGTAAAAATCACAGAAAACAAAGAATTTTTTTTCATAATACCCTATCCATCACAATCCAAAAACACGTGCCAAATCGTTCCACATGGTCAGAATAAACAATCCCAATATCAACAACCATCCCACCATTATAGAAATCTCCATTGCACGTCCCTGTAATTTACGACGTGTAATACCTTCGATTATCAATATCAACAGGTACCCCCCGTCCAACACCGGTAATGGCAACAGGTTCAATATTCCCAAATTAACCGATAGTAACGCAATCAAACTAAGCAATGTAAAGAATCCCGCCGCCATTGCCGCACCTGAATATTCCGCAATCGTAATAAACGAACCCAACTGTTTGGATGAACGTTCACCCGTAATGATTTGTTTTAACACCACCAACAGGGTTTTTGATTCATAGTACGTTTTGCGTGCACCCGAATACATTGCACGGAACAATCCCTGGCGTTCTGGGTCGGCTTTCTTGCTGCCATCTGCGACCATGCCCCACCGTTCGGCCGGCGCCAATTTTACATTGACCAATTTATCGGCGCGCACAATTAAAACATCTGCATCACGACCAGATGCCAATTCCTTGGCCAAAATGACTTCACCCCAATTAGAAATCTTTTCGTCATCAATACGAACGATTGTGTCGCCCGGTTTTACACCGGCCTTGAACGCGACAGATTCCTGAATTACCTGTCCGATTACCGGCAACTGGGAATTCGCCACCAAACGTGGTTGAAACATGAACAGTGACGTATAAATCCCCCACGCCAAAACAAAGTTCATAAACACACCGGCGGCAATGATAATAAACTGCTTCCATGCGGGAACGGACAAATAGTGTCCCTTTTTCTTATCTGCGGGCAGGTCGGCATACTTTTTTCGGTTGAACATGTCTTCTTGGCCGTATATTGACACATACCCCCCCAAGGGCAGACAGGCGATTTTCCACACCGTGCCACGCTTGTCATGCCATTTAACGATTGCCGGACCAAAACCGATTGAAAAAGCATCAACGCGAACGCCGGCCCAACGCGCCGCCAAAAAATGCCCCAGTTCGTGAATAAACACCACCACGCCCAAGACAACCAATAACGCAACAATCGTCAACAAAGTCTGCATACCTTAACCCTTCCTTGTTTCAAAATTTCATTACAACATAATCAGCCAAACGATTGGCAATGCATAAATCCAACCGTCAAATCTGTCCAAGATACCACCATGCCCCGGCAAGATTGTACCAAAGTCTTTGATGCCCAGTTTGCGTTTAATCCAACTGGCGGTAATATCGCCGTATTGCGACAACAGTGACACACTAATTCCAATCCACATTAATTGTGGCATAAACACATCCGCCCCCAGCAATCCGTACATAACACCCGCAAATGTACCGCACAAAATTCCTGCGATTTGACCGGACCACGTTTTTCCGGCGGACATACGTTCCCACATTTTGTCACCGCCAATAATGCGACCAAAGAACCATGCGCCAATATCCGCGCTGCAAATAATCAGCAACAACAACAGCACAATCCACGGGCGTGCGCCAACAAAATAAATCGCCACCAGCATCAGCAACAACCACCCCAGGAACCCGCCAAACAACCATTTTCCGGATTTTACCGTTTCGCGTCCCGTATGACGCAAACAGCCAATATATTCGGCAATCATCGCCACGACCACCGCAACCCCCAGCCACCTGACCGCGGGAAATCCCATGTGTTCCAACACGCCGGCGCCGATGGCGATTGCGGCCATAATTGCACCAACCAAGATTCGCTTGCTTGTATTTGACATTTGTTTCTTCCTTTCCTTTATTTTTTACCCAAATAATTGGCCTTTTTTCCGCCCCCAAATCTGCGGTTGCGTTTACTAAACGCGACCAAAACCTGATTCCACAACTTTTCATTTTTTACCAAATCGGGCCAATGTTCCGGCAGGAATAACAATTCCGCATAGGCCAATTTCCACAACAAAAAGTTTGAAATTCTGTTTTCATTACTGGTACGCACCATCAAATCGATTGGCAACAAATCCCCCGTATCCAGGAACGTTTCAAAGGATTCCTTGGTAACCGGTTCGCCCGCCTCGATTGCGGCATTGACGGCATCGATAATTTCCTGCTGGCCACCATAATTCAGCGCAAACGCAACCGTTCCGCCGGTGTTTTCCGCCGAAGATTCCTCTAACTTATCACACATGTCGGCCAATTTTTTTGGCAATCTGTCGCGCGATCCAATCACACGATACCGCAGATTTTTTTCAACCGCGTGTTTCATGTTCTTTTTCAGTTCCGTGTAAAACAAATCCATCAAGAAATCAACTTCTTCCTTGCTGCGGTTCCAGTTTTCGCTTGAAAAGATAAAGAACGTAATCGTTGACACGCCGCGCTTCATAAACCAATCCACCAGGTTTTCAAAATTTGCGATACCCGCCTGATGTCCCATCAATGGTGGCAATCCACGCATTTCGGCCCAACGTCTGTTTCCGTCACAAATAAAAGCGATATGCTGTGGCACAGATGTCTTGTCCGTCACCACATTTTGTTTCTTTTTAAACAGTTTTAACATATATTTATTCCTGAATTTGATTTAATGATTTTCTTGATTACACAGACATAATATCTGCTTCTTTTTCGCGTGCCATGGCATCTACTTCTGTGCCACGTTTATCAAAGACCTTTTGTAAATCGTCTTCAAATTTACGCTGATCGTCTTCGGAAATTTCTTTGTCTGCAACGGCGCGTTTAATTTTTCCCATTGCATCCTGGCGAATATTGCGCATAGAAATTTTTGCTTCTTCGGCATATTTACCGGCAACCTTGGTCAATTCGCGACGACGTTCTTCGGTCAAAGGCGGCATGTTCAGGCGAATTACGCCACCCGCGGTCATCGGGTTCAGCCCCAGCCCAGAGTCACGAATCGCCTTTTCAACGGCGGGTGCGTTTGTAATATCCCAAACGGTGACCGACAAAGTCTGATTGTCTGGGGTTGAAACGGTTGCAACCTGGTTAATCGGCATTTCTGAACCATAGACCGGCACACGCACCGCATCCAACAGGTGCACCGACGCACGTCCTGTACGTAAACCGGCATATTCTCCCTTTAAAACTTCCAATGTTTGTGCGGTTTTTTGCTCTACTTCTGCCTTTAAAACTTGATAATCCATAATAAACTCCTTAAGGTATAAAAAAAGATTAGCAAATTGATTTGACATTTGGCAAGAAGAAATATAGAATATATCGCGCAATGGGGTTGTAGCTCAGTTGGTAGAGCACTTGCATGGCATGCAAGGGGTCGTCGGTTCGAGTCCGATCAGCTCCACCATACAGATTCAGTATGGCGGATGTAGCTCAGTTGGTTAGAGCGTTGGTTTGTGGTACCAAATGTCGCCGGTTCGAGTCCGGTCATCCGCCCCATTACAAAACGTCCCATCAGGGGCGTTTTTAATTTAGGGCGGTTCGGGCGAGAACCGCAGGTTCGGGACGAAGCGTCAGCGTAGTGAAAGGGGCCCATCGTGGCGACGCGCCACAGATGGGAATATACAGTCCGGTCATCCGCCCCATTACAAAACGTCCCATCAGGGGCGTTTTTAATTGAAAAAATTCGTATTTTATGATATAATGTTCGCATATCTTGGACGACATTGGTCGTCTTTTTTTATTGCCCGCACACGCGGGTGTTTTTTTATGGGGAAAAAAATGCAAACACCAAAATTTTTACAAGAACTGATATCATCGCCCGAATACGGTGATAAAAACAGCGAAACTTATAAACGTGCAACAAGGTACATGAACATCTTGTACCCCGGCACAGTACAATTTGATGCCACAGGTCGTATGACGTGCCCAGAGTATGATATGACATTGGAACAGTTCTACAAAGCCCAGCATGAAATAGAAACGGAGTTTGAGTCCGATAAAAGTGAGGCAGAAGCAGATGTCCTGGACACATACGGTGATTACTTTGAAACAATCGGGTTCGAATTTAACATTGAAGAATATGTTGTTTCTGGCGAGCCGATACCGGTCAAAGTTTTAATGCCGGGCGGTCAGGTATCAAAATGCAGTCTGGAAACCTATGATTTGAATATTCCAGAATTCAAAATTGCGCCCAAGATATGGATATGGCACAGCGAACATGGTGAAAATACCTGCGATGAATGTTCGGGGAATGATGGAACGGTCTATGAAACCAAAGAAGGCATACCAACATGTCCCGTTCATCCAAATTGTCGATGCTGCGTTGAAGAAATAGAGCTGGACAAAAATGGCAAGAAGATAGGCAGCAAGATTTATAAAGGCCAAAAGCCAGAAACGCAAAAGGCAAGTGATATGAAAATGAGTGATAAAGGTATTGAGTGGTTAAAAGGTAAAGAAGATAGAGTGTTAGACAAGCGAGGCAATCATGTGATATATGATGATGCTACGAAGAAACCAGTAAATCCAAACGAGCCTTTACCAAAAGGTGCAACAATTGGCTATGGGCATTTGGTAAAGCCGGGTGAAGATTTTACAAACGGAATCACAGAACGGCAGGCGATTGCATTATTACGTTCTGATATAGCCACGGCAGAACGCGCTGTGCAAGATAATATTACAGCACACATGTCGCAAACCCAATATGATGCCCTGGTATCTTTGGCGTATAATATTGGTGCAAGTGGTTTCAAAAATTCTACGGTTGTGAAATATATAAACAATCCAAATTTTCATAGCTCTGTTTATTCGGATTTGGAATCCGCATGGAAAGCGTGGAATCGCACCCAGGGAAAAGTATCAAAAGGTTTAATTAACCGCAGACAAAATGAATGGAACCTGTATAAACGCGGTATATATTGATTTTTATAATCAGATCTTTTATACTGCATTGTATGAAAAGACTTGTCTTATTTTGTGTATTTTTGATTGGCTGTGTTCCCGCAGACAGCAAATCTTGCGAGTTCTGTGGAAAATGGTCTTTTGACCGATTTGAATATGCAGGATATATAACCGCTGA
>JAZNXD010000003.1:0-16063 GCA_045593685.1 Candidatus Enterousia sp. | reverse complement strand
GGTTTCATCGTTGTGCCTGTTTTATTTTTGTTTTTCCATCGCGTAGTGTTGTGGGTATAAGATTGCACCCAATGTATTGCGTATAAATTCGTCGACACATTTACCGTCTTTTAAATTACGTGCGCATCGTTTTATTTTAGTTGTTTCTTTTATGTTTTTTGAACATTTTTGGCATTGTGGCATTTTATCGAAATAGAACATATTGCTAAGTTCCAGGGAACGATAGCGATCACAGTTGCCGGGAACGCGACCAAAAAACGTGTGGTCCGAGTATTCAAGTGTCATTGAGCGGATGCATGCATTGGGTGCGGATGTTTTGGTGTTAAATGCGGACATTAAGGATTGCCGTTCCGCTTCTGAAATGTGGCCCAATGTTGCAATGATGTCCGGAAAGTGTTCGTATGGTTCGTATGACACAAAGTGTACAGGAATATTTTTTTCCGAATTTGACATTTTGTTCCCTTTATTCACCATCCATAACCTTGGGTACGGCAAAGTATCCGCGTGATGTGCCCGCGTTATCGGGTGTGTTTGCCAACACCAAATCACGGATGTTGCCATCTGTTACAACATCGTCGCGCATTGGTATTTTATGTTCGGCCGGATTCAACATTGGGGTCACGCCCGTTGTGTCAATTTGTTGTAATTTATCCAGCCATTCAACCACGGAATCAATGTTCATGGATTCCAGTTTTTCCGGGCTGATTTCAATCTTAATCAAATCTGCGAATTTTTGTAATTGTTGCTTGCTAAATGCCATTTTCAATCCTATATTTACAAAGTAAAGGGATTATACAATGATTTTACCAGATTTCAAGGCTTTTCCGCGCAGTGGGCGTGTTTTGGGGATTGATTGGGGACTGCGACGGATTGGGGTCGCGGTATCTGATCCGACACGCGATTTTGTTTTTGTGCGTGATGCGATTGTTTTACAGCGCGGTGCGGTCAATCATGTCGATTTGGTTGCGGAAACGGCGGTGCGTGAAAATGTTGTGGGAATTATTGTTGGACTGCCCCTTTATCCGGATGGTACGGAATCCGATACGACAAAAATGGTGCGGGAATTTGTTGTGGATTTGGCGACCAAAACGAATTTGCCAATTTGTATGATTGAAGAGAATTTAACGTCTGTTTCCGCCCAGGAAAGTATGGGGCGGGTTCGTGTGCGTGATTTGAAAATGCGCCTGGATTCTGAATCGGCGCGTGTGATATTGGAAAATGCGATTGCAATGATAAACCGGGCATAATGCCCGGTTTTTATGCGTATAGCGCGATTTTTATTCTTCGCTTTTGTCCGGGATTCGTCCGTCCGCCGACAGTAGTATTGCAATGGGGCGGGTCGAATCAAATTGTGCGCAAATGATATACAGTGCAACCAACAGGGGAACACTGAAAAACATGCCGGCTATGCCCCAAATCATGCCCCATACAACCAAATTAATTAATATGGCCAATGTGGACAGGTTTAATGTTTTTCCCGTCAGTTTGGGTTCGATAATATTTCCAAACAGTATTTGCAGGCCAATTAATCCCACGGCGGTTAATATGGGTTGCTGTAATGTGGGGGCCGATACCAACGAATATAAAATTGGCAGCCCGCATGCAACAATCGCACCGATGGTTGGTATATAACTGGTGATAAATACGATAAATGCCCATACACCCGCAAATTCAACGTTTATGGTTTCTAGCCACAGGTATGATGCAACGCCGGTGATGGCAGAAATGCTGGTTTTGACAAAAAGATATTTTTTCATGTTGGTATCAATGCTGTCCAGTATGAAACGCATTTTTTTGTATTGACGGCGGGCGGGAAACATTGCAGAAAATTTTTTGTTAAATGTACTTTGTTCGATAAACATAAATATCATATATACCAATACCATGCCCATGGATGCCGCAATGCCCGCCACAGATGCGCCAATCCCGGTTGCTATCTTGGTGATGTTGGGTATCATGTTTGCATCAAAGTGCAGGCCGATTGAATCCGACAGATAGGTGCCCAGGTCAATTAATTTTGTTTGCAGTGCCGGCAGTGCCGCCAGCAGTTCTGAAAACATGGGGCGTATTTGTGTGGCGAACAAATATCCGACCAAAAATACCGTTGCAAATGTTGCGATGTATGCCATCCAATCAAACAGATATTTGCAAATTCCGGGGTGGTTTTTGCACGGCAGGGCACGACGATAATAATCTGAGATTGCGTTCATCAGATACCACAAAAATGCCGCGATTAATAGTGGGATGAATATAGAACGACCAATCCAAAGAAGAAAGATAAAGCCGATAAAGCCAATAATGTTAATCATGTTTTGGGGTCCTTAGTAATTTGTTGTTTGTTGTGTTTCTGAAATGTTTATTTGGATGCTTTGCGTGGGGGGCGTTGTGAACCTGAATATGCAAATTGTGGTTATGATTAAGACCAGGTTAATAATAACCGATATTGATGCATATAGGCCGCCAATGTTTTTTATGAATTTTTTTTGACCAGCCTTTATCATCCATATTCCGAAGATCAGCGAAAAGGTTAGTGTCAAAAGTATCCCATACAATCCGAAAAGAAATCCGGACATAAGTGTTACGGGAATAAAGGTCATTATTGTGTTTGTTGGGTTGGACAGTACAAGGTCTGTTAATTTTTTATACCATGTAGCCTTGGTCGAGATTTGTCTTTCCGATTTGGTTGTGTTGTTTAACATGTATCCCGGAATCCATAACGCAGAAAAGCCAAATGGTAAACTGCAAATAATTTTCCATGTTGGTATGTCAAAACTTTGTATACGGCGGAATTTGGCAAAAAAGTTTGCAATCAGTATTCCGGGGATATACAGCAACAAGATTGTGGATAGTGTCATTGTTAAAATGAAAAGGGTGGTTGATTGACCCTCTAACAGCATTAATTTAAATGCAATTTCATTGATGTTACGTATAATCATATATGATGAAATCATGAAGAGTGATGCGCCCAAAATTGTTTGTGCGTTATGGGTCAGAACAAATGATGCCTGGTCCAATTTGTCATGTGATAGTTTGCGCCCTGTTAAATAAATACAGTATAAAATTACAAGGGTGGTTAATATGCCCAGGGGGAGCTGCGGAATTGGTGTGGATGGGAAAATAAAGCCCGATATCATTATGTATAATATTCCGGTCAGGGTTACAGCAAGAAACGTGGTTGTTGCGAATCTGAGTGGCGCCCAAAAAAGCCATGTTGATAATTTTGATGTTGTGTTTGTTGTCATCTGTTCCCCCCCAAAAAAAATTGTTGCTATTATTCTATCATAATTTTCCCGTGTGATAAAGTTGTTGTGTCTGTCAGGTTTAATTGTGACGTAAAATCGTTTTGATGACTGATTATCAAGAAGGTTGTGTCTGGCATGGTGTTTACGATGTGTGCGATTAATTGTTTGGTGTTGTCATCTGCGCCCGAATCGGGTTCATCCAGAATTGCCAGGCGTGGCGCGGTTAATATTAAATGCAACAGCATCAGTTTTTTGCGTTCGCCGCCCGAAAAGCCAACGTTCATGGCACGGTTTAGCCAATCGCGTGGAATGTCCAAGCGTTCGCGTGCGGCGTCCAGGTTGGTTAAAAATTCGCCCATGGACAGGTCTTGGCCCGTTTTAAAATGATGATGGGCGATGGCGGAATGTTTTAGAAAACTGATTACACTTAGCCCCGGGATTTCGGGCACATGTTGGGCGCCCATGAATATCCCCAACAATGCGCGTGTGGTTGTGTTTTCATTGGTTATATCGCGTTCGTCAAAAATGATTTTACCCGATGTTATGGTGTATTCGGGTGTGCCAGATATTGTTTTGGCCAATGTGGATTTGCCGGAACCGTTATGTCCCGCAAGCAGGTGCCGCGCCCCGGGTTTTATATGCAGGTCTATATCGGTCAGTAATTCTTTACTATTAAAAGAAACGTTCAGGTTTTCAATTTTTAACATTGTTTCTAGTCCTTGGATAAAGCCATTTTAATAAGTTGTTTGGATTCAACCAAAAATTCCATTGGCAGGCGTGACAGCACCGGTGTCGCCGTGGCGCCGATAATCAGTGCGATTGCAGAATCTGTGTCCAGTCCCGCCATGTTTAAATATGTTAATGTTGTTTGGTCTATGGTGCCGGTTGATGCTTCGTGCGATTGGTGGTTGTTTGTGCCGGCGTGTACAATTCGTGGGATTGTGTTTGCGGTTGCGCGATTGCCGATAAGGCGACTGTCACATTTGGATGCGTTTGTACAGTTGTTGCCGGTAAATGATACCAGACTGCGAAATGTTTGTGTGGACGCGTCGGTTGCAACACCGTATGAAACAATATTTGATTTAGAATTGTTGCCAATGTGTATCATTTTTGTGCCGGTGTCGGCCATTTGTGCGTCGCGGGTAATTGACAGTGAATAAAAGTCGCTGTACGCATTGTTTCCGCGCAAAATTGTAGATGGGTATTTCCAGGTAAGGGCGCTGCCGACCTCTAGTTGTGTCCATAATAATTTGGCGTTGTTATGGCACAGGCCGCGTTTGGTAACAAAGTTTAAAATGCCACCGTTATTTTTTGTGCCGTCAAAATCGCCCGCGAACCAATTTTGTACGGTTGCGTATTTTACGGTTGCGTTATCCATTGCGATAATTTCCTCCACGCCACTGTGCAGTTGGTGGTTGGGACGACGGGGGGCGCTGCAACCCTCCATATATGTCAATTCGGCGCCTTGGTCTGCGATAATCAGGGTGCGTTCAAATTGTCCAATTTTTGCGGTTTCGATTCTAAAATAACTGGCCAAATCAATCGGGCATTTTGTTTTTGGGGGGATGTACACAAATGTTCCGTCGGAAAAAACGGCCGCGTTTAGGGCCGCAAAGAAATTGTCTGATGCGGGTACGACGGTGCCCAAATATTTTTTTACTAAATCTGGGTGTTTTTGTACGGCGTCTGAAAATGGCATAAATATTATCCCCAGGCGTTCCAGTTCGGCCGTGTATGACGTGTGGACCGATCGGCTGTCGATAACGGTGTCGGTCGCCATGCCCATCAGGGCGCGTTTTTCCGATTCGGGCAGTCCCATTTTATCGTATGTTGATTCCAGGTCGGAATTATCAATGGGGGTCGGTTCATTATAGTAATTTAATTCGTCATAATTAATTGGCGCGTAATCAATCATACCCCAGTGTGGTTCACGCATCTGTTTCCATGCGTTAAGTGCGTCTATGCGCCATTGCAATAACCATGTGGGTTCGTTTCTAAGTGACGATATTTCGCGGATAAGATTTTCACACAGTTTTGCCATTTAATTCCATTTTTAATTGTTTTGTGTGGCCAGTTGTTTTGCCTGGGCAAAGAAGGTAAGTGATTGCCCCAACAGGCCGTCTGTAAATGTGTTAGACAGTAAACCATCTGGTTCGGTCGTTGTCAAATGGTGCAAGAAATTATCTGCACGACGGATATAGTTGTCAATGCTGCGTGCGACCTCGGAATCAAGTTTGATTGCGCGACGTAATTTTTCCAGGGCAAAGGGATTCTTGGCGTATTCATCCATTATGCCACCCAGGGCGCGCCACAGTGCGTGTTCGGGGGTGTTGCGTGGCATTATGTCAATGGCCGCCATGATGGGTATCAGATTTTGTAACAGGTCTTGGTAAATCATTTCTGCGTTTTCGGCGACGGCGTTTGTGGCGGATTTGTTCTTTAACACAGATTGTATTTTGACAAGCAGGTTGTATTGGTGTTCAAGTGTTTTGTTTAATGATGTAAAGCGTGCGTTTATGCGGTAAATATAAAATCCCATTGCGCCAATTAGTATAATTATTAATCCAAGCAGTGTAAATATCAGGGCGTTTGTCATCTTTGATGGTCCTTTTTCGTGTTTGTGTGTTTATCGGTCAATAGTATAGCATCTTTTTGGGCGATTCGTGTGAATTTGTGTTTGGGGTGGTTTTTTTATGTTGATTTATGTGTGTTTTAGGTCTTGCACAGATTCGGTCAAATTGTTATAATAAGTACTATAAAGGTAAGATTTTTATAGGGAAAGGAAGAATTTTATGTTCCGTAAGATATTGATTGTTGCGATGTTTGCCGCCGCGGCGGGCTATTGTCGTGCGGCGAATTCAATGCCCCAGGTCGTCACGTCCGAGGTGTTTTATGAACAGGATAGAATTGCCGATGGGGCCGAGTATGAACAGATCGAGACAACACAAATTGATGTGCAAGACACATACCAAATGCCGGTCGAGGTGCCTGCGTGGCCTTTGGCGGGGTCGGATGCCGATGTTGAAGTGTCGTGTGAACATGGTGTTTGTTCCAAGAAAAAGCAAGATGATAATATTCGCATTGTTTCCAAGATTGGTGCGGATTTAGTCGTGGAAAATAATTTTAATTTGTCGCCACGTGGTGAATTTACGGGATGGTCCGGTGGGGCGAATATGCTGCATGGCAATCAGATTCCGGTTGGCTTTGATGACGAATGTTATAACAGTTCGGAAATGCCGTTGTTACATCGCGAGGTTTTAGAAGATGATGGTGGAAATGTCTTGGCGATGTCACGCAGTGGGCGTAAAAATTGTGGCAAGTATGGTGATAGTTACGAGGCCTTTGCAGTACGCAATGGTATGCGTATCGAAGGCAAGACCGCCGATGGCAAGCGTATAGTGACACGCGAAGATGGAACAACCGTTGTTGAAGAGATTGTTTCAGAAGGTTCCGAGTCTGAAATTTTGGTGGATGCGTCTGCGGATGCCGAAGCGCCGGCGGTTTTGGCGGACCAGGTTCGATCATGGGTTGTGGCAAATGGTCAGACCCTGCGCGAGGTTTTGCAGTCTTGGTGTGATAAAGAGGGCTGGGATTTGGTGTGGACGACCCCACGTGAATATCCGATTGAGGCCAGCGCTGTGTTCAAGGGGCGTTTTGTTGATGTGGCATCGGCCTTGGTTCGTAACTTTGGGCGTGCGACACCAATCCCATATGCAAAGTTCTATAAAGGTAATAGAGTGTTGGTGATTTCAACATCTCAGGAATAAAATTAATTACGGATGTCGTAGGAGAGTATAATTATGATAAAGCCAATGAAATCTTTAATTTTGTTCGCGGTTGTATTGGCGACCGTTACAGGATGTGCCAAGCGCGAGTCAGCCAAGGTTGCGGCGTCCGTAGATCAGGACTTTATTAATGCGTATGATGCGTTTGAAATGGCGAAGAATCCGCGTGCCAAGGTGGCCAGTGGGGATACCGTTTCTATGTCCGAAGGCGTTTGGCTGGGGAATAAATCTGTGACATTGGAACATCGTAATAAATTGCCGGCCAAGTTTGAAACGGATACGGGGGTTACCATATTATTAAATGAGCCGGTGTCGTTACAGGTCTTGGCAAATGATGTGTATTCTATTACGGGGATTCCGGTTAAGATTGATGGCCAGGTATCAGAAGAAAAGTTGAAAAAGCAGGTTAGTATTGCCTATACGGGCAAGTTGTCGGGACTGTTGAATCAGGTTGCGACGGATTTAGATTTGCTGTGGTATTATGATAAAAATTCTATTGTTTTTTATGAAACAGAAACCAAGACATTTACATTGTATGCCCTGGGGACCGAGGTCGCATATCAGACATCTGTGTCGACGGATGACACAAATGAAGTATCTTTGGCTTCTACGCTGAAAGAGTGGGACGAAGTTGAAAGTGCAATCGCGTCGATTATTGGGAAATCGTCAAATGCGGACTTTACCGTTTCACGCAGTTTGGGAACAATTACCGTTACGGCATCGCCATCTGTGTTGTCGCGTGTGGGTGAATATATTGAACGTCAGAACAAGCGCCTGAGCCAGTTAATTACCATTGATGTCAAGGTTTTGCAGGTTACGATTTCAAACGATTCTGCGTTTGGTTTGAATTTGGCGGCGGCGATTAATTCGACATCAGGATTGAATATTGTGGCAAACCCAAAAAACAATCTGGCATCGACCGAGGCCAGTTCCATGAATATTGCAGTTTTGTCGAATACGGTGTCTGCCCTGACCGGTGCGACGCACCTGGAAAATGGTTCCGTTGTAGAGGGGGCGTATACAAATGATCAGATTATGAACGGTTCCCTGTCGGGTGCGGCGGGCAGTAATGCACTTATCGAAGCGTTGGCCAAGCAGGGCAAGGTGTCTTTGGTAACAAATGTTGGTGTGACAACGCGTTCAAATCGTGTCGCGCCGGTAAGTAATACACGTACAACCGGATACATTAAACGTTTTGAATCGCGTAACTTTACAACCGTTGAATCCAGCACCGTTGACCAGGACGATTTGGAAACCGGTTTCACAATGCAGTTGTTGCCAAATGTTTTGGAAAATGGCAAGATTTTATTGTTGTTCCGTATGTCGGTGCGCGAATTGCTGCGTATGTCGACCCAAACAATCGGCGAGGTGACATTACAACTGCCCGAAGTTGAAGAGCGCAGTTTTATGCAGGAAGTCATCATGGAATCAGGCCAAATGTTGGTTGTGTCGGGTTTTGAAAAACAAACCAGTGAAGATACCCGTTATGGTTTGGGGGATCCGGACTTTATGGCTTTGTCGGGATCGCGCGAAACATCCGCCACACGCGAAGTGTTGGTTGTTATATTGACTCCACAGGTTTTGATTAGTCCAATGGATGTTGAAC
The DNA here is from genome assembly GCA_045593685.1 of Candidatus Enterousia sp. Classification (GTDB taxonomy): domain Bacteria; phylum Pseudomonadota; class Alphaproteobacteria; order Rs-D84; family Rs-D84; genus Enterousia. The sequence goes on along the minus strand of JAZNXD010000003.1, from coordinate 7,430 downwards.
GCAGTATTCAGCAGCACTGGGGGGCGCCGCTGAACTAGAAATAAAATCAGGCGTGATATTTAAAATAACAGTGGGAATTCTGGGGCGGTGTTTGCGTATCAGGATTTCCACTTTGTTTTTATTTGTACCATTATCTTTTGTTTATCTTATTAATTGCGTTTTGGGTTCGTTTTGCGTATAATGAATTTGCATTGGGAAACCGGTGTGGGGTGTAAGAACCTCGTCGTCTGTCAGGAATGACATTAAACATTTCCTCAATCAATTATTGGTTGGGGGGCTGTGATATATATAAATAAACAGCACTATGACGAATAGTTCTTAACCTCCAACCGCCTTGTGTGCGGTTTTTTGTTTAACAAAAATCGGAGGATAAAATGAGTGTAATATTGGTTGATACAAAATACTTTGGGCAATATTTCCGCAAAGCACGTCGTGAACTGGGGATAAAAAGCGACGATTGCGCACGCATATTTGGTTTAACACGACGTCAGATACTGCGTATAGAATGTGGAAAATTATTGATACCGGACAGGGTGTTGGAAAAAATTACCACCAATGGTATGGCAATGATTTTATGTAAACGGCGTAAATAAAAAATCCCCCAATCGGGGGATTTTGTATTTTCGAAATGGCAATTATGCCATTTTGGCAACCTTTTTCGCCAGACGTGAAATCTTGCGCGCGGCGCGCTTTTTCGGCATGATTTTGCCGGCAGATTTCATAATCTTGCTTTCTGCGTTGCGGGCAGCGGTTGTTGCCGCAGCCTTGTCGCCAGATTCGATTGCAACCAATGCCTTTTTAGTCGCGGTTTTAACAACACTGCGACGGGATGTGTTGATTGCGTTCTTCTTGGCAGTTACCAAAATTCTTTTTTCAGATGACTTATGATTTGCCACGTTATTTTCCTTTTATTTTTGTTTTGATTTTGCTATTTTATAAAAAAGAAACATAAAATCAAGGAAAAATAACATGACTTATATAATTGCAATTATTATCTCTTATTTGCTGGGCAGTGTTCCAATGGGCTTAATCCTGACCAAAATGGCGGGCAAGGGCGACCTGCGCAAGGTGGGAAGTGGTAATATCGGTGCCACAAACGTTATGCGGGTCGGTGGATTACGTATGGCGGGGTTGGTGTGGATTTTGGATATGGCCAAGGCGATTGCGGCGGTTTTTGTCGGACGGTATGTGGGTGGTGATGCGTTTGGTGCGTGGTGTGGTTTTGCCGCGATTGTGGGACATTGCTATCCAATTTGGTTGCGGTTCAAGGGGGGCAAGGGGATTTCATCTTTGTTTGGCGTATTATTGGCGGTCAGTCCTTTGTCTTTTGCCGTTTGTGGGATTGAGTGGTTAACCGTTGCATTAACATCGGGGATTTCTTCGTTTGGGGCGGTTATTGTTTTCTGTTTAATTCCGGTGTTGGGGTTTGCAATATCTGTGCCGGTCGGGTTTGCGTTTTTGGCGATTGGATTGTTGTGTATGTGGCGCCATCGCGAAAATATCAAGCGACTGATTGCCGGCAAGGAATCCAAGATAGAGTGGAAGTGGAAAAAATAAAAAAATGCGGGATTTTTCCCGCTTTTTTTATTTGTGCTTTATTTTTGTGCGATTTTGTGATATAATTGGTTCAAAATATCAAGGGGATGAGAAGGATGAAAAATTTCGTTTCAGTTATTGTTTTATCTGTTTTGGTTATGCCGGCGATTGCGGCACCATATGGCGCACCGGCCCAGGGACGTGGACGTCAGTCTATGGCGGCGCAGATGGCCCCAAGCCATCAACAACCCCAGTATCAACAGGAACGTGCGGGTATTGCGTCCAAAAATCAGATTTCAATGACGGCAACAATGGCACCCGATTCGGCGGTGGTACAAAAGTCAAGTGTCAAGGTTGATGGTAATGTTACCGATAATGTCAGTGCCGATTTGGCCGTTACCCCGGAAGAGATGATTTCGGTGCCAAAAAAAGATATGCGCGAAAAAGAACGTGGTGCATGTATTGCAAATAATATTGGGATTGGGAATACCTTTGTTTGGGCGTCGCGTTACAGCAATTTGAATAATTATTCAACAATGGTCGAAGATGTTGAAAATCCGGAAAATAATACCTGTTTTGTTAAGGTTGAAATGAAATCAAATGATGCACGTATTAGTGTGGCGGATGTCCCGGTTAAATACTATGAAATGGGGCAAAGTATTACATGTGGTGCATGGGCGGATTATGACGTGTTGAAAAAACGTATCTTGGATGCAAAAAAATCTGCACGTACATGGGCGACCGTTGGTGGCGCGGTTGGTGGCGCGGCCGTTGGTGTTGGTGCCATGGAATTGTTTGGAAATAAGTTGATTGGTGGCGCGGTTCAGGGACAAAGGGCATTGGAAGGCGATGAACTGTTGCGCAGTCAGTTGGCCGTGTTGAAAAAAGATAACGAAGCCGAATATAAAAAGTTTATGCGCCATTTGCGTGATTTAAAGGACGAGTGTGCCAAAGATCATGTTGTCAATGCCATGGGCGAAGACAAGGATTTGCGCGAAATGTGTGAAGAGTTCAAAGGCATATTTAATATGGCCGGTTAAACAAAAATCCCGCAATGCGGGATTTTTTAATGAAATCAACTTTTCTTTTGTTGTATGGTGCCGGTATGTCAGACATATTTAATAAGTTGTTAATTTTGCGTACGCCCGGTATTGGACCCGCGCGTTATAATGATTTGTTGCGACGTTTCGAAACGCCGGCAGCCGTGGTTGATTTTTTAAATGTTGGATTGGAATTGCGCGATTCGGTTATGCATGAAATGGATTTGGCCACGCGTAATAACATATATTATGTATGCGATACGGATGATTTGTATCCGGATATGTTGCGGCGGGTCAAAAATCATCCGCCGGTGATAAGTGTGCGGGGAAATCGTGCGGCATTGGGGGCACAGATGGTGTCCATTGTTGGAACGCGACATGCAACCGCCGCGGGGATGGGATTGGTTGCGGATATTGCACAAAGGTTTGCCGAAAATGGGGTTGCGGTTGTGTCGGGGATGGCAATCGGTACGGATACGGCGGCGCATCGTGGTGCCCTGCGTGCAAATGGCGGGGCGGTGACGATTGCGGTTTTGGCCGGTGGGGTGGATTATGTTTGGCCGACGGAAAACGAATCGCTGTATTATGAAATATTGGAACGGGGCGCGGTTATCAGTGAAATGCCCGTTGGATTTGTGCCGGTTGCAACAAATTTTGTGATGCGTAATAAATTGGTCGCAGGATTGGGGGAAAAATTAATCCTGGGCGAAGCAGATTTAAAATCGGGTTCTATGACAACGGCACGATTCGCAGCGGATATGGAACGTGAAATTTGGGCAATTCCGTCGCACCCCGCAGATTTACGGGCGATGGGGCCAAATTCACTGATTCGGGATGGGGTGGCGCATCTGTGTATGGGGCCGGATGATTTTTTTGGCGCGGATAAAAAGTCGATAAAAAAATCAAAAAAAATTGATACGGAAAATAATCTGATTGACGCAATAGGAACAATTCCCGTATCAGAATCTGTATTGGCAGAAATTGTCAAAAAATCAATTTCGGAAATAAAAAGCGAGTTGGTTGTTTTAGAATTGCAGGGTTTTGTGCGCAAAGTTGATGGCGGATATGTTCGTGCGTGATAAAAATATTGTCTATACACTGTATATACAAAGGGCGGAAAACGGGCGAAAAAACGAATCGTTGTCAAAAAATAAAAGTGCTTTTTTGGGGCAAGAATTACTTGTAAACGGGAAATAATGTTTTAACTTATTTGACGTATCCAAAACGAGAAGAAGGTAATCAAAAAAAAGCGGGTTGGTTTTGTTTCAAAAGAAATGAAATTAATCCATAACATTTTAATAAAAACGCGAGAGAGAGTTTAAAATCGAAAAATACCATGGATGATAGAAATATCGGAAAATGGCGTTTTGCGGGGGTGGTTTTTACAATCTGAAAACTCTTTTGACAGGGGAAGCAAAAGGAGAAAAGGGCATGCAGACAATGGCGGCAAAAACACAAATGACAAACCCAGATTCAATCAAGGGGGCCATTGCCGCAAAAATTGATGCAGCATCTTATACTTCTTGGATTGCACCTTTGAGCGCAGATGTTGTTGATGGTGTGTTGGTTTTGGGCGCACAAAATCAATTTTCCGCAGATTTTATCAACAGTGTTCATTTCGGAACTATCGCGGCCGTGGCGGCGGAATTTGGATTGGGCGCATCCGTTGTTGTGCGTGGTGCGGCCAAGGCATCTGTGGCACCGGTTGCAAATGACAATAATACCCAGGTTTATGCACCGGCGGCGGTTGAAAATGCAACTGTTGCTTTTGATTCCTTTGTTGTGGCGGATGAAAATTTGTTTGTTGTATCGGCATGCAAAAAATTGGCGGCGGGTGCGGTTGCGTTTTCGCCGCTGTTTATTTATGGACCGGCGGGATGTGGCAAGTCACATTTGGTCGATTGCATTGCGGGTGCGTCAAATGCACGTGTTATCAAAATGTCCGGCGCGCAGTTTGTTTCCGAATTTACACGCAGTTTAAAGGAACATAATGTTTTCGCGTTCAAGGATTATTGTCGTAATTGTGATACATTTATTTTGGATGATGTCCAGGCTTTGTCCGGAAAAAAGGCATCGACCGAAGAATTCCTGCAATTAATCGTTGATTTGCGCAATGCGGGTAAAAATATTGTTTTGACGGCAAATGCAATGCCGGGTAATTTGACGGGTTTTGATCGCCATGCGCAAAGTTTGTTGGCATCGGGCCTGGTTGCGGATGTGGTGGCACCAAATGCACATGTAAAATCTGTTATGTTGATGCGTGCGGGGGTCAAGGCGGATGTTGCAAATGCCTTGGCGGGTCGTATGGCAAATGATGGTCATGTGGTTGCGGGTATTGCGACAAAAATCAAAACATATGCAGATTTGATGGGAACGTCGGTTGATATGGCGGTGGCGACACGTTTGTTGGCCGATACATTACAGGTTGCAAAAACACCGGTTGCCATGGTTAAAATGATGTGTGAAAAATTGGGTGTGTCATATGATGCGGTATGTGGTGCGGGTCGCAGTCGTAACCTGGTCTTGGCGCGTCAGATGATGATGGTGGTTTTAAAAGGTGCGACCCAGTTGTCATTATCGGAAATTGGTAACTTTGTTGGTGGTCGTGATCATGCAACGGTTTTGTATGCAATCAAGCAGATTGAAAAGCAGGGTGCATCGGACCTGGTGTTGGCGGCCCAGATTCAACAGTTGATTGAAGAATGCAGATAAAAACCGCCCAATCGGGCGTTTTTATGTTTGGAAAGTGTGTTAAAATGTGATAAAATTGTCGTGATAGTGATATATAACAAGGGGAAGGGAATATGAAAAAATTTCTGATGTTGTCGATGTTAATCTGTGGCGCCATGTCGGGTGCATGGGGGGCGACGTATAATTGTAAGGTTCAAGATATTGGTCCGTTTACAATTAAGAAATCTAATGAATACTTGTTTGTGAATATTGCGAATTATAACCATTCCAATGGTGAGGCTTTGGTCTGTGGTCATATGGGTACAAATGGTTGTGATAATGGAACCCAGGTTTATGTGACGGGGCCTCATTATCATGAAGGAAATCTAAGAACAGATGGTTGGTTATATCAATGTTCATCTAGCGGTGGAAATTCATGGGATGCGATTGGTAGTACGGGGTTAAAAAAATGTTCTTCGACCAAGGGGATGCGAGTTGTAAACCCGGTTGGTTCGAATGACATATATGTTCCTGAAAGCGCTTATAACGAGTATGTGGTGAGTGGATATTATATATCGGATAGTTTTTGTTTTTATCCGCATGGTTCATCAGGGGGCGGAGATAGTGCATCTGTGGTGACATGTGATGGTAGTCCAGTTGGAACTGTGTTGACGGCAGATTTGGAAAAGTGTAAGGAGTATTTTAAGGATTTTGCGGGGGGTGATAAAATAACATCTTGTGTAAAAAGATGTTCTGATAAAGGCAGTTGGTTGTATGGTGTGATAAGTTGTGCAGATGGGTGGGAGCCTGATACTGCGACTGGTGATAAGGTGATCTGTAAAGAAAAAAAGAAGCAAGGAGGGACGAATCCGGGTGTGGTTGGAAAGTGTCATTCGTCTGTTTGTAAGTCCGAGGTTTGCAAGGCGTGCTGCGCCAAGCCGAAAGAAGAGACAATTTGGGATCGTGGCGCCCAGGTTTGCCAATGTGTAAATGGTGGAGAATTTACCAAAGAAAACAACCAATGGATATGCAAGGTTGATAATAGCCAGCCGGTTGTGCCATCTGGACAATGTGATGCCACATTGTTGGCGCGTGTTCAGGGATGGAAGACGCAATGTGCAGGCAAGACAGAGGTTTTGGCCGAAATAGATGGTTTGTTGGCCTATTGTGCGGGAAAAGCGGTGAATAATGATGTTTTCTTGCGTTTGTATGATGAATTGAAGGCGTTGGTTGATGAAAAATGTGTTGGTTCTTCTGAGCAACCACCGCAGGTTGATGACGGGGCGGATAGGTTACGTGTATCAATTCGTATAATTCGTGATGCACACAGTAATTTGTCGGGTATGGCCGAAGGGTTCAAGGTCAGTGTGTGGAAAGACGACGAAGGTAAATTTAATACATCGCGTTTGGTGTCCGATTCGGTGGCGGGTGTTGTGTTGGGAACCGCCGGTGGATTAATCACCAGTAACGTTGTCAAGAAAAACCAGGTTGAAAATGGCTTTGAAGATTTGAAATGTACCATCGGTGGCCAGGTTGTTGCCGATTGGGGGGACCAGTTCCGCGTCGGTATCCAATAAAAGATGATGGAAGACAAAAACACCCGCAACCGCGGGTGTTTTTTTGTGGGGATAAGATAAATATGACCTGGGTGCGAAAGTCCAGCCGTGGGATGACAGAGTTTTTTGTAAAAAAATTAAGCACTTATGTCATTCCGGGGCCCGACCCCGGAACCCAGGTAATGCGCGTGAAACGCGTGCCAAAAGGTGGTCGGGTAATTTTATAGACCCTGTCCCCGCCTGCGCGGGAATGACAAAAGAGGGGGGGTGAAAGTCCAGCCGTGGGATGATAATTTCTTTATGGGGTGGTGTAAAGTGTGTGCGATGCGGCCAAAAGGTGGTTGGGTGATTTTATAGACCCTGTCCCCGCCTGCGCGGGGATGACAATTTTTGTGAACAAAAATTGAAAAAAGCAAAACCTGGGTCCCGCGGTCCAGCCGCGGGATGACAAAAGAGGGGGCGCGGGGATGACAAAGGGAAGATATTACCTGGGTCCCGCGGTTCAGCCGCGGGATGACAGAGTTTTTTGTAAAAAAATTAAGCACTTATGTCATTCCGGGGCCCGACCCCGGAACCCAGGTAATGCGCGTGAATCGCGTGCGGATTAATTGTTGTTTTTGTAAAAGAT
>JAZNXD010000002.1:0-4306 GCA_045593685.1 Candidatus Enterousia sp. | reverse complement strand
CTGCCAAACCGTATTTAGTAAAAGTGTATCCTATATCCCCATTAAAACCAAATGTTGAAATTTGGACATCTTTGTCTGTGATAAATGCAGATGCAATATCGTAAATTTCCTGTTTCATTTTTTGCTCCGTTTTTTCTGAATCTGTCCGCAGGGAACCGAAACATCCGTATCCCCCGTCTTACCCTTATAGGTATAGCACAGAATTATGATTTGTCAATAGTTGTGAGAAAAATATATGGGATGTTTGGTTGGGGTTATTGTAATTTCATAAGAATATGTTCTGGCATTTTATTTAAAATATCATCGATGATAGAATGTTTGCTAAATTCTTCGCTTATACTATATGAGACTTGTTCTGAAAGATTAGATTTGTATGCGATATCATCTCCTAGTGCATTCCCGCCCACTGTATTGTTTGCTATTGTTGCTTGTCTTTGGTTTAAGAACCCAGAAACATTTTCATCTAGCCAATGGTTATTCTCGTGCGCTATCAATTCTACGAATTGGTCTCTAGATAAGTGCTTGGTTGTTCCGGAATTAAACTCCATTACTCCATTTAGTTGATGGGCATCAGCCCCGTCTACAATACCATAAGAACATTGTAGTCCAGTACAGCCCCTCGTTTGGTTATATTTTTTTGTCAGATTGCTTGCAAACGTCATTTTTTCGGCATCAGACAAATGGTCGAAATTCATAATTTGTTTTGATAATGTAGCATCATTTGCAATAATATGTACAAATTCATCGTACATCGTTGAGGCATATTTCTTTATATCTGTATTTTGAACTGTTCCAGATAATGCTTTTGAATATTTTGCTCTAGCATCCAGATAATTAAGTTTGTCGTCCACGCTAATGCTTTGATTTTGCAGGATTTGATTTATGTCTTGAGAGCCACCAGTATCTTGAATGATTTTGGATACGATTGGATTTTCTAGATGTGCATATTGTGGAAAAGATTGAGCCAAATCAGATTCTGTGAGAATAAAAGTATTTCCTTTTTTGCTGTATCTGAAGCCATTTGTTTGTAGTAATTCATCTATAAAGCCAACATCTTGAGGGACAACGTCAAACTCATATACTGCTTTTGCTTGATTGTCTAGATATGAGGAAATTTTATAGCCATTTTGATTCAAGAAGGATTCAACTTTATTAAATTTCGGGTATTGGCTTGGTACATCAAATAATATTTCGTCAGAAAGTCCTGCCGTTCTTATTCCAACTACGGTATTTGTTTCTATGGTATTGTATCCGTGGAATTCAGCCGCTAATTGCCCTTTGGGTACAACAATTACATCATCTGCAATGCTTACTTTCTTTCCATTTTTTGCTAGTTGTTTTAATGCAAGACGTTTGGCGCGCAGTGTTGATTCTGGGGCATTGTCTATGGATTGTATGGCGCGTGTGAATTTCTGTTTTATTGCGGCTGTGCTTTTTACAACGCGGCTGGATTTTGATATTGCCCATTTGGTAATACCGGTTATCAACGATGTCAGTTGCAGGCCAATACCAACCGCACGCCAGACCTGTTCCGGTTCCCAGGAATCGGTATCAAAGAACCCCAGTTTATTATCCGCCATGTTGGTACCATTTACCAACATTGTTGCCCAGATTTCGTCATCGTCTGGAATAAGGTTTGCCAGACGTGCCATTTCGCTGTCAACTGCGTCCGCCTCGGCCGCGGTCATGTCGTTGGCATAATTTGCCATGCGTTGCAGGTTTTGCGACAGCATTTTCTTGGCACACGTTGCGTTTTTACATTTATTACTTTCCACCAAGAAATCGTCTGCAATACCGTTGATTTTGAATTGTTGGTTTAGTTCAATAACACCACCAATGGCTTCAAGGCTTGTAAAAACAATTGCAGTCGTTTGTGCTGCGGTTGCTGTGCCGGTGGCAACGGCACCTGCGGCAGCAGCGGTTGCGGCAAATCCGCCAAAGGTTGCAACGGTAATGACAACGCCTGCGATTACGCCGCCGGCGATTAGTGTGATATTTACACCTTTTTGCAGGTTTTGTGCATCTGCAGATGATGGCAATATGCAACTTTCTGTATCCTTATCCCACTTTGCGGCTTTACATTCGGGGCATTCTTTCAAATTTGATTGGCGCAGGATGTTGCACTGTTGTTCGCCCAGGCCGATACAACGTTCGCCACTGTATGTGCCACCCGACACAACACAGGACATGCCCTGAACACCGCCCTCTACGGTTTTCTTCCATTTTTCGTTTATATCATCAAAAACAAAATCAATTTGATTGTTGCCAACATGACATGTTTTTATGTCGTCTTTTAAATCGGTTATGCCGTTTCGTGTGCATCCCGTTCCGGTATATGTATTAAACCCAGAATCGCATTTTACAGATGATGCCGATACACCTGCGCGTTCGGCAACATATTGTTTCAGATATGTTTCAACATTGGGGGTATTTGCAACCTGAATGCCATGACAGAATACAAAATTATCAATGCCGTATGCGGTTTTTAGTTTGCTTTTGTCGTTTATACTGTTGAAATTGATTTCGCACTTGTTGTTTTTGTATGTGGCAGAATATCCAAATTTTGCCATGGATTGGTTTATTTTTGCACATTTTGCACTGTCCGCCGCACAAGAAGACCCCCAACAAATTGGAGTGTTAGGTGTACAGCCGGCCGTGGTTGGTTTGGCATCATACATACGACAGATTGCGTTTTGAACACTGTCTTGGATTGTTTTATCTTTTGGTTCTTCTAAATCGTCAAAAACGAATTCATAGTAAGCGTTTTTATTATGGGACGTGCACATCAGGGTATCGTCCAAAGTGCCTGGGTCAAATTTGTTTCTGCATTGAACCGTACTGTCATTATGTTTCAGGCGTGCGTATTCCTTGGCCAATGTTTGACCTGGGGTCAAATTGACTTGGGTTCCGCCATAGATTTTGTTTGTAAAGAAATCATCAACACATATATAGCCGGCTTTGCCTTTGTTTTCTTTGGCGCAGGCATGATAGAACTTAATGCTGGATTTTTTTACCAGCGCATTTACAAATTTTTGACATTGTGATTTGCCGTTTGGCTTTTTTATGTCCCAACCGGCAATAGCGCAAATGTTCCATAATTTTTGGGCAGATATACCTGTGCCATTGGATTGTTTTAGTTGGTTGTTGTATTCGCTGATTACAGAAACCACTTTGTCGGCCGGCACGAATTCTTTGACAACAGATTCCACCGTGGATGGATTTATATGTATGTTCGCCAAGCATGGTGTTATCAAAAACAGGGTTAATAATGTCAGGGCTATTTTCTTCATTTCAATACCCCCGTACATTTTTCGGCGACTGCGGCCACTTTTTTAATTGCGCTTATCTGTGTTGCATTGAATACGGTTGCCGTGGCGGATGCCGCGGTTGTTCCAATGGCCAGTACATTTGCCGCAGTATTTAGATTCTTTTCTTTTTGCTTGCCGGATTCTGTATTGTCGTTGCGTGTTTTGTCCGTATTTGCCATTGCGGATGTGACGGTTCCGGCCAATCCAGTCGCGGCACCAACGGTGGATGAAATCATTGCGCCCTTGGCACGATTGTTTATCTTGGACACATCAACATATTCGTATTCGCCACAGGCGGATGCGATAGACTGTGCCTCAGATACGTCTTCGCCATTTAGGCGTGCCTGCATTATAGAATTTTGCAGGGTTTTGACATTGCTAATACAGTTATCTATTTGTGTTTGCAGGTCGCCATCTACTTTGTTTGTGCCGGCAATAATTGCACCAGCCACATTGGTTGCAGTTGCGCCAGCCATTAAACCGGTACGCCAGTTGCCCAGTTTTTTAGATTGTTTGGTTAATTTATCTAACTCGGCCTGTGCGCCATCTATATCTTTGATTGCAATGTCATAGGATTGTTCAAACTCTGCCAGAAATGCCAGTTGTTCGGCATCTGTGGGATAGATTGCGTTTTTCTCTAATTCTTCCAGTTCTTTGATAAGTTTTTCCAATTCTTCGGCTTGATTGTCTTTGGATTGTTTTACGAACCCCGTTACAGTTGCGCCGACACCGGCCGCCGTTCCAACAGATGTAATTGCAGTATTTATTCCGGCCATTGTTTTCAAGTCGGCTAATTCATCATCAATACCCACGCATGCGGTGTATGTAGCACGCAATGCATCATCCAACGGCAATATATTTGCCGATGCCATAAATGGGAAAATTATAAAAATTAAAAAGCCGAACCGCACAATCTCTCCATGAAAAAATTAAACCGCCATGGGAATTTTTGGCGGTCGGGGAGTTCAGAAATCAGTTCAAAGCAAATGATTCTGTTA
>JAZNXD010000001.1:0-1544 GCA_045593685.1 Candidatus Enterousia sp. | reverse complement strand
TACATTTTATTTAATTTCTTGTTTAATGACCTTTACGGGCCGCAAAATGGCCTTTTTCGGGGTGCGCCCTTTTCGGGTCGTCTTTTTCTTGGTTTTGGCGGTCTTTCCGGGCGGGCGTCCTCTTTTACGCTTGGGTTGTGCGATTTCGGCCGGTTTGTGTGCGTCCGGGTGTTTGCACCAAAAGAACGTCCCGGTTCCGGTCCGGTAAAAATGTTCGCATTTCCGGCAACTTGGCGAATCGATTTCGCATCCTTTGCCGAACGGGCAATTGCCGCCCATCAGCGTAAAAACCTTTGTTGGCATATTATTTCCGTTCAAATAAATTCCCGGGTTGAAATTGTTTCAAGTTACCGGCACGGTTCACATTTGCGTCGTGGTTTGCATCGGCGGCACATCGTTCGTCGCAATAATGCGTATTCGGTCCACAAACGACAATGCCGGATTCTTTTAACTGTTGGTCGGTCGGTTTCGTGTTACCATTAAACCGATGTTCGCGGCCGCAATAGTCACAACTAACAATCCAATATCGGCGTATCATATCAAAACAATTTTATTCATATTTCGCGGGCATATAAATACCATAATGGCAAATATCGTCCATAATTTCCCAATCCATTGTTGAATCGAAATTAAGCGCATCCAACCGGCGTTCGTGGTATCGCGGGCCGTTATATTGTTCGCCATCCTTTACAAGAAAATCGCGGTATTTGAATATCAATTTGCCGTGGCGGCGCAAGATTCGGCCATATATGTATTTTTCGCGTTGCATTCCACCCCAACAGGGAACCCACCAAAGAAAACAAATCCAATCGCCAAGTTTTACACGGCGGCCGTTTTTATCGTAATAATGGGTTAATTCGGACCGCGTTACGGTTTCGTTTCTATCCATATTAAAACAACTTTTGGTATTCGCTTGTTCTCATTCTTCAACGGTTTCGATTGTAACGGTTAATTTCATTTTTTTATTATTATACATAATTTGTGACCATATCGGGTTAATGATTCGCGCCAATTGTGTTTTTGTATAATCCATTCTTGGGGCGGTTCTTTTTTGGCCAAAAACTGTGCAAGATTCGATATAAAAACGCGATGCGCGGGAATTTGATTTATATTTCCCGATAACCTCAATTTCTTTTTTCATATTAAAACAACTTTTGGTATTCACGTTCCGGTAAATTGGACTTGACCCATTTCGGTTCATTAACCAACGCCCAACGGCCGAAGTGCATTATTAAAAGCGCATCAGCGTTCCACAATGTTACCTTAACGCCCGGGTAAAGTTTTGCGGCATGTTCTTGGTAACGCTTTTTTCTTTCAGCCTTTTCTTCGCGGACGCCGCGAACGCGCAATTTTAGTTTTGTTTGCCACGACGCCGGGTGTACCATGACATACGGAATCCCGGCGGTTTCGGCCAACGCTTTCAAATGTTCAAAATTGGCCATCATCTTTTGCACCCGGTACAACTTGCCCATCGCGGCCCGGTCGCCCTGTACCATTACGTCGTCCGGACGAACCGACAATTTTTCCAAAAACACAATGGGTTT